>CAYQKA010000013.1:14916-18222 GCA_964418055.1 uncultured Planctomycetia bacterium | reverse complement strand
GAAAATAAAGATGAGGTACTTAAGTTTTTAGAGAAGATAAAAGGTCAAAGCAGTTTTCAGCGGCAATCAGAACAGGTTGAAAAAGAAGGAGTTTTCAGCGGCCTTTATGTAATTAATCCAGTTAATCACGATAAAATTGCATTATGGATTGCAAACTATGTTATTTATGGATACGGAACTGGTTCTGTGATGGCTGTTCCGGCGCACGATCAGAGGGATTTTGATTTTGCTAAAAAATATAATTTAGATATAAAGTTAGTCATAGATAATCCTAAAGATACTCTTAATGGTCCATCAATGAAAGAGGCTTACGAAGATATTGGAGTTTTGGTTAACTCGGATAAATTTGATGGTATGCCTTCAGATGAAGCAAAAACTGCAATAACTTCCTGGATGCAGGATAATAATATGGGTAAAAAAGCTATAACCTATAGACTTCGTGACTGGCTTATTTCAAGACAAAGGTATTGGGGTGCACCTATCCCTATTTTATATTGTGAAAAATGTGGAATTGTACCTGTAAAAGAAGAAGACTTGCCTGTTGAGCTTCCAGCTGATGTTGAGTTTAAGCCTACTGGTGTATCGCCTCTTGAAGATAAAAAAGAGTTTATTGAAACAACTTGTCCCAAGTGCGGAGGTGTAGCCAGGAGAGAAGTTGACACCATGGATACTTTTGTTGATTCAAGTTGGTATTATTTAAGGTATTTATCCCCAAAAAATAAAAATATGGCTTTTGATAAAAAATTAGTTGATAAGTGGCTGCCGGTAGATCAATATATAGGTGGCGTAGAACATGCCATCTTACATCTTTTATATTCAAGGTTTATAACCAAAGTTTTATTTGATATAAAAGCAGTTGGTTTTAAGGAGCCGTTTGCAAATCTTTTTACGCAGGGCATGATTATAAAAGATGGGGCTAAGATGTCTAAGTCTAAAGGCAATGTTGTTAGTCCTGATGAGCTAATTGAAAAATATGGCGCTGATACCGTTAGGGTTTACACTTTATTTATTGGCCCCCCTGAGAAAGATGCTGAATGGAACGACCGGGCTGTTGAAGGAGCTTGGAGATTTTTAAATAAAGTCTGGCGTTTATTGCAACAGATAACTGAAAAAGAAAAGTTTTTTATTTCAGATAAAGAATTAATTTTAAAACTTACAGTAAAAACCAATGAAGTTATAAAAAAAGTTACCTATGATATAGAAAATTCTTTTCATTTCAATACAGTTGTAAGTTCTATTATGGAATTAGTGAATGTGACTAAAGAAGTAGTTGATAAACAACTTGAAAGCAATAGCCTTAAGGGAAAAGTGGAGTCTAAGAGTCCATATGATGTTAAGGAAACTCTTGAGGTTATATGTTTACTCTTATCACCATTGGCTCCGCATATTTGCGAAGAGATGTGGCGCAATCTCGGACATAACGAGAGTATATTTTTGCATCCTTGGCCTGAATGCGATGAAAAAGTTTTAAATCAAGGTCAAATGGAAATTATTGTTCAAATTAATGGCAAGCTACGTTCTCGAATTAAACTTAATAAAGGTATAAATGATAAGCAGATCAAGGCGGCAGTTTTAGAAGATGAGAAAGTAAAAAATCTTATTTCTAATTCCACTATAAAAAAAGTTATAGTTGTTGCAGGAAAACTTATCAATATTGTAATAGGTTGATTTTGTTAAAAAAGGTAAAGAAAATTCTTTTAAACTAGGCGTAAATGTAGTTGTTTATGTCCTCTCAAATATGTAAGCTTTAATGTTAAATTTTACTAAAGAAGAAAAAACAGCCCTTCTATTTTTAATTATTTGCTTTCTCTCGGGTATATTTGTTTATCACCTTAAGCAATATCATCTCTTGGATTTTATTAATTTTGATCATGAGTTAGTGCAAACAGCTATTTCGAAAGATGTAGACAGGCATATTAAACAAGTAAAGACTGTTAATATAAATACCGCTTCTAAAGAAGAGCTTACTTTCCTTCCTGGTGTAGGTCCATCAACAGCAGAAAAAATAATTATTTATCGCGAGGAGCATGGTTTTTATAATTCACCAAATGATTTAAAAGCGATAAAAGGAATCGGTGATAAAAAAGTAGAAAAATTAAAAGAATTTGTTATTTTCTAAAATGACAACAAAAGAAATTAAAAAAAATATAAAAAAAATTAATAGACCCTTCTTTTTTATGGGTCTGTTTTTAATTATAGGAATTACTTTGGGTCATTTCCTAGTAATAAATATTTTTTTATTATATGGATTGTGTGCATTTTTTTTGATTTTATCTATTATGTTTATTAATAGGCGTTTTTTTTATTTGTTTTTTGTAATTTTATGTATTATTTTGGGGTCATTAAGGTATGGTGTCGCTACCATTGTGCCCGATGATAATATAAGTAATTTAGTAAAATCTCAAAAACATTTAGAAATAATTGGTTATGTAATTGAATCCCCAACTTATAGTAAGGATCGTTGGAATAGGGAAAGATGTAGTTTCAATTTTAAAGTTAAACAATTTAAGAATAAGAATAACTTTGAATCAGTCTCTGGCCAAGTAAAAGTGTATAGTCTTAGTCATTTTAATAAACATCTTGAGTATGGTCATGCATATGTTCTTGAGGGAAATTTTAAGCCAGCGAATTTAGTTGAAAGTGAAAAGTCTAATAGTTATAAAATATATCTTAAGAGCAGGCATATAGACGGATTTTTTTATATGAATAAAGGAGATGCTCTTATAAAACTTAATGCGAAAAAAAGAATTAACATATTGTATTTATGGTCGATGAATTTAAGGGAAAAACTCGCAAATAAATATGGAGAGCTTTTGAGTGAGCCCTATAGTGGTTTATTGGGAGCGTTAATTTTGGGATTACGAACAGATATTAATAAGGATATATTTGATTCTTTTATATTTTCTGGTTCTGTTCATGTGTTAGCTATTAGTGGACTTCATATTGGTATAATAGTTATTTTACTAATTTTTATCGGAAAGATTTTTGGATTGAACCGTTCTCAGGCTTCAGTGATATGTATTGGGTTTCTTATTTTTTATTGTTTTTTAAGTGGGGCAAGAGTTTCTGTTGTTAGGGCTTCAATTATGGCTAGTGTTATTCTTGGAGGATGGTTAATAAAAAGGGATTCTGATATTTACAATAGTCTTGGTTTAGCCGCTTTTTTGATATTGATTGTTAATCCTTATTATTTGTTTGATATAGGTTTTCAATTATCATTTATTTCAGTTTTATCAATAGTTTATCTTTATCCTAAAATGAATTCATGGTCATTATTTCTATTGCAACATAATGATAATAAAAAGA
>CAYQKA010000013.1:11375-14816 GCA_964418055.1 uncultured Planctomycetia bacterium | reverse complement strand
GTAACCTGCGATGTTTATGATTTAGCATCCAGAAGCAGTAAATTACAAATAGAAGAATTGAAGAATTATAAAAAGCACTCACCCAAAGGTGATCTGGATGCTTTTGTAACTATGGAAAAAAGTTATTTAACAGTAAGGTTTGCTAAGTGAAAATTGAATTTTTTCAGATTGCATATATAATTAGTATTCTATTCCTTCCTTTAGTCATCGGTTATTGGCTTAAAAGTAAGTTTATTGGTCAACCGGATAAGGTATCCAAGGTAATCATCATTTTTCTCACCAAGTCTATTACCCCTTTCATTGTTATGTTTTCCTTTTGGGCGCTTGATTTAAGCAATAAGACTATATTTACTTTACCTCTTTTGGGTATGATTATTACTACATTAGCTCTTATTCCAGCGTTATTTTTTGCGAAAGTGCATAAATTTAATCAAAAGCAAACCGGTAGTTATATTGGGGCAGCTATGTTCTCAAATATCGGTTACACGCTGGGCGGATTTATTGCCTTTGTGCTTTATGGTGAGGCAGGTTTTGGTTTAACCGTTCTCTATTGTTTGTTTTTTAAGCCATATTATTACACGATAGGTTTTTATATGGCTGAAAAGTACAGTTCAAGAAAAGTAACTGGTGTTAAAGATAACTTAAAGAGAATCTTTACTGAAGGAATACGTTTGTTCCCGCTCCTAGGTTTAGCTATAGGTGTAGGTTTAAATCTATTGCATTTTAAGAGACCTCTTTATATTGGTAGCCTAAATAATGTTTTGATACCAGTTACTACTTTTATTTATATGTTAGCTATTGGATTGACGATGAATTTTAAAGCAATTAAAAAGTTTAAATCGCCTGTATTTTCGATGAGCCTTATTAAATTTGTTTGGTCACCTATAGTGGGAATTTTGCTCGCATATCTTTTTAGTTATCAAGATATCATGGAAGGCCTACCCCTAAAAATTGCCATAATTGAGTCATTTATGCCTACTGCTATTGCCAGTTTAGTACTGGCGTCTCTCTTTGATTTAGACCAGGATTTAGCTAATTCCTGCTGGATATTTACCACGCTATTATTTATGCTGTTCCTACCTTTATTGTTGCTTATTTTGTACATTGTATAGGCTAATCGTAAAATTAGCAACTTGACAGGAACTTTATAGCTATGGTATAGTAAATTAGAGTTAATTATTTGCCTTTTAAGCAGGTTGTCTAAAAATGTTTGGAGCTTTCTCATGGAAACAAAAAAACATTTTGATATTGAGAGACGCAAGTTTCAACGTTTTGGTTGTTGCATGCCGTCCCAATGTAAGCAATTAGGCAATAACAAAGAAGGAGTTTTAGGAGCCCTTACTAGGGATGTTAGTGAGGGAGGAACCCGGTTAGTAACTGAGAGCTTTATTCCTGTCAATTCTCGCATAGTTTTAGTATTGTCCTTTCCTTTTAGAAATCAAAATGTAAAAACTGTTTGTAAGGTTGTTTGGACTAGAAGATTTGAAACTATTTCAAGATATGATTTAGGTATTCAATTTATTGATATGACCACAAAAGGCAGAAATAACATTTCTCGTCTCCTAAAAACTAGAACAATTGGATAATTTTTTTGCTTACTTAAAGCTTATTTAGGCTTCTTGACAGCTTATTGTGCCTGTGGTATATTAAAGCTGGCTATTACAAGAAGCTAAGGATTTTTATGAAAAAACTTTTTATTATATCAATTTTTATTTTATTATGTATATTTATTTACGTTAATGAAGTAGCAGCTTTTTGGGTTTGGACACCCAAGACGGAAAAATGGATTAATCCCAAATACGCTCCTAAAGATACTCCTGAGAAGCAATATGATTATGCTATGGGTTTTTACGAGCACGGCGAATATAAAAAAGCAGCTGTTGAGTTTGATAAGCTCATAAACAGTTTTGAAGGCTCATCGTTGGTGCCTGATGCCGGATATTTTGGCGGTCTTTCTTATGAAAAAGCTAATGATTACTATAAAGCATATTTATTATATAATAAAATAATTAGTCAATATCCCAAATCAAAACGCAATACTCAAATAATTGAACAAATGTATAATATAGGAGTTCTTTTTCTAAATGGTGCTAAAAGGAAACTCATGGGGTTTGAAGTATTGTCAGCCCTGACAACTTCTCAGCAAATATTTTTGAGTATTATAACCCATGCTCCATATAGTGAATATGGTGATAATGCCCAGTTTCAATTAGGGCAAGCATATAAGAAGATGGACAATTATAGTATGGCTGTTGAAGCTTTTGGGGATTTATTGAAAAAATATGCTGAGAGTCCGCTTGTTGACAGAGCTCAATATGAAATAGCTATATGTTCTCTTCAAGCTAGTAAACCAGCCGCCTATGAGCAGGAGACTACCGAGAAAGCCATTAAAGAATTTGAAGATTTTGTTGATGAATCTCCTCCAGATGATTTGAAACAAGAGGCTCAAAGAGCCATTGTTGAGCTTCAGGACAGAAGAGCGAAGCATGATTATAATATAGCTAAATATTATGAAAGTCGCAGAGAATATGTTAGTGCTTTGATATATTATAAATCAGTGGTCAATGATTACCCGGGGACGGAATGGGCGAAACTTTCGGAAACTCAAATCAATATTATTCAAAAAAAAGTAGATAAGAGAACCAAATGAAATTTGTCTATATTAGATTACTTTTAATATGTTTGTTGATATCCGGCTGTGGTTATACGGCCGGATCTTTAATTCCTTCTCACATTGATACCATTTATATCCAGACATTTAAAAATAAAACCAGCGAACCAAATATTGAAATAGTTGTAACTAATGCTATCAAAGATAGGTTTGCCTGGGATGGATCGCTTAAAATTGAAAATAAAAAAGATGATGCCGATTCAATGCTTCAAGGAGAAATTATCAAATATGAAAAAATTCCAGTAGCGTGGGGATCAAATGATGAAGTAGAGGAATATAGATTAGTATTAACTGTGAATTTAATATATACGGACTTAGTTAATGATAAAGTAATGTGGCAAGAAAAGAAATTTAAAGTTGACTCAGAATACTATACAACACTTAAGGATCAAAAGTTTACAAGTATTAATCTTGATAAGAGTGCTTTAATTGATAATGCGGCTGAAGAATTAGCCTTTGAAGTTGTTTCTCGTACGGTTGAAGGTTGGTAAAAATGCTTGCAGGTCAAGTTTATCTTATTGCTGGGGATGAAAGCTTTTTAAGAGACAAAGCTATTGAAAAAATCAAACGTGACCTTTCTAAAAAAACCTCCCATTTAGTTTTTTATTCAAATGATAAGGAAATAAAAGAAGCACTTGATGCTTGCAGATCTATGGATATGCTTGCAGATAATCTCTTGGTTATTTTTAAAGGCTTTGAAAACATTTCTTCTCAGGATAAAAGTATATTAAATAAATATATCCAGAATCCAAATCCTAATGCCTGCCTTG
>CAYQKA010000013.1:1853-11275 GCA_964418055.1 uncultured Planctomycetia bacterium | reverse complement strand
AATAACCTCAAGAATATAAGTGATGCAATAGAAAAACTATCTTTATATGTAGGTGAGGAAAAAGTTATTGCTCTTCGGCATGTTCAAGAATTGATAGGTTTTGATGCGGAGTATACAGCCTATAATTTAATTGATGAGATTTTTAAAAAAAATACTAAAGAATCGTTAAGAATTGCAAGTAAAGTTATTTCAAAAGAAAAGGACATTTTTGGACTGATAGGGCTTATATCTTTTCAGTTAACACGTATATGCAAGGCTAAAAACTTACTTCAAAATAAAATTCCTCGAGAAGAAGTTTTAAATCAACTGGGAATTTATAATTATTTGGCAGAGAAATTTATGAGACAGGCAGAAACTTTTAATACTAGAACTGTTAATGAAGCTATAGATTTGCTTGCACAAACTGATCTTAATTTCAAAACTCTACCCGGTGATTATAAAAATAATTTTGATACGCTAATAGTTAAACTGTGCGCTTTGAAATAGCACTGTTTAGCTTTTTCGTTAGGCGAGAAACTTTGCGGCTAGCTTTATTTCTGTGAATTATATTTTTTGAAGCGGCTTTATCAAGTTTGACCACATATTCCTCAAGATAATTCTTAGCTTCATCGATTTTTTTATCAGTTACTAAAGCTAAATATTTTTTATCTTTTGTTTTAAGTTCCGAAAGCACAGCTTTATTTATTTCGTGTTTTTTTGCGTCATTTCTGAGAGATTTTATAGCTGATTTTCTGTTTGGCATTTTTACTCCTTTAAACTATAATTTTTTTTCATGAATGGTCATTATAACAAATATTGTATTTTTGTCAATAATAAAACAATGAACGATAAAATTAATAAATTAATCAAAAAAGCTAAAGAATTGCCAAATAAGCCAGGTGTCTATCTTTTTAAGGACATAAACAGGCAGATAATCTACGTTGGGAAGGCACTCTCGCTTAAAAAAAGAGTTAATAGTTACTTCAGAGGGAAGACTGAGAATCTTAAGACTAGGAATTTAATTAAAAATTTGAGTTATTTTGAATACATTTTGGCTAATTCTGAGGCCGAAGCTCTTTTATATGAAGCCCAGCTTATAAAAAAGCATCTTCCAAAATATAATATATTACTCAAGGATGATAAAGCTTATCCTTTGCTAAAACTTACAGTTGCCGAGCTTTACCCGAGACTTATTGTGACTCGTAAGGAGAAAAACGATGGCGCACTATATTTTGGGCCATATACTGATGTAAGTTTATTAAAAGAGGCCCTTCAAATATTAAGGCGTAGATTTCCTTTAAGATCATGTAGTAGAATGCCTAAGCAACCATGCCTTTATTATCATTTAAAACAATGCTTAGCTCCATGTAAGAAAGGTTTGGATACTGCTTTATATAGTCAAACCGTTTCTGAGTTGATTCTGTTTTTGAAAGGAAATCACGCTAAATTGATTGCCAAATTAAGGAAGAGAATGAAATATTTTTCAGAGCATAAACTTTATGAAGAAGCGGCTGTTGTTCGTGATCAAATTTATGCACTTTCAAAAATAAGCAAAGATCAGAAAAGTAATGTATTTTTAAATATAACTCAGGATTTAAAAGACAAATTAAGATTTAAAAAACTTCCTTTGAATATTGATGCCTTTGATGTATCAAATATATTTGGCAGTCATTCAGTGGGAGCGGCCGTAAGATTTAAAGATGGCCTACCTCAGAAGTGCAATTATAGAAGATTTAAGATAAAATCGGTAGATGGCATAGATGATTATGCCATGATGCGAGAGATAGTTTTAAGGCGATATAAAAATATAAACGAAAAAGAAGTTTTACCTGACCTTATAATTATTGATGGCGGGCGTGGACATTTAAATGCAGCCCAGGGAGCGCTCAAGATTTTAAAATTGAACATTACCATTATTAGTATAGCTAAAGAGAAAGAAGAGATTTTTTTTATTGATAGACCGAAAGCGTTAATTTTGCCACCACATGATAAATCATTAAAGTTTATTCAAAGGTTGAGGGATGAGGCGCATAGATTTGCTATAAGTTATCACCGGGCTTTAAGAAGGAAAATAGCCACATCTTCTATATTAAAAGAAATAAAAGGAATAGGTCCAAAAAAGTATGAGGCACTGATGAATCATTTTTTAACAATAGACAAGGTCAAAAAGGCAAGCGTAAAAGATTTAAGAAAAATTCCTATTATTGATGAAAAGACAGCTAAAGAAATCACAAAATTCTTCAAAAAAATTAACTGACTTTTCTCCTAAATTACTTGCAAAAAAGGTGATGCAGTTATATCATATATAAATACTATATATCCGTTAGCTTGGTGTGTACTTGCTAAAAACTTTTTTAGAATGGTATTATGAAAGAACTTGAACTCTTAAAAGATCTTAATTCTGAGCAAAAAGAAGCCGTAATTCACGAAAAAGGTCCTCTCCTTATTATTGCTGGAGCAGGTACGGGTAAGACGAGAGTCATTACTAAAAGAATTGCTTACTTAATAGCTTCCAAGAAAGCAGAACCTCACGAAATCCTAGCTTTGACTTTTACTGAAAAAGCAGCAGCGGAAATGGAAGAAAGAGCTGATATCTTAATTCCATATGGTTATGCTGATATATGGGTAAGTACTTTTCATGCCTTCGGTGAAAGAATATTAAGTGAAAAAGCTATAGAATTAGGTTTAGATACTAATTTTAAAGTTTTAACAGTTCCAGAACAAGCTGTTTTTATTAAAGAGCATCTATTTGAATTTCCTATGGATTATTATCGTCCTTTGGGTAACCCAGATAGTTTTATCAAGGCCCTTGTAACATTGTTTTCGCGGGCCCGCGATGAAGATGTATCTCCTCAAGAATATCTAGCCTTTGCTCAAAATTTAGAAAAACTAGCTGTAAGTAATCCAAAGGATGAAGAACTATGTGAAAGAGCTAGAAAAGAAATGGAAATAGCCCTTTGCTATCAGAAATATCAAGAGTTAAAAGCTCAGCGGGGGATGATTGATTTTGGAGATCAGTTTTATTTAACTTTACAACTTTTTAGAAAACATCCTTCCATCTTAAAAGAGTATCAAAAGCGTTTTAAATATATATTAGTTGATGAATTTCAAGATACGAACTATGCCCAATTTGAACTTATAAAACTTTTGGCTGCCGAGCATAAAAATATAACGGTTTCAGCCGATGATGATCAATCTATATATAAATTTAGAGGGGCAGCCATTAGTAATGTTCTAGGTTTTCTAAAAACATACAAAAAAGCGAAAAAAGTCATCTTAGTTAAAAACTATAGATCATCACAGGTTATACTTGATGCGGCTTATATGCTTATCAGTCATAATAACCCAGATCGCTTGGAAATCAAGGCAAGTGTTAATAAAAAACTTATAGCTCTTATGAAAGGGAAAAAGCAGCCAGAACATCTTCATTATGATACAGTATCGCACGAAGCGGATGCGATAGCAAAAATGATTAAGGATAAAGTTGAGAAAAATAAAAACATTTCATACGATGACATTGCTATTTTGGTCCGTTCAAATAATGACGCTGAACCATTTTTGCAGGCGCTTAATATGCTTTCTATTCCTTGGCGCTTTACAGGCAATCAAGGATTATACTCCAGAGAAGAGATACGCTTAGCCATTTCTTTTTTAAAAATTATTGCTAACATAAAAGATTCAGTAAGTCTTTTCTATTTAGCTAGTTCTGAAATATATAATCTTGATATGGTAGTTTTGAGCTTATGTAATAGTTTAGCAACTAGAAAAAATATAACTCTCTATGAAGTGTTTAAAATGCGGGCTACTTTCCCCGAGTTATCCGAGATTTCAGCAGATGAAGAAAAAAAGATAGAACGCCTAATTATTGATATTAAACATTATCTTGATGTTTCTAGAGATTTAGTTAGTGGTAATATACTTTATATGTTTTTGACAGAAACAGGCTATTTGAAAAAGCTCACATCTATAGAGGATAGGACAAGTGAAGCTAAAATAAAAAATTTAGCCAGATTTTTCGAAATTGTAAAGGAGTTCAGTTCTCTAACTGATAAGGATAGAGTGTTTACTTTTATAAAACATCTTGAGATATTAATTGCAAGTGGTGATGATCCGGCGGTTGTAGAGGCTGATTTAGACATAGAGGCTGTTAATGTGCTGACAGTTCATAAAGCAAAGGGTTTAGAATTTAAAATAGTTTTTATGGTGAGTCTGATTAAGGGAAAATTTCCTTGGCCCAGAAGAAAAGAAGCTTTGGGATTGCCTGATGAATTAATTAAGGATATTCTTCCGGCAGGAGATTTCTTTTTGCAAGAGGAAAGAAGATTATTTTATGTAGCTATGACTAGAGCCAAAGAAGAGTTATATCTGGCTAGCGCTAGAGATTACGGAGGCAAAAGACAGAGAAAAATTTCTGTTTTTATTTTAGAAGCCTTGGATTTGCTTCAGGCTGACATTGAACCATTTAAGTCCAGCGCTCTGGAAGCTATAAAAAGGCATACCCCTAAAGCAAGGGAGCCTGAATTTAAAATACAAAATGTAGCACAAAAAAAATCAATTGATCTTACAGCATATAAAATTGATGATTATTTAACCTGTCCGCTAAAGTATAGGTATATTCATGTATTAAGAGTACCTATATTACAACATCATAGTATAATTTACGGAAAAATATTACATGAAGTTGTGGCTGAATACTTTCGCTATAAAATGAATAATAAAAAAATAAGTTTAAATGAAATTTTAGATTATTATGAAAGCATATGGATTAACGAAGGATACCTTACAAAAGAACATGAAATAGAAAGATTTAAAACTGGGCGCAAGACTGTACAAAATTTTTATAAGAGAGAAAAAAGTACAAAAAAAATACCAAGTTTACTAGAAGATTCTTTCAAATTTATAATTAATAATGCCCGTATATCAGGAAGATTTGACCGCCTTGACGAGGATGAAAATGGGGCAGTAATCATTGATTACAAATCATCAAATATAACTGATCAAAAAAAGGCTGATAAACGCACCAAAGAAAGTATTCAAATGAATCTTTATGCGTTGGCATACAAAGAAAGAAAAGGACACCTGCCTAAGAAGGTTGAGTTGCACTTTTTGGAATCAGGATTAGTTGGTAGTGCCAAAAAAGAAGAAGATGATATGGATAAAGTCAAATTGATGGTTGATGAAGTTGCTACTGGATTAAGACAGCAGAATTATAAAGCCAAACCTACATACATGGCTTGTCAATATTGTCCTTATAAACAAATATGCCCGCATACGCTTAAGTAAAAAAATGAAAATAGAAATTAAAGTAATCACTAATGCTTCAAAGAATATAATTAAAGAAGAAGATAATGTTTTTAAGGTTTATGTTACCGCACAACGTGAAAAGGGTAAAGCCAATAAGCAAGTTATTAAATTATTAGCTGAATACTTCGATGTTAATAAATCAAGTTTGGAAATTATTAAGGGTGAGAAATCTAATAAAAAAATTGTATTAGTTAAAAATAATATTAAGTAATTATAAAAATATGAAAAAAAATGATAATATAATTGTTTTTGATATAGAAACCAGAAATACTTTTCGTGATGTTGGCGCTAGAGCTCATGAGGGGTTGCGGCTTTCAATTATGGTTGCGTATTTTTATAAAGATGATACTTATAGAGTTTATAATGAAGAAAATATAAAGGAATTTCTAATTTTACTAAAAGAAGCAGATTTAATTATCGGTTTTAATATAAAAGGTTTTGATTTGCCGGTATTACAAAAATATACAAGTGAAAGCTTACAAAATTTACCCCTTCTGGATATTATGTATGAAGTGATGTATAGCTGTGGCAAAAGATTTAAATTAGATTATTTAGCTGAAGGAACTCTAGGGACAAAGAAAACAGCTGATGGTCTTATGGCAGTAGAATTTTTTCGAGATGGACGCATGGACGAGCTTATAGAATATTGTCGTCAGGATGTAAAATTAACTAAAGACCTCTATGAGTATGGAAATGAGCAAGGACATTTAATTTGTAAAAAATATGGAACTTTGGAGAAAATTACTGTATACTGGCATAAAAGGCATGATATTAAGAAAAAGCTAAAAGAAGCCTTTATTTTTAAGAAGCAAGTAGAGATAGTTTATAAATCTTATAAACAATCAAAGAGCCTAAAAAGAATAATTGATATTTATTCTCTTGAAGCTGAAAAAGTACTTGCTTATTGCACTTATAAAAAGACTTTAAGAACTTTTAATATAAACAAGATACAATCTATAAAGATTTGTGATACTATGTATAATATACAAAAGGACTTGCTTTTAAAAAAAGAACAGCAAACATAGGAAAGGAGAAGCAACATGCCATACGATAAGGAATTAGACAAAGAGGTATTTAAGGATTCGAAGGAATTTGGTAATACTAAGCTTGTAATTGGGATTTATTCTTATAATAATGCTGACCCTAAGCTTCAAGTTGCCAGAGAGTTTAAAAATACTGATAATGAATGGCAATATTCAAAATTGGGCCGCTTAACTAAAGAAGAAGTTGAAAGCGTTTTACCGATGATTAATAAAGCTCTCGAATTAATGTAAGAAGCAGATAGATGATTTAATCAATAACTAAAATTTATAATACAATCTATAAGAGCGTTGGTTTCACTTGCAATTATTGTTTGAATCAACGCTCTTAACTTGTTTTCTTAAAAACAGCTTTTATGCTATTGAAGGTGAAAATACTAATGGGTAATTACAGAAGAAAAACTAAGATAATTTGTACTTTAGGACCAGCTGTAGCCAATAAAGTTAAGATTGAGCAGTTAATTGAAGCTGGTATGAATATAGCTCGACTTAATTTTTCGCATGGCGACTATAAGCAACATAAAAAATTGTTTAAAATGGTCAGAGAAGTTTCTAGGAAATTAAATAAACCAGTTGGTATCCTGCAGGATTTAGAAGGTCATCGTATTCGTGTAGGTAATTTTGAAAACAATACACCTATTAAGTTGAAGTCACGGCAAATACTTGAAATATCTTCATTTTACAAAGTGGGTTGTGCAAATCTGATTACGGTTTCCTATAAGGGATTTGAGAAATATTTAAAAAAAGGGTATGAGATATTTATTGATGACGGTAATATTTCTCTGAAAGTAAAAGAAGTAAAAAAAACCTGTGCTGTAGTTCAGGTTGTTTCTGGAGATTTACTTATGCCCAATAAGGGAATTAATGTTCCTGAAGCAAACTTCAAGTTCCCTGATATATCAGAGAAAGATAAGAAAGATCTAGAATTTGGTTTAAATATGGGCGTTGATTATGTAGCACAATCTTTTGTAAGATTTGCTGAAGACATTATTACGGTCAAGAAAATTATGAAGCGTAAAAAAAGAAATGTTCCAGTCATTGCAAAAATAGAAGATCCTAAAGGCCTGGAGAATATTAATAAAATTATTGATGTTTCAGATGGTATTATTGTGGCAAGAGGTGATTTGGGAGTTAGCATGCCTCTTGAAAAAGTTCCTATACTTCAAAAAGAGATTATTCATAAATGTAACCGTCGAGGTAAGCCGGTTATTACAGCTACGCAGATGCTTGATTCTATGACACATAACAAGAGGCCTACAAGGGCAGAGGTTACAGATGTGGCTAACGCTATAATTGATGGAACTGATTTAGCTATGCTTTCTGGCGAAACAGCCATGGGTAAGTATCCGGCTGGAGCTGTGAGTTTTATGGATAAAATAATTGTAAATACAGAAAGGTGCCTCGATTATAATAAATTACTTAATAGAAGAGAAATATATCCTGGGAGTCATGTTTCAGAAGCTGTCGCTTACAGTGTTAGAAGCTTTGCCCAATTAATTGATTTAGATGCGATCGTTATTTATACGCGTTCAGGTCTTACGGCTGAAATGGTTGCTAAGTTTAGACCTTATGATCCTATAGTAGCTGTTACAGAGAACAAGAAAGCAATTTATAAGCTTCTTCTATACTGGGGGACAACACCCATTCTAATTAATAAGAAGATTAAAGAACCTCAGGATATTTTTAAACTCTTATTAAAAAATAAGATTATTAGTAAGTCTAAATTAGTTCTATTTACAAAAGCTATAAACCCCAAAGGAAAAAAGTTTGGTTCCTTTGAAGTTTTTCGAGTTTAAAAAATGAAAGATGACCTTAAAGAAAAAATAACAGACATAGCAAAACGCCTTAAAGAAGCAAGGGGGTATCTTTGACCTAAGCACCAAAGAAAAAAAGATTGAGGAGCTAGAAAGTGCTATGGCTAATCCTGATTTCTGGAGCAAGATGGATAAAGCTCAAGAAGTTTCCAAAGAATTAAAGGGTCTTAAGAATATTGTTGGTTTTTGGCATAACATGAATGATGAACTCATTGATTCAGAAGAGTTGCTGAGTATAACTGCCGAAGTTGATTCTGAAAGTATAAAACAACTCGAAAACGATATTGATAAATTACAAGGTTCTTTGAACAAATTGGAGATGACTCGTTTATTAGGTGGTGAGCATGATAAAAATAATGCAATTGTTAGTATACATGCTGGCGCTGGAGGTACTGAATCGTGCGATTGGGCCCAGATGTTATTAAGAATGTATCTGCGATGGGCAGAAAATAAAGGATATGCTTCTCAGACGGTAGATTTACAACCAGGTGAAGAAGCTGGCGTTAAAAGTGCTACTTTGATGTTTAAGGGTGAATATGTTTATGGTTATTTGAAAGCAGAGAGAGGGGTTCATAGGTTGGTTAGGATTTCTCCGTTTGATTCAAATAAGAGAAGGCACACATCTTTTGCCTCGGTTGATGTTATCCCTGAGATAACAGAGGAAATTGACATAGAAATAAATCCAAGTGATTTAAGAATTGATACATATAGGTCTTCTGGGGCTGGGGGCCAACATGTTAATGTAACTGATTCTGCTGTTAGGATTACACATATACCTAGTAATATCATAGTTCAATGTCAAAATGAACGTTCTCAACATCAGAACAAAGCCACAGCTTTAAAAATATTAAAAGCTAAATTGTATGAACGGGAGAGAGAAAAGCACGAACAAGAATTAGCTAAGTATTATGGTGGTAAAAATGAAATTGCTTGGGGTTCTCAGATAAGATCGTATGTCTTACATCCATACAATATGATAAAAGACCATCGTACAAATGAAGAAACCAGTAATACAACGGCAGTTTTGGATGGTGATATAGATGTATTTATTGAAGCCTTCTTAAAAAAGAGAAGATAGTTATGTCAGTATTACTGATTACTTATTTTATCATTACTATACTTTTAATATTGCCTCCTTGGATATTTTTTAAGAAGAGAGTTACTTGGTGTAAATGGGAATATGGTGCACCTATTTATTCTATTATTGCTTGGTTTTTAACTAATGAAGTTGAACATATTAATTCTTTTACAAACGGTCTAGTTGAAGTTCTTCTTGTGATTGTGG
>CAYQKA010000013.1:0-1753 GCA_964418055.1 uncultured Planctomycetia bacterium | reverse complement strand
CGGGTAAAATAAAAAATAAAGCCGCGACTAATGCTAGAATAAACAATCAAACTGTATATAAAATGATTTTTGAATTTCAAGCTGAAGACACCAAATTTTACGAAGCAATTGCTAAAACTCATTTGCCACAGTTATTAGAAGACGATGAGAAAGAAAAATTATTATACAATCCACTTAACCCTAAGCATGCTGTACTAATTGATTCTCTTCCTGGTTCTCCTCGCATAGATAATCAAGGGCATTTCTTGGCAGGGAGTATTTTTCAGGCTATGGCCTGTTTAATCATTCCGGTTATTACTATTCTGGGTCATTCTATGGTTCTCTATCTCAAACTTTTTAAATAGTCCGTATATTTTGAAAAATTAAGCTAAATTGACACATTTAAACTACTGTGTTAGAATCTATCCTATATTATAGAAGGGAAATAAGATGATTGGATTTTTATTAAGTAAGATAATTGGCACGGCTAATGAGAGAACTATAAAGCGTATTATGCCCATTGTGGATAAAACAAATATGTTTGAAGCTGACATATCTAAATTAAGCGATGGAGAGCTAAAAAATAAAACAAATCGATATCAGCAAAAACTTCATGAAGCCAGTAAAGAATTAAAAGAAAAAGTATTTTCTTTAGAGAAGCAAATTAAGCAGACCTCTGCAGATCAAAGGCATAATCTGATAGCTGATTTGGAAAAGTTAGAAAACGAACTATTTTCAAAAAGAGAAGCTATTATTGATGAAATACTACCTGAAGCTTTTGCTGTTGTAAGAGAATCAGCTAAAAGAACCATTGGTTTGAGGCATCATGATTGTCAACTTATTGGTGGTTATGTCATTCATAAAGGCAATATTGCTGAGATGGCCAATGGAGAAGGCAAAACTTTAGTAGCCACCTTGCCTACTTATCTTAATGCTCTTTGTGGTGAGGGGGCCCATGTAATAACTACAAACGATTATCTAGCTAAACGCGATAGTCAATGGATGGGTCCAGTTTATGAATTTTTAGGCCTTTCTGTTGGGGTGATTCAGCATGATATGAATCCGACGGACAAAAAAAATGCTTATGCATGTGATATTACTTATGGAACTAATAATGAATTTGGTTTTGATTATCTGAGAGATAATATGGTAGTTTCTAAAGAACAGATGATGCAAAGGGGATTTTATTTTTCTATCGTCGATGAAGTTGACAGTATTTTAGTCGATGAAGCTAGAACTCCCCTTATCATTTCAGGACCAGCTGAAGAATCAACAGAAAAATATTACCAAATAGATAAAATAATACCTAGATTAAAAGCAGGTAGTTATGACGAAGAAACTAAAGAAGAGTTGGGTGATTTTGTTATAGATGAAAAGTCTAAAAACTGTTATTTGACAGAGCAAGGTGAACTAAAATCAGCTGAGCTTTTAGGTCTTAAAAGTTTGCATGATATTGATACTAGTGAATATAAGCATCATGTCAATCAAGCTTTGCGTGCACACAATAATTTCAAAAGAGATAAGGATTATGTAGTAAAGGATGGTGAAGTATTAATTGTAGATGATTTTACCGGCAGACTTATGCCTGGCAGGCGTTGGTCAGATGGTTTACATCAGGCCATAGAAGCTAAAGAGGGCTTAAAAATAGAACGTGAGAATCAGACGTTAGCTACAGTAACTTTTCAAAAATATATTAAGATGTATAAGAAGCTAACTGGTATGAGTGGTACAGTAGCAACTGAGGCACGCGAATTTGATCATATATATAAACTTG
>CAYQKA010000012.1:0-18292 GCA_964418055.1 uncultured Planctomycetia bacterium | reverse complement strand
CTGATAATATCTGCCATTTTGTCTATAGCAGGTTTATAGTGCTTCTTAAATTTTGTATATGATTTAAAAGCATGCAGGCCTTCTGGAGTTGGAAATGAATAAACAGAGGTATTGCGATAGCGCTTTGTATACTCCCTTTTATTCTCTCTATTCTCATTAATGATTACTATTTCATCACTTTTATGATTAGAAAGGATCTGTTCACGTATCTGTTTAGAAGTACGTGCAATTCCACCAATTCCTGTATGTGAAGTTACTAATATTTTCATATTATCCTTTTTTTTAATGTAAGTACGTTTAAAATAATTTAGGCACGACAAAACAGATTATTTTAGCACATATATGACTACGAGTCAACCATTTATAAAAAATTGGTTATATAAGAGAGAGGAATTTATCTTCGTTGATGATTTTTATAGAGGCTTTTTTCTTGGCTTTATTAATTTTTGAACCTGGGTTTTCTCCGGCTACCAGATAATCAACCTTATCACTAACAGAATCAGTGACTTTAGCACCTAATTCCTTTACTTTACGGCCTGCTTCTGACCTTGAATATTTTAAAAGTGTACCTGTAAAAAGAAATGTTAAACCTTGAAGTGGCCCTTTTACAGCTTCATTCCTAATTATAACCCCAGCTTTAAATAGGTCATCAAGCATCCTGAGACTATTCTTACATTTAAAGAAATCATAAATACTCTCAGCTACCTTGGGGCCAACTTCATTAATATCAATTAACTCTTCTTTAGTGGCTTTTTTCAAGTTAGCTATATTTTTATACTCATCAGCTAAAACTTCAGCTAAATGCTTGCCCACGTGCCTGATTCCAAGGCTAAATATAAACCGCGACAAATTAGTTTGTTTACTTGCCTCAATAGCATTTATTAAATTATCTGATGATTTTTCTTTCCAACCGGGTAATTTTAGTAAATCATCTTTGCTTAGATTAAATATTTCAGGAATTCTTTTTACTAACCCTTTCTCGTAAAACAATTCTACTGTTTTATCAGATAAGCCGGCTATATCCAAAGCATCCTTAGAAGCAAAGTGTTTAATTCCCTCCTTCACTTGAGCCCGACAGGCAATACCTCCCGTACAAAAATAATAAACATCTTCATGGATAACCAATGAATCACAGGCAGGGCATTTTTTAGGCATAATAAAATCTTTTTCCTTACCCGATCTGGCTTGTTTATCTACGCTAATAACCTGAGGAATAACATCTCCTGCTCTCTGTATTTTTACTTTATCATGTATCTTTATATCTTTTCTCTTAATTTCATCTAAATTATGTAATGTTGCCCTACTAACAGTAACTCCGCCAACCTCAACTGGTTTCAATAATGCTACAGGGGTTAAAGTGCCCATTCTTCCCACTTGAAGCACTATATCTTCAATAACAGTCATTTCTTTTCTAGGTTCAAATTTATAGGCTAAGGCCCATCGCGGACTGGTGCTTCTTTGACCCATAGCATCATGATATTTTAAGTTATTAATTTTTATTACAACACCGTCAATCTCATAATCTATTCTGTCTCGCTTTTTTTCCATAATATCGTGATACTCTATAGCTTCAACTATATTCTTTAATGACTTTGTCTCAGCATTAACCTTAAAGCCGCAGTCTCTTAAAAAATCCAATACCTGTTTTTGCGTTTTGAGCTTTTTATCAGAAACTTCAATTACTTCGTAAATGAAAGATTGCAATTTACGGCTCGCTGTCACTGTAGCATCAAGCTGCCTCAAAGAACCTGCTGCTGCATTTCTGGGATTAGCAAAAGCCTGCAGATTAGTTTCTGTATTCTCTTTATTTAGACGGTTAAAATCATTAATAAACATAACTACCTCACCTCTTACAACCAGATGCTTAATTTCTTGTGAGTTCAATTTAAGCGGAATGCTGCGGATTGTCTTTAAGTTTGTAGTTATATCTTCACCCGTTGAACCATCACCCCGAGTTGAACCTTGAAGGAAAATTCCATCTTCATAACGTAATTCTATAGATAAACCATCTAGTTTTGGCTCTGCTATATACTCTAGCTCTGAAACCTGTAGCTTCTCTCTGTTTCGTCTATCAAAAGCTAAAGTATCATCTCTATTGTGAGCAGCTTGCAGGCTGAGCATCTTCTTTGCATGCCTGACCTTTTTGAATCTACTCTGAATTTTGGCTCCTATTCTTTGAGTGGGAGAATCACTAGTGGCAAATTCAGGATATTGATTTTCCAGTTTTCTTAAATCCAAAAGAAGTTTATCAAATTCAGAATCAGCTATAACTGGTTCATTTTTAACATAATAAAGATAACTGTATTTATTGAGCTTATCCCTCAATTTTTTAATTTTATCTTTTGTTTGCTGCTTACTCACCAAAACTATCTCCTTTTAATACTTGAAAGAAAATCTTCTAACTTAAGGGTATTTAAAACATCTTTAGTCTCGAGCCAGCCACGCCTGGCTGTTATTATACCATATTTCAAATTCGCCAAACCCTCTTTTGAATGAGAATCGCTATTGATTATAATCTTTACATTAGCTTTCTTGGCCATACGACAGTGAACATCGTTTAAATCAAGTTTATCAAAATCTGAATTTAATTCCATAGCTATATTTCTTTTGCGAGCTTCGTTAAATATGATTTCAAAATCTAGATCATAAGGATTCCGTTGATTAATTAAACGGCCGGTTGGGTGAGCAATTATATTCACATATTTATTATCCATAACCTTAAGTATGCGTTTAGTCATTTCCTGTTTACTTAAATCATATCTAAAATGCACCGCAGCAATAACAATATCCAATTTTTCTAAAATAGAATCATCTAAATCTAAGATACCATCTTTTTCTATATCAACTTCAACCCCTTTTAATATTCTTAAACCCTTAACCTCTTTCTGAATCTTTTCAATCTTTTTAAGATGTTTTTCGAGTTGCTTTTCATCAAGTCCATTGGCTACCTTGACCGCCTTGGAGTGTTCTGTTATGGCAATATATTCAAGACCGGCCTCTTGAGCTGCTGCTGCCATTTCAACAATAGAGCTCCTGCCGTCACTGGCTGTTGTGTGCATGTGTAAATCACCTTTTAGATCCTCATATTTAATTAGGTTAGGTAACCTACCTGTTTCAGAAGCTTCAATTTCACCAGAATCTTCTCTTAATTCAGGGGGAATGTAACTTAAATCTAAAACTTTATATACATCTGCTTCTTTTTTTGCAGTTATTACTCTATCATTTTCAAATATGCCATATTCATTTAATTTGAGTTTTTTAAATTTGGCAATCTTTCTTAAATGAACATTATGAGCCTGTGATCCAGTAAAATATACCCAGGCTGATGAAAAACTACTATTGTCAACCAGTCTTAAATTTACATGAACATCGGCATCAGTTATAACACTAATTTTTGTAGATCCACTAGCTATAACGGTTTTAAAATGTTTAAACCTTAAAAAATAATTCCTTAATTCATCAGTTTCCTTTGAAGAAACTAATATATCTATATCACCTACAGTCTCTTGCCCCCTTCTTAAACTCCCAGCAATTTCAAGACGGTCAATTTTAATTTTAGACTTCTTCAGATAATTCAATATATCATCAGCCAAATCAGTAGCATCTTTTAAATTCAATCTTTTATCAAGTTGCCTATATTCTTCAATAGCACTTATTATATTTTCCTGACTCTTCTTACCGAAGCCATCTAGACCATTAACTTTATTATCAAGACACATAGCTTTTAAATCATCAATATTTTTTACTTTTAGTTTTTCCTTGATAATTTTAACATGCTTGGGTCCAACTCCAGGAATTTTCAGCATTTCTAAAATTTCCGGGGTTACTTTCTCTAATAAATCATCATATCTTTTAAGCCTACTTGTAGTGATTATCTCCTCAATCTTTCTAGCTATTTGTTCACCAACTCCAGGAATCTCCTTAAAAATATCCATTTTACCGTCGTATATATTCTCCAAAGGCTGAGCTTGCTCTTTTATGTTTAGAGCAGCTTTGCGATAAGCTCGAACTTTATAGAAATCATCACCCAAGATTTCCAGCATATCAGCCATCTCTTCAAATATTAAAGAAATATCCCTGTTTTGCATCTAAATGTTTATTTCATCCTCTTTTATCATAATTGCTCCTGCTTCACGCATGGCTTTTAAAGCGATGAGTTCATCATCAGGCTTAAGATTTACAGCTTTAATTGCATCGAGCAAAACATATATCTTGAATTCCTCATTAGTTAAATCAAGAGTTGAAAATTTTACACAATAATCAGTAGCTAGTCCGCAAATATATACTTCCTCTACGTTATTATCTCTTAGTAGTTCAATTAAAATACGCCCATCGACCGCTTTAGCAGAAACTGCCGAATACCCGTCTTCATTGATTCCGGTTCCTTTATAAACAATCACAATGTCATCCGGAATCTTTAATTCTGAGTAAAATTCAGCCCCTTTCGTCTCAGCTACGCAATGAATTGGCCAAAGACCGCCCCGGCGTACAAAATGAGTTGATTCTGCCGGATGCCAATCACATGTAGCGATAATTAAATAATTATTTTTATGAAATTTAGAAATATAGCGGTTAATCGCTGGAATGATTTTATCAGCTCCTTTTATACCTAGAGCTCCACCAGGGCAAAAATCATTCTGAACATCAACAATCAATAGGGCTTTTTTAGACATGGCCTGCTCCTCTAAACAAACATATTAACTTCGGCAAACATCGCAAATAGCCTCGGAAAATGTAGGATGGGCATAAACAAGACTAGCAATATCTTTTAAGGTTAATTTTTTATCTATAGCGATAACAAGTTGATGAATAAGCTCTGAAGCATCATGACTAAGAATAGCAGCTCCAATAATTCGTTCACTAGATGCTTCATATATGATCTTGATAAAACCTTCGGGATAATTACTAGCTACAGCTCTGCCACAAGCTCTCATCGAATATTTATTTATCTTATAATCAATATTTTCAGCAATAGCCGTTTCTTCCTTTATGCCTACTCTTGCAAATTCATAATTTGAATAAACTACATTAGGTATTAAATTTATATCTATATCTTTAGTTCCTTTATTTAGTATAGAGCTTACGGCAACATCAGCTTGTTTATAAGCACTGTGAGCTAACATTGGATAATGAGTAATATCTCCAATAGCATAAACATTATTTAGAGATGTCTGCATCTGATTATTTATAACAACCTTGCCCTTTTCTGTTTTTATGCCTACTTTAGCAAGGGCTTCGGTATCAATATTGGCACGCCTTCCCACCGAAACCAAAACTACATCTGCTTCAAATGATATTTCACCATCCTGTTTCTTTATGATTCCCTTAACCAGAGAATCTTTACTATCTATTTTAGCTGATGCATTAGTATAGATATCAATCCCTTGTTTCTTCAATATTGCCGTTAGGCCCAAGGCAACATCCTTGTCTTCTTCGGGAAGGATATGCTCTTTTAATTCAACTATTTTAACCTCTGAGCCAAGATTACTAAAAACGCAGGCAAATTCAATCCCAATAGCTCCTCCGCCAACGATTAAAACCTTTGAAGGAAGTTCATCTAACTCAAGAGCTTGCTTACTAGAAATAACATGTTTTCCATCATATTTAAAACCAGGTATCTCAGAAGCAATAGAACCCATAGCGAGAATAATCTGTTCTGCCTGAAGCTTAAACTCATTGCCATCTTTTTTTACAACAACTTCTTGAGCATTAATTATTTCTGCCTCACCCTCAATGAAATCAATTTTATTACTTTTAAATAGGAATATAAGGCTTCTTCTTAAAGAATCACTTACTTTTTTTGTATAAGCAGTAATATCTTTAAAAATGGGTTTTTCACTTGAAACTTTAAGGCCATAACCAGCCCCATCTCTGGCTATTTCATTATGCAGCTTAGAAATCTTTATTAAAGCTTTTACAGGTATACAGCCTTCATTCAGGCAAGTTCCGCCTGCCTGATCTAAACTTTTTTCAATAAGAGCTACTTTCTTCTTGGCTTTAGCAAGACCTAGAGCTGCTGGATAACCAGCTGGGCCCGCACCAACACAAATAACATCATATTTATTATTCATTAGCTATACCTTTTATAATGATTAATTTCATTGAATTACTATAACTATTTAACTTCTAACATTCTTTTTATAGATTCACGTGCTTTTTGAGCTATAGCTTCATTAATACTAACTTCATATTTTTGCTCTTTTAAGCATGTATACAAATTTTCTAATGTAATCAGTTTCATCGTCGGACAAATAGCATTTTCTATAGGGTAAAAATCTTTCTCTGGATTATCAAATTCTAACTGATGGACAATTCCCACTTCAGTAGCTACAATAAACTCAGTTGCAGGGGATGCTTTAGCATATTTGAGCATTCCTGCAGTTGAACTAACGCAATCAGCCATTTCAAGAACATCAGGGTTGCACTCTGGATGAGCCATAACCTTTGCCTGCGGATGAGCACTTAAAATCTTTTCAATTTCAGCGGTTTTAATATTAGTATGTGTATCACAAGACCCTTGAAAACATATAAGATTCCTATTAGTCTCCTTAGACGTATAACTACAAAGATTCTTATCCGGAATAAATATTATTTCCTTATCTTGACTAATAGAATTAACGACCTTAACAGAATTAGATGATGTACAACAAATATCAGACTCAGCTTTTATAGCTGCTGTAGTATTGACATAACAGACTACCTCTGCCTGAAGATGCTTTTCCTTAAGTTCAAGTAATTCTTTTATAGTTATTGTATCCGCTAGATAACAACCAGCATTTTTTTCAGGGATTAATACTTTTTTATCAGGAGATACTATAGCAGCTGTCTCTGCCATAAAATTAACTCCGCAAAATACAATAATATCTGCTTTAGTCTCAGCCGCTTTACGGCTTAAGGCCAATGAATCTCCCAAGATATCAGCTATATCCTGTATTTCAGGCCGCTGATAATAATGAGCCAAAATCACTGCGTTTAATTCATTTTTTAATTTCTTGATTTCTGCTATAAGTGTTTCTTTGTCCATTTTAGTCATTACACACCTCTTTAATTATACCTCCTCCGACAACTAAATCTTTATCATAAAAAACAACCGACTGCCCTGGGGCAATAGCCCTTTGGGCCCTTGAGAAAATTATCTGCCATTTATCCTTTGATATATGATTTATAATAGCGCTTGATTCTTTGTGTCTATATCTTATTTTAACTTTAGCCTTCAGGCTTTTCTTAACATTCTTATCAGCTGAAAAAAATACTTTTTCTACATTAAGCTTTTTATTATACAACCATTTTTTAGGAGCTGCAACTATACAATTAGTTTTATTATTGATGCTTATCACATACAAAGGTTCACTATAGGCAATGCCCAGCCCCTTTCTTTGCCCTATTGTATACAATATAAAACCTTTATGCCTGCCAATTTTTTTGCTTTGAATATCTACAATATCACCCTTAACGGGTTTAATATTATAATTCTTTCTAAAAAAACGCGCGTTATCCTTCTCAGGAATAAAGCACACTTCTTGAGATTCCTTATTGGAAGACTTACTTAAACCACATTTACTAGCGATAAGCTTGACTTGTTTTTTGGTTAGCTCACCTAAAGGAAAAATAACCTTTGATAACTCTCTACTTTTTAATGTATAAAGAAAGTATGACTGATCCTTATTTTTATCTTTTGCTTTTCTTAAGACATAACTTTTATTCTTTTTGTCGTAAGAAATTCTAGCATAATGACCGGTAGCCACATAGTCAACTTTAATCTTTTTTTTCTGATCAAAGAGCTCTTTGAATTTTATTAATCTGTTACACCTAATACAAGGATTTGGAGTCAGAGCATTTACATAGCACTTCACATATTCATCAACAATGTTTTTCTTAAATGCTTGATAAGACCTTTTTACGATTAATTTAATATTTAGCTGTTTAGCTATGACCTCAACAGCTTTGCGGTCTTTTTTGCTGGCTTTAGCATTAATATCAATGTACAAACCAATAACATCATAGCCATCTTTTTTTAATAAATAAGCGGCTACAGTTGAATCTATGCCGCCGCTTAATCCAATAATAACTTTCTTTTTCATGAGGCCCTAACTAAATAACCGATTCTACAACTTTTACTTCAGGCAATCTGTCTTTCAAGACCTTTTCAATACCCATTTTTAATGTCAATGTAGACATGGGGCAATTTCCACAAGCACCCTTAAGACGTACCCTAACTATTTTATCATCGGTAATTTCAACTAAATCAAGATCACCTCCGTGGCCTAAAAGCATCGGCCTTACTTCCTCTAAAATCTCTTCCACCTTGGCTACTAAATCTTTCTCAACACTCATCTAAAACTCCTTATAATTTACCTTTTCGTTCATTTAGAGATTTTATTCTTTTATCTGAACCAACTGTGGCAATGCTTTCTACCGGCTCTGATAAATAGAATTTACCTTTTTTTATCCAACTTTTTAATTCTAAAGCAATTTCTTTGGCTTTGACATAACTAGAAAGACTAGCTGTAGGAATTACTCTTGAACCAATTTTTATTTGTCCGCTTTTAAGTTGTTCATAATTAACTTCCGGTAATTTAATTCTCAGCTTTCCTTTTTCTTTGGGTGCATAATCAACCACTTGTGTATATATATCTCTATCCTTAACAGCTGTATATCTGCATATTTCTTCATTTAAAATAGGTATAGGAATACCAATACCTACTGTCAGACTTACACCATAACCCAGTATTGAAGCCCCCTTTAAATATTTAGCTGTCATGCCTTTTAAATCACCAATTACAGCAATGGTTCCAGCGGCACTTTTTGGCACTCCACCTTTAGTCCTTTTAACATTTGGATTGTGCTGAGTTCCCTGCCAGGCAACATAACCTATTCCCCCACCTAAGAAAATCCTACTGCCAATACCTATCGTTTTATAATAGGGATCATTTATAAGTGGTGACAATTGACCAGCACTACAATAATTAGCATTACCTAATTTAGGCTTCAATGCTCCCATATAAGTATAAATCATTTCATCAGAAAGATTTACGGCCACATCGTAATTTTGATAACAATTCCGAGGATTAAATAACACTGCATCATTTAAATCTTTTAGATTAATAAGGGTCTCTACTTTTTTGCGTGGGTAACAATCAGTCCCATAGGCAGATACACTTAACCTTATATCTTTCTTGGCTACTAAATCCTCTATAACGTGACCCCCTCCATACATAAATTTCCCCGGATGAATCTTATTTTTAGGATCATCTTCAGATAAAATAGTAGCCCCTAAATATAGATCAACAGCCGCAAAACCGCAATAAGCTGCTACATCATTCAAATAAGCAGTACCACCCCCAGCTTTAATCCTGGGCTCACTATGACCAAAGTTGAAATAAATACCAGAAGAACACATGGGGCTAAATGTTCCCGTTGTTACTACATCAACCTCTTTGGTTGCCTTTTTTAAACCTTTTTTTGCAACTATATCAATAATTTCTTCGGCATCAACAACTACCGCTTTACCTTTTTTAATTTTCTCATTTATTTCTTTTATCGTCTTGGGCATAACTACCCTCCTTATGTAATGCAATTAAAATTTCAAAAATACTCGTCATCTAAATAAATAATTAACGCTCAAACAACCATCCGCTAGCATATCTTTCACCTGCGTCTGGAAAAATTACTACTATATTTTTTTCACTACTATTATCCCTGTCAGCTATATCAAGCGCCGCTTTTAAGGCGGCACCGGAAGAAATACCAGCTAAGATACCTTCTTCTTGAGCTAACTCTAAGGTTGCCTCTTTTGCCTGCAAACTACTTACAGTAATTATTTCATCAATGAT
This sequence comes from uncultured Planctomycetia bacterium, assembly GCA_964418055.1. Lineage (GTDB taxonomy): Bacteria > Omnitrophota > Gorgyraeia > JAGLLT01 > JAGLLT01 > Kappaea. The sequence continues at coordinate 8,459 of CAYQKA010000012.1, read as the reverse complement.
AGCCTTATTCAAAACACCCGGCACAAAACCAGCTCCAATACCTTGAATATAATGACTTCCTTTATCCTTTCCTGATAAAACAGCTGATTCCTCAGGTTCAACTGCTATTATTTTAATCTGAGGATTTTTTTCTTTTAAAAATGTACCTACACCAGTTATGGTTCCCCCTGTTCCAACCCCGGCAACTAAAATATCAATTTTGCCTTCAGCTGCATCCCAAATTTCTGGCCCTGTTGTTTCGTAATGAGCTTTAGGATTTGCTGAATTATTGAATTGATCTAACATAATCGAATTAGGCCGCTCCTTAAGTAAATTATTAGCTTTATCAATTGCTCCCTGCATACCTTCTTCAGAAGGAGTAATAATTAATTCTGCCCCTAAGAATTCAACAATCTTTTTTCTTTCCGAGGAAGCCGACTCAGGCATTATAATCACTGCCCGATATCCCTTAATCACAGATATATAAGCTATAGCAATACCAGTATTACCACTTGTTGGCTCAATAATATTGCTACCTTCTTTTAAAATACCTTTATTTTCAGCATCTTTTATCATATAGAGAGCCGTTCTATCCTTGATACTTGATAAAGGATTAAAAGACTCTATCTTAGCCAAGACTTTTGCCTTAAAATTTTTACTTATATTATTAAGTTCTACAAGCGGCGTTTTGCCAATTAAGTCTATAATACTATTTTCTATCATGTCTTATATAATACCTCTTTGTCAGTCAAATTTCAAACTGTTTCCAATCTCGGATTGGGATTATATTTACGGCCAACCTTTGCTAATGGCTTACCATTTACTCTAACAATATCAGCTGTAAAGTCGGTTTTCTCTTTAAAAAGAGCCGAACCTACACCCACAGCATCAAAAGGTACTTTAAGTTTATTAAAAGTTTTAATTTTATCTTCATCAAAACCACTTGAGACTACTATTTTAATATTGTTAAACCCAGCTTCATCAAAAGCCTTTCTAGCCTTAAAAACCAATTCTGGACACACGCCGTAAGCTTTTTTGCCTTTGGTTTCTGTAACTGATACATCTTTCACGTCAAGGGGCGTATCAAACCTGACACCCCAAAGTTTTTTTCCTAGTTTTTTTGCAACTCTTAAAGAAGTGCCTATGCAATCATTAGAAAAATCAACTAATACAATTCGGTCAATCTCCTCTGGCATATACTTATCAAATGCCAAAGCTGCCATTAAGACATCTCCGCCGTATGCAGCAATTAAACCATGGGGCACAGTACCTATGCCTTTTTGTCCCCACCAAGTGCCCTGCGCATCAGTTGAAACACCCAGTGCACCTGATATAAAGGCAGCATAACCATCAGTCGCTTGTACTCTGTAATGGTCAAAGCGGGCCGGAAAAAATAAAACCTTTTTGTCCTTAGCTGCCTGAACAACTTTTCTAACAGCCGTAGCCACTGCTGTTGGCCGAGATAAAACTCCCAAATAAACTGTCTCAAGGTGAGCGAATAAAGCATAATCACCTTCAATTGTCATAACAGTTTCGTTAGCTTTTACTCTGTCGCCATCATGCAAAGCTTTAATTCTCAATTTCTCAGGTTCATCTGTGCACAACTTCAAAACTGCAATAGCTTCATCGATTCCACAAACAATAGCTTCGTTACGGCAAAAAATCTGCATAAGAACATGTGGGTGATGATTGTCTTTATCAAGTATTTGTTTTGTTCTAAGAAAATATTTATCAGAATACCAACCGCTCTTTATCTTTTCGATAGGTATATCAAAAACTACAGGATTAAGTCTTTTGCCCTTCTTCCACATGGTCATTTTAAAATCTATTCCTCACTTCGCACCTCAACAGCCGTTGGCAAAAATTTATCATATATTCGCTTATTTTTACTTGCTATGAAAATGCCTATGTAAACAATAACAAAACCGAGCAATGAATATATAAGTGCATATTCAGCACTTATCTTAAAATCAACAAACAAAAAATATAAAATAAAAAAAACAACTAAAGGAATTATATAAAATATAAAAGCTAATTTTAAAGGATTGTTAGAATTAAGCTTGATAATAACTGTGTTGTTTTTTTGAGCATGACATTTATTCTTTGCCTTGATGCGTCTTTTTTTATAATCTACTCCGCATAATCCGTGAGCATGGCAACTCTCGCAAACTTTATTATTCTCCTGTAATTCAACTTCAAGCATATCATCCTTAATATCTAATACTTTACCAAATAAATTAATCATTCTTCATACCTTCCGGAAATAGCTTGATTACAAAACTCACATTTAGAATCTTTCATATTTACGCTAATTACTTTATATCCGTTTCTCTCAATGACCACCCGTTTGCAAGCTGGACAATATGTATTTTCTGCTTCATTAGAGCCTATATTACCACAATATACATTTTTAAGCCCATACTTAAAACCTATTTCTCTAGCTTTAAATAGCAGATTACCTTCAGTTGCATCAACATCTACAAGTTGATTCGCCGGAAAAAAAGCAGTTATATGCCAAGGAATACTAACATCTAAAGAAGATATAAATTTAGCTATCTGAGTAAGCTGCTGACTATCATCATTGAAACCCGGTATAATTAGGGTAGTAATCTCAATCCATTTATTATTTGCCTTCAAGAGCCTTATGGTCTCTAAAACAGGTTTGAGGGTTCCATGACACATTTTTTCATACAGCTTATCATCAAAGAACTTTAAATCTATATTAACTGCATCCAGAAAAGGTATTATTTTTTCGACTGGTTTTTTGTTAATAAAACCATTTGTGATAAAAACATTTTTTAGTTTTCTTTTATGAGCTAACCTTGCTGTGTCCAGAGCAAATTCATAAAAAATGGTTGGTTCAGTATAGGTATAAGCTATGGTTTTTGCCTTGTTATTAATAGCTACTTTTATGATATCTTCTGGTTTAACTTCATTCACTTCAAGCATTTCAACTCTGTTTTTAATTTGTGAAATGTCCGCATTCTGACAATGCAAACAAGTAAAATTACATCCTCCAGTTGCAATTGAATAAGCAGTAGTTCCAGGAAAAAAATGATAAAGCGGCTTTTTTTCTATGGGGTCAAGGGAAGCTGCGACTATTCTACCATAAACAAGGGTATAAAGTTTCCCCCCTTTATTTTGCCTAACTCCACAAAACCCTCGTTTGCCTTCTAAAATAAGACAATTATGCGGACACAATAAACACCTGACTTTTTTATTATCTAGTTTTGTGTAGAATAAGGCTTCTTTCATACTTACCATTAATCAATAAGAGCTGAATATTGCATCGTTCCTATTGTACCTATGAATTTATATTAGAATTTATCAAAAGTGTATATTAAACTATTGCCTAATACTTTACTATATGCAAAACTTTTTATCAATATATTAATAAATTAAGGTTTTCTGGTAGGGATTAAAAAAACTACACCGCAAAATTAATAGTTATTGCGGTTCTTTTCCATTTTTTCTAAAGCACTGAGGAAAGCATCTACAACATCAGGATCAAATTGCTTTCCGGCATTATTTTTTATTTCTTCTTTAGCCTCTTTCACTGATAATGCTTTTCTGCGATATGGCCTAGAGGAAATCATAGCATGGTATGAATCAGCAACAGCCAATATTCTAGCTCCAAGTTTTATCTGGCCTTCCTTGTACCCATTAGGATAACCTTTACCGTCAAAGCGCTCATGATGACTCCTGATATATTCCAAAACACCATTATCTCCGTGTAGAAATTGTAAAGGTTTTAATATCTCAACTGCTTTTTCAGGATGTTTTTTGATTTGCGTCCATTCTTCATCGGTAAGTTTACCTTCTTTCAAGAGGATAACATCACTTATAGCAATTTTACCCAAGTCGTGAAGCTGGGCAGCCATTCTTATTTGTTCAATATTTTCCTCGGGCAAATTCATTTCTTTAGCAGTCATAACAGCAAAGCGAGATACTTCATCAGAATGACTCCTAGTATAGTGATCTTTGGCTTCAACCATATCAGTTAAAGTTAATATTGTAGATAGATAAACTTTTTCCAAGTTCTCAGCTAGTTGTTTATTATCAATAGCTACTCCCAGTTCATTACCTACTGATTCAAGTAATCTCATGTCCTGAGCTGAAAGCTTTCTAAATTCTTTTGTGCATAATTCAATAACTCCTAAAACCTTGTTACCCGATCTCAAAGGAATACAAACTATATAATTGATATCCTCTTCGATTAAATATTTCTTAAAATAATTATCCTTCTTTTTTGCATTCTCAATTACAAGTATTTTATTTTTCTCTATAGTTTGACCAGCAAAACTATCCTTTAGAGGATGCTTGCGCAAAACTTCAACAGTGCTCTTAGAAAGACCCCTGTGAGCCTTAAGTTGAAGAGAAGATTCATTTTTATCTAGTAAAAGAATTAATCCACTATCCATATGTAAAGTTCTAAATAAACTATCAAGAACTGTATATAATATCTGATCTAATTTTTTACTCCGACAAACAGTTGAAGTAAGGGTATAAAGAGTGGCTAATTCCCTTATATTTTCTAAATTAGTTTTCCTTTGCCCTCTCATCTCAGCTGTTGAACGCATAATCATACCCAAGGCAAATATACCTGCAAAAAAAGCACAAAGCAAAAATCCATAGGGGGCAAACCAAGTAATGTTTCTTAATAGAGGGTAATCAAGATTGTGCAAACCTGTGAATATAAAACCTAGGCAAGTTAATTTATTGTAAAGGAGTGATTTATTAATTGTAACATTAAAAAACAAAATACCACACAAAACTAAAGAACTTCCTGTTACCATTTGAGTAATTAGAATTGATAAGTGACCATCTTGTAAAAATAGTATATTAATTATTACAAATATTGCTAAAGCAATACCTATAATAATTCCGATGTTTTTAAATCTTTTTTTATTAATGAGGTTACAAATACCAAAATAAAAAAATACGGCAGTAGTAATTAGAAAAATATTTCTAATAATAAGATAAAGGTCAATAGGAAGGCCCTTAGAAATTACATCAACAAAGGCGGTTAAAGCAAAAAAGGCCCAGGCAATTGTCCAGTAAAAGAAAATTCGATTGCGATTTTCATGATAGGTCAAAAAAAGGACTGCAGCAGCTACAGCTTTCACTGCAAAATCCAGAGTTATGGCATTATATAAAAAATAATTAGGTCCGCATGACATATTTTTGTTACACCTTAATATTGTATAACTCTTTTATTATTAGTCAGTTACTGAATTATAACACAAAATTATGAAGATTACAAGGGTGGGTTAAAATCTAAGATAATTTCCTTTTTAACTTATAGTTAATGCTAAAGAGTATTTTTCTGGCTGGATTAAGATAGTCTATAATCAATTTTCCGTTTAAATGATCAATTTCATGCTGCAAGACACGAGCTAAAAAACCTTCTGCTTCAATATTCATTGGCTGTCCTCTTTCGTTTTTTGCCTCAACAATAACCTTGGGGCTTCGAAAAACTGGTACTGTTACTCCTGGTAAACTCATACAACCCTCTTCCATCGATACAAACTCGCCCTCTTTATGCTTGATGACCGGATTTATTAATTTCATAAGCCCTGCCTTATCTCGGGCATCAATTACAATGAGCCTAATATCTAAATTTACCTGCTGAGCTGCTAAGCCCACAGTTACTTCATCATTATACATCGTCTCAACCATATTATCCAAAAGTTCTCTTTGATAATTTGAGATATCATGAACTGTTTTAGCTTTTTTTCTTAAAATAGCTGCTGGATATTTTATAATATCATATATTGCCACTTGCTCAACCCCTCGTCCTAACAACAACCTTATCTATCAAAGATTTAATAGAATCTGCCATTTCTTCTATGTCTTTGACTTCAAAAGGAGTTAATTTTTCAAACTCTACATCTAGGGTGTTCTCTGGTTGAAAATTTTGAAGGGCGTATTTTTCTGCGCCCTTAATAAATTTAGCAATATCAATTATATCCTGTTTCTCATGAATTGTAGGCACTACAGTAGTTCTAAATTCATAAGGCACCTTGCAGCTCCGAATATAATCTATGCTTTTCTTCACATTATCAAACAAAGCTTCACTTTTAAGAGATGAAGCTTTTTTGTATTTCTCAAATTCTAAGGCGTTTTTTATGTCCATAGCAATATAATCAATAAGTTCTGCATCTACTAATTCCCTGACTTTTTCTGGAGAAGTACCATTTGTATCCAATTTCACTAAAGCCCCTGCTTCCTTAAAAAGCTTTAAAACTTCAACCAAATTATCATACAAAGTTGGCTCTCCTCCGGTCAAACAAATGCCATCAAGAAAATCTTTACGCTCTTTATAAAAATCAACTATTTCGTTAATGTCTATTGTGGGATACTCATCAGGAGTTAAAATAAGATCTCTATTGTGGCAAAATGGACATCTCATGTTACAATGCGGCACATACAATGTCGAAACAATCTTGCCATCCCAATCTAAGAGTGATGATTTAATAAACCCCTTAATAACTGTTTTCATTTATATACCTACTGGCCGATAATCCAGCTATAGCTCCATCAGCACAAGCTAAGACAATTTGCCTATATTCCTTTCTTCTTACATCTCCAGCTGCAAAAACACCTTTTACACTACAAGCCATGCTTTCATCAGTTAAGATAAGTTTATCTTCGTCCGTCTTAACTAAATTCTCAACGAGCTCAGAATTAGGGTTTAATCCTATAAATATAAAAACTCCTTCAAGTTCTATTGTTCTTTTCTCTTGATTTAACTTATTCTTAATTTCTAACTGCTTCACAACTTTATCCCCTTCAATAGATTCAACCGTAGAATCTAGGATTAATTCAATTTTCTTGTTATTTTTAACTTTATCATCTAAAACAGCAGCCGCTCTAAAACCTTGACGCCTATGTATCAGATAAACTTTTGAAGCATATTCACTTAGATACAATGCCTCTTCTAAAGCTACATCTCCGCCACCTATAACAGCTACAACCTTATTTCTAAATAGAGGTGCATCACAAGTTGCACAATAAGAAACTCCTTTAGCTATATAATCATTTTCTCCCGGAATATTCAGCTTCCTAGGAAAAGCCCCTGTAGATATAATAATAGCTTGCGCCTGATAGCGATCTTTTTCAGTCTTGATTAAATAACTTGAATCCTGTTGAGTGATCTCGGTGGCTTTAGAAGATATAATACTAACACCGATCCCCTCTACTTGCTTCCTCATATGTTCAGCTAATTCCATCCCCGTTATGCCAGTTTCAAAACCAGGGTAATTTTCAATAATGCTGGACCATGTCACTTGTCCACCAGCAAGGCCAGACTCTAATAAAACCATATCTTTATTAGCTCTCTTTACATATATGGCTGCTGTAAGGCCTGCCGGGCCTCCACCAATTATAACTATTTCTTTTTTTATTTCTGCCATATTAATCTATAACCTTGTTATTTTTATCTACCTTTATAACTTTAATAGTATGTGTTTCTGCTTCGTCGGGAGTCAAATAGGCGCTAGAAATGATAATTACCTCATCTCCTACTTCTCCTAGCTTAGCTGCAGGACCATAAAGGGCAATAAGGCCAGATCCTTCTTCCTCTTCGATTACATATGTTTCAAATCTTACCCCATTGTTATAGTTAAGAACTAAAACCATCTCATCAGGTAATATCCCTGATTTTTTAAGAAGAGCCTTATCTATACCAATACTTCCCTTATATTCTATATCTTTTTTCTTTATTGTCGCTCTATGTATTTTAGCCATACAAAATTTCTTAAACATTATTTCTTCCCTCTCAACTTAGTATTCAGAATGGAAGCAACTTTTTTTCCTGATAAAAGCATGCCTCCAAAGATGGGTCCCATACGCTGGCCGCCAAAGACAGCGTTAGCTGCCATACCAGCCACATAAACACCAGGATAAATTTCTAACGTATTTTTAATAATAGATTTTTCACCTACATCTGCCCACATTGATTTCTCACCCATTACTTTACCCGTTTTAGTCCTGAGCTTAACTCCCTGTTTTGTTTCTAATAAATGAGCAATTTCAGCTGGATGACCAGTAGCATCAATTACGTATTTAGCCATCATGGCAATCGGATCAATATGCATCCCTGCCATTTCAACCGAACTCCAATTTAAGACTAACCCGCAAACCTTATCTTTTCTGACCATCACATCTTCAGCACTTAATAAGTTAAATATTGTTAATCCTGCTTTAGTCGCTTTATAAATAAGAGCAGAAACGGCCTCAACCGATCCGGCCACATAATAACCTGGCTTATAAACCTTTGTAGAAATACCCATCTCATCTAAGATAATCTTCGCATCTCTTTGAACAACAATTTCATTAAACATTATGCCGCCGCCCCACATACCGCCGCCAATAGATAACTTACGCTCAAAAAGAGCAACTTTATATTTCTTTTTTGCTAAATAGTAACCGGCACATAAACCGGCAGGCCCACCGCCAACTATAGCTACATCTATATT
>CAYQKA010000011.1:0-18449 GCA_964418055.1 uncultured Planctomycetia bacterium | reverse complement strand
GCGTTGTTATAGTTTTGATGAAATTGCTTTAGTACCAGGTGAAATCTCTATTAATCCCAATGAAGTAGATCCGTCTTGGAAATTTGATGGCAAAAAATATAAGGTTCCGATAATTGCAGCTGCTATGGATGGGGTTGTGGACGTACCTTTTGCTATTAAGATGGGTAAGCTTGGCGGGCTTGCTGTTTTAAATCTCGAAGGTGTCCAAACCAGATATGAAGATCCCCGTGATATCCTTACTGAAATTGCGCAAGCCACACCCGAACGTGCAACAGAGTTAGTTCAAAAATTATATAAGCCTCCCGTTAAAGAAAAATTAATAATAAAAAGAATCCGTGAAATTAAAAAAGCTAACGTTGCTGCGATTGTTAGTTCTATTCCGCAAAAAGCAGAACGCTATAGTAAAATAATCCAGTCTGCCGGTGCAGATATTTTTGTAGTCCAGTCGCAAGTCTCTTCAGCAACACATCTTTCAACTCAGTATAAAGTATGCAATTACGGCACTCTTTGCAAGAAGAGTAAAATTCCGATTATGATTGGTAATGCCGTAACATATAAGATGACTTTAGAGCTTATGCAATTAGGAGCCAGTGGAGTTCTTATAGGTGTTGGCCCTGGAGCCGCTTGTACAACTCGCGGAGTTTTAGGTATAGGAGTCCCTCAGGTAACAGCAACATGTGATGCTGCAGCTGCTAGAGATTTTTACCATAAAAAATCTGGAAAGTATGTACCTATTATTACTGATGGCGGTATGACAACGGGTGGCGATATCTGTAAAGCTTTTGCTTGTGGAGCAGATGCAGTAATGGTTGGTTCTGCCTTTGCCAGAGCAAAGGAAGCTCCCGGAGGCGGTTGTCATTGGGGTATGGCAACTCCTAATTTAAATCTACCTCGGGGAACTAGAATTAGAGTAGGAACTACAGGCTCACTTAAAGAGATTCTTTTAGGTCCAGCAAAAACTGATGATGGAACTCAAAATTTACTTGGTGCAATAATGACCTCGATGGGGGCAGTTGGAGCACGCACTATTAAAGACTTTCAACTAACAGAAATTATTATAGCACCCGCTATTAAGACAGAAGGAAAAGTATTTCAATCAGCTCAGAAAGTAGGCATGAAAAAATGAAGCGAACGCACAGCTGCGGAGAATTGAAGAAAGAAAATGTAGGCGAGATAGTTACTCTGTGTGGCTGGGTGGCCCGAAGAAGAGATCATGGTGGACTTATTTTTATTGATATAAGAGATAGAAATGGTTTTACTCAGGTTGATTTTTTCTCAAAAAACAAAGAACTGTTTAGTGAAGTTAAAAAACTTAGAAGCGAGTTTGTAATCTCTGTTGAGGGTGTTGTACAAGAAAGACCCAAGGGTACAGAGAATGATAATCTGCCTACGGGGTATGTTGAAGTTCATGCTACTAAACTGGAAATTTTAAACGAAGCAAAAACACCACCATTTGAAATTGAAGATGATTCAGATGTTTCTGATGAGAATAGATTAAAATATCGCTACCTTGACTTAAGGCGAAACAAGATGACTAACAACATGATCTTGCGTCATAAAGTTTGTAAGGTGATGAGGGATATTTTAGATAAGGAAGGTTTTATAGAGGTGGAGACACCTATACTTACAAAAAGTACACCTGAAGGTGCGAGAGATTATTTGGTGCCTAGTCGTGTTAATCAGGGAAGTTTTTATGCTTTACCTCAATCACCGCAACTTTTCAAGCAGATTTTAATGGTTGCAGGGTTAGATAAGTATTTTCAGATTGCTAAATGTTTCCGTGATGAAGATTTGAGAGCTGATAGACAACCTGAATTTACACAGTTAGATATGGAAATGTCGTTTGTGGAGCAGGAAGATATCTTCAATATGAGCGAGAAAGTAATTAAAGCGATATTTGAAGAGGCAGTCGGAATTGAGATTAAAACACCTTTTATTAAAATTAGTCATAAAGAGGCAATGGAGAAATACAAAACAGATAAACCTGACCTAAGAGATGATAATGAAAAATACAGCTTTGTTTGGGTTGTTGATTTCCCACTATTTAAATATAATGAAGAAGATAAAAGATGGGATAGTGAACACCACCCATTCACATCACCTTATAAAGATGATATTGGGCTTTTAGATACAGACCCCGGTAAGGTTAGGTCTAGTTCCTATGACTTAGTAATTAATGGCGTAGAAATAGCCAGCGGGTCGATAAGAATTAATAAAAAGGATTTACAGAAGAAAATATTTAAAATAATTAATATGCCTGAGGATGAAATTAATGCTCGTTTTGGTTTTTTACTAGAAGCATTTGAGTATGGGGCACCTCCACATGGTGGTATAGCCTTTGGCTTAGATAGGCTTCTTACTTTAATTACTGGTGATGAAAGCATTAGGGATGTGATAGCTTTTCCGAAAACACAAAGAGCTTTATGTCCTTTAACTAATGCTCCATCAATTGTTGATAATAAGCAGGTAACTGAATTAGGTTTAGTTATTAAACCCTCAAAGAAGGAGGTGTCGTAATCATGAATACAAGAACACCTTTGTTGGTATGTGGATTATTGATACTGATGCTTCTGGTCTCAGGATGTGTAACTGTTAAACCGGTTACGTATGAAAGAGTTGATCAGGAAGTATCGGGTAACCAAGGTTTTTTAATGGGTGATGGTGATGGGCAAAGAAAGAATACAAAGACTACCAAGACATTCATTAAAGTTGATATTGATTTATCAAGACCTGGTACAGAAGCGGTGACAACTGAAGAATATTCTGAAAGCACTGAAAATAATAATGATTTGAAGAAGATGGCATCTGATAAACCTGGAGATTACAATAAGGGTTATTTTGAAGCTACTGCAGATGAGCTATCTGAATCTGTTAATGATATGTCCTTTGTGGTTATCAATAACGCAGAAGAAGTCGAGATGATATCTGTTATTGAACCTACATATGATTATTATGTCGTTAAAAAAGGCGAAACACTTTGGGATATAGCTGGGCGTCCTGAAGTTTATGGTAATTCTTCTAAGTGGAAGATAATTTTTGAAGCTAATAAAGATATGATTAGAAAGCCAAGCCTGATTAAGCCTGGCATGAAGCTTAAAATTCCAAGGTAAAAGCAGGTTTATCTATGGAAAAAGTAATTACCATTAGCGATAGCACTGAAGCTATTTTACTTTTTGGTCAACATGATGAGAACCTTCGTCGTATTGAAGATGAATTTGATATAACGACAGTATCGCGTGGGGACAAGCTTACTCTTAAAGGTAAGAAACAGGATGTTGAGAGTGCGGGTAAGCTTTTTGATGAGGTTCTCTTGGTGATTAGAAAAGGCGGAGTTATGAAAAAATCAGAACTTGACTATTCTATTGAAGCCATAAAGCAAGATAATAATGCTCCGATAGATAAAGTATTTTTAGATAAAATACCTGTATCCCATAAAAGGCAGTCGATAGTTCCTAAGACATTAGGTCAAAAGGGATACGTTGATGCCATCAGAAATTTTGATATTGTGTTTTCTATCGGACCTGCGGGTACAGGAAAAACTTATTTGGCGATGGCGATGGCGGTAATGTATTTATTAAGAGGTGATTGTAGTCGTATCATTCTCACTAGGCCTGCCGTTGAAGCAGGAGAAAGCCTAGGCTTTTTACCTGGAGATTTTTATGAAAAGGTGAGTCCCTATTTAAGGCCATTATATGATGCATTATATGATATGATGGAAGTTGATAAGGTGAAAAATTTTATGGACAAAGGAATCATAGAAGTTGCTCCCCTTGCGTATATGCGAGGAAGAACATTAAATGATTCCTTTATTATTTTGGACGAAGCTCAAAATTGCACTAGGGAACAGTTAAAAATGTTCCTTACCAGATTAGGTTTTAATTCAAAGGTGGTTATTACTGGAGATGTTACTCAAAGTGATTTGACAGGTGAAAAGCGTATTGGATTAGCTGAAGCAGTTGATATATTGGAAAGTGTTAAAGGTATAAAATTTATAAATTTAACAGGTCAAGATATTGTGCGCCATGAACTTGTTCAATCTATAATTAAAGCGTACGAAAACTACTTTAAGGAAAAATAATGTTTTGGAAAAAGAGGGAATCTCACTTTCGTATATTTAAAGTAACTTCAAGTTCCTTTCTGCTTGTTTTATTATTTGCAGCTGTTTTTATCTCTGTAATTTTAATAGGGCCTCGTCCTTATAAGGGCGTTATGCAGGTGGGCGATATTGCTCGTAGAACTATAAAAGCACCATTTGATTTTTACGTAAAAGGTGAAATCAATTCTGAAGCAACATCTACAAATGTTGATAAGGCTATTAAGGCAGTGCCTGAAGTTTATACTTTGGATAAAAATAAAAATGATTCCATTTATAGTGGAACTCTGAATTTATTTAAGGAAGCTGATATCCTAAGAGACGAGATAGATATTAATGAGAAAGAGAAGATTTCTTTATTAAAAGAAAAAAGCTTTTTGAATATTAAAAATTCGTACTGTAGTTATGTTCTATCTTTGAATCAGGAAGAATCAAATAAGTTTGAAACTTCTATAATTCAAATTTTTAATGAACTAACTGAAAATCCTATTTTTAATCCTGTTGAAAAAGTTAAAATTGCTGATAAGGCAGAATCTATTATATATATTGCTTCTAATGGAGAAGAAAAGGTTTTACAAACTAGTTCTTTGATGACTACCAAAGATGCTTATTCTCTTGGGAGAAGTTTACTCGCTGAAGATATAAAGGGTAAACCCGCACAAGCTTTAACTGATGAAATTATGAGACAGTCGTTAATTGAGAATGTCAGTTATGATGAAAAATTAACTGATAAGAAGAGAGAAGAAGCTGCTAAAGCTGAACCTGTGGTTTACTATGAAAGCCTCATTAAAGAGAATAGTGTTGTTGTGGCTAAAAGCCAGCTTGTTACGAGAGACCATTTGGCCTATTTAAATCAGTTGAGTGAATTAGAAAATAATAATGGGACAAAGGCAACAAAGTTATATTATTATAGCGTTTCTATTTTTGTGCTCCTATTAACCATTTTGCTGTGGATGTATATGAAGTTGTATGAGCCGAATATACTATCATCAGTAAATAATGTAGCTTTGATAGGCCTAATTTTATTTATTATTATCCTATTAGCTAAACTTATTACTTTCTCGCCCTTATCTAGATATTTTGTTCCTTTAGCCAGCGCATCCATACTAATAGCTATTTTGTTAAGTAGCAGATTAGCTATTGTAATAACGGTATTTTTAAGCATTTTTATATCTTTAATTTCAGGGGGACAATTAAGCATTTTTATATATTATTTAGCTGGTGGATTAATTGGTATTTACTCAGTAAAGAATGTCAGAAGAAGAGCCCAGCTTTTAAAGGCGGGCCTTTTTGTGGGGCTTGCCAGTTGCCTCACTATTATAAATGTTGATCTCTTGGATAATCTTAATACGGATGTTATGTTTATGGATAGTCTTTGGGCAATATCAAATGGTTTTGTTTGTGCGTTTATAGTGACTGGTATTCTCCCTGTTTTAGAGTATATTTTTAAGATTACTACTAATATAAGTTTGTTGGAGCTTTCTGATTTAAATCATCCTCTTTTAAAGGAAATGGTTATTAAAGCTCCGGGGACGTATCATCATAGTTTGATAGTGGGTAATTTGGCTGAAAATGCTGCTGATGCTATAGGTGCTAATTCACTACTTGCAAGAGTGGGAGCATACTATCACGATGTTGGTAAGCTTTTGAAGCCGGAATATTTTAGTGAAAATCAGATGAGTTTTGCTGATCAGCACGCAGAATTAACTCCCAAAATGAGCAGTCTCATAATAACAAATCATATCAAGGATGGCCTTGATTTAGCCCGAAAATATAAGCTGAGCAGTGCTATTCAGGATTTTATTCAGCAGCATCATGGCAATAGTCTTACATTCTATTTCTATCAAAGAGCCATAGAAAATGAAAATAAGGAAGGCGAGGTAAAAGAAGAAGATTTTAGATATAAATCACCCCTACCGCAGACAAAAGAAGTAGCTATTGTTCTTTTAGCTGATTCTGTGGAAGCTGCAACGAGAGCTTTGTCTAATCAGGCACCAAAGAAAATAAAACAAACAGTTCAAAAAATAATAAACAATAAATTTATTGATGGCCAGTTAGATGAATGTGATCTTACACTAAAAGATCTTCAGAAGATATCTAAAAGTTTTTCAAATTTATTAGCTGGCATTTATCATAGTAGAGTAGAATATCCCGATCCGGAGAATGAGGGTCAAAAGCCAAAAAAAGGAAAAGGCAAAAATGGCTTTAAAAATAAATCTCATAAATGATCAAATATTTTATAAATTTTCTAAAGCGCAGATAAAGGATTTGTGTAGATTTATTCTTAAAATACAAGGTGTTAAAAATACAGAAGTTAGTTTATTATTTACAGCTGATAAAAGAATTAGAGAACTAAATAAAGAATTTAGGCGCAAGGATAAGGTAACAGATGTCCTTTCTTTTTACGAAGCAAAAAATATAAAAAAGGCACTGGCTGTTTCATATTTGGGTGACGTAGCTATTTCTGTTGAAACTGCTAGGCGGCAGGCGAAAGCCTATAATCAAACGATTATACATGAAATTAGATTATATATTATTCATGGATTGTTGCACTTATTAGGTCATAGAGACTATACAAAAAAGGAAAAACAATCTATGAATAGTTTACAGGAAGCTTTATTAAGCCAATATGAAAAAAAGAACAATAGGTGATAGTTTTAATGCTGCTATTGAAGGTATTATATATACCATAAAGACACAAAAGAATATGAGATTGCATTTTTTGGCCGCAATCTTAATAATTCTTATTTCTATTTTTCTACAACTTGAAAAAATTGAATTACTAGTTGTTTGTATGGCAGTTACGTTAGTTTTAATTTGTGAGATGTTTAACACTGCCATTGAAAAAATAATAGATTTAATAACATCTGATTTTCACCCATTAGCTAGAATTATCAAGGATGTTGCGGCTGGATGTGTACTCATTTCTGCTATATTTGCTGTAATAGTTGGGTATTTAGTATTTTCTAAGTATATGATAAGTTTTGAATTAGAGCAGACTCTGTTACGAGTACAATATTCTCCTTGGCATGCAACTTTTGCTTCATTGCTATTAGTCATATTTCTTGTGTTAATGGGGAAATCTTTTTCAAAAAAGGGGACACCTCTAAGAGGAGGAATGCCATCTGGTCATTCAGCTATATCTTTTAGTATATGGACAATCATTGTTCTGGTAACCAGAAATCCATTGGTAACCCTGTTAGTATTTGTAGTAGCTTTGCTTGTAGCTCAAAGTAGAGTCAGGCAGGAAATACATTCAGGTTGGGAAGTTATTGTAGGTGGTTTACTTGGGGTGATGTCAACTTTATTGTGTTTTCAGATTTTTTATCAACTTTTTTATTAACAAAAATTACTTTATTTAGGAGGTTTTATCTTGTTTAGGAAGTTCAGAACGTATTTTATAACGGGGTTAGTTGTAGTTTTGCCTGCAATACTAACCTATGTAATTTTAAGGTTTCTGATTATTAAAACAGTAGAGCTTATTTTAAATCCGATTTCTGCTGTTTTGATTAAGATAGCTAAACCTTATTTACCTGACATATATTTTCCATTTGCAGTTCATATCGTTAAAGGTCTAATTTTTATAGGTATCTTAGTGGCAATTATCGTCATTGGCTTAGCTGCAAGAGTATTTTTTATAAGAAAAACATTTTCATTTATAGAAAATATATTCCTTAAGGTTCCAATGATAAGTAAAATATATATGTCCATAAAACAATTAAGTAGTGCTTTCTTGGGACAGGGGATGATATTTGAAAAAGTAGCTTTAATTGAATATCCTAGAAAAGGAATTTATTCTATTGCTTTTGTAACAACGGAAGCTAAGCAGGAGTTGCAGAAGAAGACTAAATTAAAAATGATGAGCGTTTTCTTACCAACAACACCGAATCCGACTTCAGGTGTTTTTTTACTGGTACCAGAGAAAGAGATTATATATCTAGATATGAGTGTTGAAGAAGCTCTTAAGTTAGTTGTTTCTGGAGGCAAGTTAACTCCTGAATACAGAGAGTTAAAAGATAGTGAAGAATGATGAATCAAAAAGAAAATGATATCAACTTAAATAATTTAAGTCAAATGCATCCGGCTGATATTGCTGATCATTTACGCAATATGAATCACAAGGAGAGGATAGATCTTTTTGCAATTTTAGATGACGATATGGCGGCTCAAATATTAAGTGAACTTGATCCTCAGAGTGAATATCAGCTTTTAAGGGAACTTTCCACTTTTAAAATATCAAAGTTAATTGAAAAGATGCAACCTGATGAAGCAGCCGACATATTAGCAGACCTCTCCAGTGAAAAGCAAAAGGATGTTCTTAATTTAATGAAGAAAGAGGATTCTAAAGAAGTTCAGCAGTTGCTTAAATACGATGAGGAATCTGCTGGTGGTCTTATGACTACAAACTTCTTAACACTTAAAGATAATTTAACTGCTTCCCGAGCTATAGAAGCTCTCAGGCAGTTTGTGAAAGATGTTCAGGCTCAAATTGTTTATGTTTATGTTGTTGACAGTAATAATAAATTTACTGGTGTTTTGCCGGTAAAAAAACTTATTACTGCAAGTCCTAATTCACGTCTAGTAGAGTTGGTTAATCACAATACGGTAACTGTTAATCCTAGCTTGGATCAGGAGGAGGTAGCCCGTATAGTTTCAAAATATAATCTTTTAGCAGTTCCTGTAGTTGATAAAGGTGGACAGCTTTTGGGTATTATTACTGTTGATGATGTTCTTGATGTTATTACAGAAGAAGATACAGAAGATATATACCGAATGGCTGGTATTTCCCATGAAGAAATTTATAGAAAATCAACTCTCAGAGTTGTGCAGCAGCGTTTGCCCTGGTTGATTGCGACACTTATAGGGGGGATTGTTGTAGCGACATTGATTAGGAATTTTCAAGCTACGCTGCAGCAGGTAATTGCATTGGCATTTTTCATCCCCGTAATTACCGGGATGGGTGGTAATATAGGAATTCAATCATCAACGATAACTGTTCGTGGTTTGGCAACTGGTAATATTGATTTAAATCATATAAAAGGAGTTATTTATAAAGAAATCAGGCAGGCTCTAATCATGGGGGTAGTTTGTGGTGTTGTGGTTGGAATTGTAGCTTATTTATTTGATAACAATCCAGTTTTGGGTTTAGTTTTAATGGTAGCTATGTTTGTTGCTATTTTAGTAGCTGCTTTAATTGGAGTATTAGTTCCGCTATTATTTGAAAAGATTAATATTGATCCCGCAATAGCCAGCGGTCCATTTATTACAACAGCTAATGATATTACCGGAGTTTTGATATATTTTTTAATGGCCAATTGGCTGTTTGGCATGTTTAATTAATTCAATGCTATGTCTATAGAAAAATCTCAAGCTATTGTTTTAAAACGTCAAAAGCTACGCGAAACTTCCGTTTTAGCCACGCTTTATACGAAAGATTTTGGAAAAATAAGTGGAGTTATGAAAGGTGTTCGTGGTATTCAGAATAAGTCAGCTAATTATCTCGAGCCTTTTACACTTTGCGAAGTTGTATTCTATAAGAATAAAAGAGGCGGCCTTTATACTATAAGTCAGTGTGATTTGCTTGACTATTTTTTTGAAATCAGGACTGATTATGAGCGTATAATTCATGCATTATATTTTATTGATTTGCTGGATGCAGTTACTCAAGCTGAGGATAATAATAATGACCTTTTTGAATTAATTCATGAAAGCCTTAAGGCTTTAAAAGTTTTAAAAAAGCCTGGGCCGGTCAAAAGTATTTACGAGGTTAAAACACTTATTCTTTCAGGATTTAAACCACGCGTTGATTCTTGCATAGCTTGTGGTAGCTCCATTGAAGCGAAGGCTAAATTCAGTTCCAAATTTGGAGGTTTAATTTGCCATAAGTGTTTTGCGAAGGATAACTTATCGCATGATATATTTAAAGGCACATTGGCCTCAATGCTGCACATTGAGAAATCTGATTTTGATAGTGTATGGCGTTTAGATATGACTAGTAGAGTAAGAAAACAGTTGAGCCATATTTTAGATGATTTTATTCGGTTTCATATTGATAAGAATATTCGCTCGAGAAGTTTCATTAAACAAATGTAAAAGCGTTTATATAATTTAAATACATAAATAACTATTGCCACGTAATTATTGATGTGTTAAAATACGCTGATTAAAGAAGAAATAATAAATATGAACTTTCAAGATTTAATTTCAAAGTTAGAAACTTACTGGAAAAGCAAAGGTTGTGTGATTCTTTATCCCTACGATATAGAAGTTGGGGCAGGCACATTTCATACTGCTACATTCCTCAAGTGTTTAGATAAGAATAAGTGGAATACTGCTTTTGTGCAGCCTTCAAGAAGGCCGACCGATGGGCGTTATGGAGATAATCCATTGCGTACCCAATTTTATTACCAATATCAAGTTATATTAAAACCCTCTCCAGATAACGTTAAGCAGATTTATCAGAATAGCCTCGAATATATAGGTATAAACCTAAAAAAACATGATTTGAAATTTATTGAAGATGATTGGTCGTCTCCTACTTTGGGAGCTAAAGGATTAGGCTGGGAAATATGGCTTGATGGATTGGAGATTACGCAGTTTACCTATATGCAGCAAATGGGTGGTGTGGAATTGAAGGATGTGGCCTGTGAGTTAACTTATGGCCTGGAGCGTATAGCTATGGTTTTACAGGATAAGTATGACTTATTTGATTTAGAATGGGCTGATGGGATTACGTATGGTGATTTACAAAAAGATAGAGAAAAAGAAAGTTGTACTTATAATTTTGAAAAAGCTGATATAGA
Organism: uncultured Planctomycetia bacterium; assembly: GCA_964418055.1. Taxonomy (GTDB): domain Bacteria; phylum Omnitrophota; class Gorgyraeia; order JAGLLT01; family JAGLLT01; genus Kappaea. The sequence goes on along the minus strand of CAYQKA010000011.1, from coordinate 7,553 downwards.
TATGCATCTTAATTTATTTAAACTTTATGAGAAAGAAGCAACTAAACTAATTGATGAGGGTTTAATAATTCCTGCATATGAATGTACCTTAAAGGTTTCACATATATTTAATGTACTTGATGCCAGGAAAGCAATAAGCCAAAGTGAACGGCCCACATTTATAGCTCGGGTAAGGAAATTAGCTAATAAATGTGCACAAATGTATTATGAGAAAAATGGCAAATAAAAATATCGTAAATAATATTTTAATTGAAATAGGAACAGAGCCGCTGCCGGCTAGCTTTATATATTCAGCTATGAAGCAGTTGAAAAAAAATGCTCAAGAATTACTTAAAGAGCATAATATAACCTATGGTGAAATCGTGACCTTTGATACCTATAGAAGGTTAGTTGTTTATATTAAAAATGTAGATGATTTCCAGAAAGCCAAAGAAGTAGAATTAAGAGGGCCTTCGAAAGAAATTGCTTATGATGATAATAATAAGCCAACTAAAGCCCTCCTTGGTTTTTTGAATAAAACAGGTATAAAGCAGATAGATATTCAGATTAAAAAGACTCCTCAGGGAGATTATGTTTTTGGAACAAAGAAGAAAGAGGCAAATGAAGTATCTGAAGTCCTGCCCAAATTTATTAAAGAATTAGTAGGTTCTATTAATTGTCATAAAAATATGCATTGGAATAAAGGTTATACATTTATTAGGCCGATTAGATGGATATTAGTTTTGTGGAAGCAGAAACCTTTAGTTTTCGATTTAGCTGGAATAAAGACTTCCAATGTAACCTATGGCCATCAAATTTTATCTCCTAAAGCACATAATGTAAAAAATGAAAAAGATTATTTTTCATATTTAAAAAGAAATTATGTAGAAATTGATTTTCTTTCAAGAAAGCAGAATATTGAAAAAGCTATAAATTCTTTAGCAGCTAAGCATAAAGGTGAGTTATCGTATGATGTCGATTTGTTAGATGAATTAACTAATCTTTGTGAGTGCCCCGGATTTATAGCTGGGTCATTTGAGAAGAAATATTTATCTATTCCTGGTGAAGTCCTTATTACAAGTATGAAAAAAGGACAAAAGTTGTTTGCTATTAAAGATAAGAACAATAAGGTTATGCCTGTGTTTTTAGCAGTCATAGATAACCGTGTTTCTGGTAAGGTTGAAAAAAATATTTGCCGCAATTATGAAAAAGTTTTAGAAGCTAAATTAAAGGATAGTGAATTCTTCTTAAGTCAAGACACTAAGGAATCATTGGCTGAAAAAGTAGATAAATTAAAAAACATAATTTTTCAAAAAGACATTGGCAGTATGCATGAGAAGACAGAGAGGCTGGTTAATATCTCTGATTTCATTGCACATCATTTAGGACTAAATAAGGAAAAGATTGAAAAAGTAAAACGATGTGCTTATTTATCTAAGGCAGATTTAGTTACTGATATGGTTGGAGAATTTCCTGCTTTACAAGGGGTAATCGGGAGTAGATACGCTTTAAAATTCAAGGAAGGACCTTTGGTGTGCGAAGGTATACTTGAGCATTATCAACCCAAATCTCAAGATGATGATATTCCCAAAAGCATAACTGGATCGATAGTAAGTTTGGCTGATAAATTAGATAACATAATAGCTTATTTTAGCGTAGGTTTGATACCATCAGGTAGTTATGATCCGTATGCGCTTAGGCGAAGTGCTTTAGGAGTAGTTCGTATTATCCTAAATAAAAAACTTTCAATTTCAATGAACTTATTAATAGACAAAAGTATCTCTCTTATTTCTGTAAATAGTCAGACAAAGGCATCTGAATTAAGGATGCAAGTGATTGATTTTCTAAATCAAAGACTTAGACAGCTGCTTTCTCAGGATGAAGGCGAGATGGAATTAATTGAAGCGGTTATTAAGGCTAATTGTGATAATTATCTGGATATTGTAGAGAGAATCAAAGAACTAAAAAAGATAAGGCAGTCAAAGGATTTCTTTGAGTGTTCTAAGATAGTGGAGCGAACGAGTAATATTTTAAAGAAAGCTCCAAATAATTTACCACGTGTGAATAAGAAATTATTTAAGGAAGATCTAGAAAAACAACTGGGAGATATCTTTGAAAAAAATCACAAAGATATTCTTGGTTTAATCAATAAAGGGAAGTATATTCAGGCTACAGAGAAATATGTCAGTGTATTTAGTCAACCAGTACATGTTTTCTTTGATAAGGTAATGGTCAACGTTGATAATATAAAAATAAGAAATAATCGATTGTCTCTTATGAAAGATATCAATCAACTTTATGCCGCTAATGTAGCAGATTTATCAAAAATTTCAATTAATCAAAATTAATTATATAACAAAGGGAGTGAAGTAATGAAAAAGTTTGTCTACAGCTTTGGATCGGGTAAAGCAGAAGGAAAGACTCAAATGAAGAATCTTCTAGGTGGCAAAGGTGCTAACCTGGCAGAAATGACAAATATAGGTTTACCGGTGCCTCCCGGATTTACAATCAGCACCGAGGCATGTGATCAATTTTATAAATCAGGTATAAAATGGCCTGCCGGATTAGAGAAGCAGGTCGATGACGGGATAAAAAAGCTCGAAAAAGATATGGGCGCTAAGTTTAGCGATAAAAATAACCCTTTATTAGTATCTGTCAGGTCCGGTGCTGCTGTTTCTATGCCCGGCATGATGGATACAGTATTAAACTTAGGTATTAATCCTGATGTAATTACTGCACTAATTAATAAAACCGGTAATGAAAGATTTGCTTGGGATGCTTACAGAAGATTTATTCAGATGTTTGGCGATGTTGTTATGGGTGTAAAGCATGAATTATTTGAGCATGAGTTAGAAATTGTAAAGAAAAAGCATAAGGCCAAACAGGATACTGATTTAAATACCAGTATGTTACAAGAAGTTGTAGATCGTTATATGAAGATTTATAAAAAAGTTACAAAAAAGAATTTTCCGACAGATCCAAAAATTCAGCTTAAGCATGCAATCAATGCTGTTTTCAGTTCTTGGAATAATGAAAGAGCTATAAAATACCGTAAGATAAATGATATTAGAGGTCTTATAGGTACAGCGGTAAATGTACAGGCTATGGTTTTTGGAAATATGGGTGATACTTCTGGTACAGGTGTTGCTTTTACCAGAGATCCATCAACAGGAAAGAATATGTTTTATGGAGAATATCTGATGAATGCTCAGGGTGAAGATGTTGTAGCTGGCATCAGAACTCCTTTACATATTGAAACACTTAAAAAAGTAAATGCAAAAGTTTTTAAGCAACTTATTGATATTAGAAAAAGATTAGAGAGTCATTATAAGGATATGCAGGATTTTGAATTCACAATCCAAGAAGGCAAGCTTTATATGCTTCAAACTAGAAGTGGTAAAAGGACTGCAGCGGCTGCGATCAAAGCAGCTGTAGATATGGTGAAAGAGAAACTGATAAACGAGAAAACTGCTTTATTGAGATTGGATCCTCAGCAGTTAGATCAACTATTGCATCCTATGTTTGATCCAAAATCTGAAAAAGCAAATAGTCCTATTGCGAAAGGTTTACCAGCATCTCCGGGAGCAGCTTGTGGTCAAATCGTTTTTACAGCAGAAAAAGCTGAAACATGGGCTGCTGATAAAAAAGATGTTATATTATGTAGAATAGAGACATCTCCGGAAGATATTGGTGGTATGGATGCTGCTAATGGTATTCTGACTTCTCGAGGCGGAATGACTTCGCATGCGGCTGTTGTAGCCAGGGGAATGGGTAAGTGCTGTGTTGCTGGTGCTGGTGATGTTCAAATTGATTACAAAACTAAGAAATTTAAAGTTGGTAACGTAACATTAAAAGAAGGTGATTGGATTTCACTTAATGGCTCTCTTGGTAATGTCTATAAAGGAAAAATTGATACTGTTGAATCTACATTATCGGGAGATTTTGCCACCATTATGAAATGGGCTGATAAATATAGAAGGCTTGGTGTGAGAACCAACGCTGATACGCCACACGATACTGAAGTTGCTGTTAAGTTTGGAGCAGAAGGTATCGGTCTTTGCAGAACTGAACACATGTTTTTTGAAGGCAGTAGAATTATTCCGTTTCGTCAGATGATTTTGGCTGATGATAAGACAGGTAGGGAAAAAGCATTGGCTAAATTACTGCCTATTCAAAGGAAAGATTTTGAAGGTATCTTTAAAGCTCTCAAAGGACGACCTTGTACAGTAAGATTACTTGACCCGCCATTACATGAATTTTTACCTCATGATGCAGCTGGACAAAAAGAGATGTCAAGAGTTATGAAGATTTCAGTGGCAAAAATTCAAAATAAGGTTGAATCATTAAAAGAATTCAACCCGATGCTTGGGCACAGAGGTTGCCGCTTGGGATTAATTTATCCTGAAATATCTGACATGCAGGTACAAGCCATAATAGAAGCTGCTATGAATGTTAGTGCTAAGGGAACTAAAGTACAACCAGAAATAATGATCCCGTTAGTGGGTAACTATATGGAGCTTAAGATTGCCAGAGAAAGAGCTGAGGTAGTAATTGCTAATGTCTTTAAACAGAGAAAGAAAAAAATTGCCTATAAGATAGGCACTATGATTGAGGTTCCTCGTGCAGCAGTTACAGCAGATGAAATTGCTGAGTATGCTGACTTCTTCTCATTTGGAACTAATGATTTGACTCAGATGGGTTGCGGTTTTTCCAGAGATGATGCAGGTAAGTTTTTGCCCGATTATGTATCTATGGGTATTTATGATTATGATCCGTTCCAAGTTTTAGATATTCCCGGTGTTGGCAAGTTAGTTGAAATGGCAGTTGCTTTAGGTAGAAAGAATAACAAACAACTTAAAACAGGTATTTGTGGCGAACACGGTGGTGAGCCTAAGAGTGTTAACTTTTGTCATAAGGTAGGCCTTACATATGTAAGTTGTTCTCCATATAGAATACCGATAGCTAAACTTGCAGCTGCACAAGCTGCTTTAGGAAAATAATTATCTATGGATATAATACGGCTTTATTTAAAGGATATAAAAAATATTCCACTCCTTACTCCCGAAAGAGAGCAAAAGTTAGCTAAAAGAATAAAAAGGGGAAATAAGGAAGCTCGTGCTGAAATGATCCGATCTAATTTACGTTTAGTTATTAATATTGCTAAACGCTACAAATATTTCGGTGTATCTATTTCTGATTTAATTGAAGAAGGTAACCTGGGATTAATGAAAGCGGTCTCTAAATTTGAACCAAAAAAGGGATATCGTTTTAGCACATATGCTTCTTGGTGGATAAAGCAGTATATAACACGAGCTATCGCTAATCAAGGGAAGACTATACGAATTCCTGTTTATATGGCTGAAATAATAACTCGTTGGAGAAAAGTTACAGAACAATTAGCGCACAAATTCGGTAGGTCTGCCAGCATAAAAGAAGTAGCTCATATGATGAAGATGAGCATCGAGAAGGTTAGACAGATAGATGAAATTGCCTCAAAGGCAAGTTCATTAGATGCGCCAATAGGTGAAGACGGTTCTGGTCAGTTTATGGATTTAATTGAAGATGAAAATATGACTTCACCTACTGATGAATTAGCAAAGGTTTTTAGAAAAGAAAGAGTTGATGGCCTGTTGAATTTAATATCTGAAAGAGAGAAAGAGATATTGAATTTAAGATTTGGCCTTAAGGATGGCACTAGTTATACGTTGGGTGAGACTGCTAAAAGATTTGGAATAACAAGAGAGCGTGTTAGGCAGATAGAAAATGCTGCTATGAAAAAATTAAAGCAATACTTGGCGGTTCAAGAGGGTTTAGTTTTAGAAGAAGAAAAACCAAAATTAAAAACAAAAAAGATGACTAAACAAAAAATCATCAAGGTTCATAAAAAAAAGCTCAAGGGAACTATTTCTAAAAAAACTACTAAACCAAAGACAAAAAAAGCTACACCAAAGAAAACACTTACTAAAATTAAAAAAAAGGTATTAAAGAAAACAGTAAAAAAAGTAGTCAAGAAAAATATCAAATTAAAGAAAGTAGTAAAAAAATCTAAAACAATAAAGAAGAAAAAAAAATAAAATGCTGCCAGAAGAACATGTAAAAAATAATCTTAAAGATGCAATACGTGATTTTCTTAATTTTCCTAAAAAGGGTAACAGCTTTAAGGATATTACTACAATATTGCAAGATGGAAAAAAATTCAGGCAATGTATTGATTTATTAATTAAAAGATATAAAGATGGGAAGATTGATACAGTGGCCTGTGTTGAGTCTAGAGGATTTATTTTTGGAGCGGCTTTGGCTACAATAGACTTAGTTGAAAAGCTTAAAGGTGAAATATCTGAGGTATGCTTTCTAGTTGAGCTGACTTATATGAAGGGCCATGAAAGGCTTATGAGTAAAAATTATCCATTATACTCATTGATAAAATATTAGGATAAAGCGTATATAGTATATATAGGCTTTATTGCCCCAATAGCTCAGATGGATAGAGCACAGGTTTCCTAAACCTGGTGTCGCAGGTTCGACTCCTGCTTGGGGCGCCAGTTATTTGATATAACCCCTTAAAATACGCCATATTAAAAAAAATTCAGGGGTATTGACAAAGTTATGTTTATATGGTATCATTATTTCAAAGTAGTAAAGTTTTTACAGGCCTTACCATCGTAGGTAGTTTCAATCTTTAGCAAGGAAGGGGGGAATCAAAAAAATACTCTAAACGCTAGAAGTTACCATTATATGATGCTAAGCATATAAATAGTACGTATCACTTAGAGCAATGAAAGCTCTAATCGATTGATAAATTAAACTTACATGTTATTACGTTTAAGGAGAAAAGAAATGAAGAAGTTTACTCTTATATGTGCTTTAGTGTTAGTACTGGCTTTTTGTTCAGTAGCTAATGCAGAAGTACAGAGAATAAGAGTTAGCGGAGACGTTAACACATATGGTATTTGGGACCAGTATAATTCATTTTATTATGATGCTACTGGTGTCAATACTTCTCCAGATTCAACACTCTGGGCAACTACCATAGGTCTTAACTTTGATGCTGACTTAACAGACAATGTATCAGCTCGTTTAAAACTCGTAAACCAGAGACTTTGGGATTACGCTGATAGCGATGCTACATCTATGGATGTTGGTATAGCTGAAGCTTATGTTGTTTTACAGGAAATGCTTTATGAACCACTAACACTTACTGTTGGTCGCCAACCTCTCTATTATGGTAGAGGTTTTGCACTTGGTTCAAATGTCATTGATCCTAATAACAGCATCTATTCATATGCTCAGCTTTCACAGTATGATGCATTTGATGCAATCAAAGCTCAACTTGATTATGAAGATTTTTCTATTGACTTAGTTTATTCTAAGATCGATGAAGGTAATACCGCCAACAAGATTAACTCAAGAGATGATTTTGACCTTTGGTTTGTTAATATTAATAAACCAATTGATGCTTATGATTCTGAAATAGAAGTTTACTATTTAGGTCTTAACGAGCAGGATACAGGCTCAGTAACAACTGTTAATTCTGGACCTCTTGGTGCAGCTATTGATGGTTATACTGTAGAACG
>CAYQKA010000010.1:0-18530 GCA_964418055.1 uncultured Planctomycetia bacterium | reverse complement strand
AAAGGTGAGCTACTTATTTATAATAGAACTGTTCACGTGATTGGGGCTAACGATGATAGAGCTGAGGGCAAAATTCGTGGATCCACATTTGCAGGGGCTCTAGTCGATGAAGGGACTCTAATTCCTGAGATATTCTTTAAGATGCTGTTATCACGTTTATCAGTAGAGGGGGCAAAGCTATTCACAACAACAAACCCCGATAGCCCCTTTCATTGGCTCAAGAAGGACTTTATAGATAGAAAGGAAGAGCTGGACTGTAAGGTATTCCCATTTGAATTAGAAGACAACCCTTCTTTGGGTAGAGCATACAAAGACAACTTAAGAAAAGAATACACAGGCTTATATTATGACCGGTTCATTTTTGGTCTGTGGGTTGTCGCACAAGGTGCAGTATACTCACTATTTGATAAGGAGCAACACGTTATAAACTTCCCTCCAGCTCAGGCAGATAAATATATTGTCGGAGTCGATTACGGGACCACCAACCCAACCGCTTTTACGCTTATCGGATATAATGCCAATGTTTACCCAAATATGTGGCTAGAGAAAGAATATTGTTGGGACTCAAGAAAGGAGCTAAGACAGAAAACGGATTGTGAGTATGCTCAAGACTTGACCGCATTTATTCGAAATCTAAACATTGAAACTATATACATCGACCCATCAGCGGCATCTTTTATACAAGAGTGTCGGCAACAAGGGATTAACAAAATACAACCTGCTAATAATTCAGTGCTAGACGGTATCCGTTTTGTCACCAGCTTACTAGACAACGGAACGTTAAAGATCTGTTCATCATGTTTGAACACAATAAGAGAATTCCAGTCTTATGTTTGGGATGATAAAGCAACTTTAAAAGGAGAAGACAAGCCATTGAAGACCAATGATCATAATCTCGACAGTTTGCGCTATGCCTGCATGCACTTCTTTAATGGTACCGGCTCGATGACACCGCAAGATTTAAACACTAGATACAGAAAAGCTTTAGGGTTAGACGATTCTATGCCTGCATTTTTTAGAAGCTATTAAAAAAATAATTAGTTATACATATCTAATAAACTAAAAGGGTTAATACGATGATTGATATGCAAGAAGATAAATATTATGTTGATGGCAATGACAGTTTTATTAAGCAACGAATGGAAGATTTTTATAAAAGTTCCATATCAGTAAACCAAGCGTTTTGGGCTGAAGCTGAAATTGACCTGCGGTTTAAGAATGGAGATCAAACCGTGTGGGATAGTATATATGGTAATATGCCCGAGTACAGGAAGAAACAGTTCAATTTCAACAGGATTCAAAAGATCCTTAATATGATCACTGGACACCAACGAAAGAACCGAAAGAGCCTAGTAACCCTGCCCGTTGAAAACTCCGATCAATACACTTCAGATCAACTATCAAAAGCCCTATTTTGGTCAGTAAAAAGAGATAATGTTTTACATACCTTTTCTGATGCCTTCGAAGGAGCTGTTGGCGTTGGTATGAATATGTTATCTCCATGGATGGATTACCGATATGATACTATTAACGGCGATGTCAGGGTTGACAATGTTGGATACTCAAGTTATATCATAGACCCATACTTTAGAAAAACCGATTTATCTGACTGCAACGGCTTATGGCGTAGATCGTACAGAACAAAAAAAACATTGGAAGGAATGTTTCCTGCGAGATCGGAAGACATAGATTTAATACGGACTACCGGAAACAAAGACGGTAAGTTTGAGTATATGCCGGAAGCACAGAACCTAAGCGATAGTAAACTGCTTGCTCTTGATGAATTTTGGTATTCAGATGATAGACCAGCCACTATTATAGAAGACGTAGTAACAGGCGATTCAGTAGAATTCTTTGGAGAAAAGGAAGAACTAGATTCCTTTATGGCCAATAATGAAAACGCCATAGTAAAAAAGATAAGAGTTCCAACAGTTAAAGTTTGCTATTCTGTTAATGGAACAGTTTTATATAACGGCCCTAACCCCTACGGAACAGAGTTATTTCCAATAGATAAATATCCATTTATCCCTGTTCTTGGATACTATGAGCCAGATTTATCTTACTTACCGCTAAGAATACAAGGAGTATGCAGAGGCCTAAGAGATGCACAGTTCCTATATAACCGCCGTAAAGTTATCGAATTAGATATTTTAGAATCCCAACTAAATTCAGGATACATCTACGAAGAAAACGCCCTTGTTGATCCTAATGACGTGTTCTTATCGGGACAAGGAAAAGGCCTAGCCGTTAAAGATGGAAGACTGGCAGGCATTAAAGAGGTAACCCCTCCACAGATCCCGCCTTCAATGTTGCAAATATCCGAAAGCCTTGGCAATGAGATAATGCAAATATCCGGAGTAAATGAAGAGCTACTAGGATCGGCTACTGATGATAAAGCTGGCGTTCTTGCTATGTTAAGACAAGGTGCCGGACTTGTTACACTAGAAAAGCTTTTTGATAACAGTGATTACGCATTTAAGTTATTAGGCGAAAGGATTGTTGAGATGATACAGGCAAACTTTAAATCCGCCAAGATTGAAAGAATAACAGGACAAGAGGCCTCCCCACAATTTAAAGACAAAGCGTTCCAAAAATATGATATAGAAGTAGTTCAGGGAATGAACACCGAAACACAGAAACAAATGCAGTTTGCTCAAATGTTAGAGCTACACAATGCCGGTGTCCCTCTTGCTCCTGAAGATATACTTGATGCTAGCCAGATGCAGAACAAGGCAGAGCTTATTGAGAATATGAAGAAAAGAGAAGAGGTTCAAGCCCAACAAGCCCAGCAAGCTCAAATGATGCAGATAGAATTATTGAAAGCCCAAATAAATAGTGCTAACTCTAAAGCCCTGGCAGATCAAGGCCTTGGTATAGAAAGAGTTTCAAGAGTTTCAGAAAATGAATCATTAAGCGAATCAAGACACGCCCAAGCGATAGCAGATCTCCAAGATGCTCAGCTATCTAAAGCCAAAGCAATGAAAGAGCTTTCTGAAATGGACTTAAACGAAATAGAAAAGTTATTAATGTTATCTGATCGTTTAAAAGTAGATACTCTAGAAGATGCGCAAGAGGCAGGTTTTGAAGAGACTGGCCTAGGCGATAAGGTAGAAGCCTTACAAACATTACAGGCCTCCTCACAACAAACAATGGCGCAGACAATGGGGCAAAATCCTCAAATGTAATAAATAATTTACATTTATTAAATGGTGTTCAATAATGCGGTAGCTCTTTACATAGTGTTTAGAGGTTTTAACCTGGGATAATATCCCGTTTACACCGGAGTTTTAAAATGGCTAAGAAATTTTATGATGGTACTTCATTAAGTACTAGTAACCAGTATGCTAACATGCCGCAAGAAGTAGTTCACAAATCATATTCCAAGCAAGTTCTTGGTGGTGGTGATTGTAGTTACATTGATACAGAAGAAGGTATTAACAAGCTACATGCTGAAAATTCTCGTAAAATAAAGCGCATGAAGTAAATTTCATTGGGTCGGTAACGGCCCTTTATCTTTTAAATGGTGGTAATATGAAAGATGCAAAAAGAAAGACAGTAGGGGCGCTTTCATCGGAGCTTTTATTAAAGCCCGACAATAAGCAAGGCGTTGTTGATACTCAAATGGAGATGCATAAACAATATCTCCCTAATATAGAAAATCTTGTTAATAGTAAAGATTGCGAAGATTGGAAAGATCCATTTTATGTTGTGGTGCTTACTAGACGTGAAAGATCAATGGTTAATGTAATCAGGCATCATTTTATAGCCCGTAAAACATTGCCTACCCCACAATACGATCAAGATACTTGGAAATATCACCCAAGTTCAGGGAAATTAGAATATCTATGGACAGTCCCGGCAAAGGACAAAGTTAATGAATTAATCATGCTTGAGGCCTCATATCCAAAATCTTTTAATGATTTAATACGATTCTGCAAACTATTTAAGGCTGATAAGCTTGATATTGTCTGCGGAAAATAATAATCTTGTTATTAAAGAATAACATTCACATAATACAATTATATTTAATCTTGCTTCACTGCTCGTGTAAGAGCGTAAGGTTGAGTAGTTAATAAACGCAAAAATGGATTCGTTATCCAAGGAGTATTTTTATGACATTAGATACATTATCTGAAATGGCGCAAGACGTGGAAGTCGCTAACCCACAAGATGAGAATACCCAAACTTCTGAAATTGCTCAAGAAACTGTAGGAAAAGAAGTTCAAAAGGAGGAAACCCCTCAAGAGCTTAATTTTAGACAGCTTAGAGAGTCAAGGGACGAAGAGAGACAGCGCAGATTAGAATCTGATAAACGCTTAGAAGCTCAACAAGTTCTTTTAGAAAAAGTTATGTTAGGCGATAAAAAGCCAGTCCAAGAAGAGGTTGAAGAGTTCGAAGAGGACGACATCCAAAACTATGGACAGACAAAAAAAACTATAAGACGTGAGGCTGAAAAGATTGCTAAGTCTTTACTTGCAGAAGAGAGAAAAAGAAATGAAACTCTCAATGCACCTAATAAACTTAAGCAAGAGTTTATTGATTTTGATAGTGTTGTTTCAACGGAAAATGTTAATTACTTAATTAAAAATGAACCGGATTTAGCCGCTATCTTAAATAATGTTAAAGATCCCTATCTGCAAGGAAAAGGAGCTTATAAGTACATAAAAACACTAGGTCTTGATAAGAAGGAAAGCGTAACTAAAATGAAGCGAGATGCCTCCCTAAATGCTGATAAACCAGTATCTCCCAATGCTACTATTGGAAGAAACTCTGTTGGAGATGCCAACTCTTTTTCAAGGACGTTAACGCCTGATCTTAAAAAGCAACTCTACAAAGAGATGATGCAAGCTAGTAATGGATAACGATAAGTCTGGTTAAACATGGAGTTTAACTATGGCAATCACTACAACAAGTGTTTTACCTGCCCCGGTGCAACAGTCTTTTTCAGAAAAGCTATTGAGTGTACCAACCCCTCATTTTGTCTACGGCCTTGGAGCTGATAGAAAAACCATGCCAGCTAATTCTGGTAATATCTTAAGAATGCAGCGTTATAATGCTCTTTCTACTGCAACAGTACCTTTAGGTAATAGTGGTATCACTCCACCAGCACAACAATTAACAGCCGTTGATATTGATGCTGAAATTAAGTTTTACGGAACTTATATCTACCTTAACGAGCAAGTTGTTCTACAGAACCAAGATAAAGTATTAAATTCAGCTACTAAGCGTTTAGGTGTTTCTTTACGCCAAACAGAAGATGAATTAATGCGTAATATGCTTATCTCAACTGCTTCTGTTATTAACTGTGTTAACGGTGCTAACGGTGACAACCCAACCGAAATAAACCGTACTGATATCGATGAAGTTATCAGAACATTGGCTAATAACGATGCTTATACTGTTGCTGATAACATTGAAGCTGACGATAAGTTTGGAACAGGCCCTGTAAGGGATTCCTACCTTGCTTTCGGAAGTACTCAATTAATTAGTGATCTTGAGAATGTTCGTGGATTCATGAATAAATCACAATATCCTTATCAAGATACAACACTTCGCAGCGAATGGGGTAATGTTTCTAATCTTCGTTTCTTCTTATCCTCTATTGGATCTCAAGAAGGTCTTTCTATGAATGGTAATGATGTTTACAACATTTCTATTTGTGGAACAGAAGCTTATGCTGCTATTGAGCAAGATGCTTATAGTACACAATTCATTTACCGCCCACCTATCTATGATGGCCCATTGGCATTAAATGCTAGTGTTGGTTATAAGATGGCTGCTGCACAGTGCATTACTAACGATGCATGGGTCTTTAATTTAAGAACAACTTTAGCTGCATAGGGAGGTTATTATGACTGCTGAAACTGAAATACTTACAGGTAAATATACCTCTGATGGAAACTTCAAGATTCTTGAGCTTCCTGCTGATGTTCACAAATTTAAGATTTGGAACTATACTGATCAGGGTTCATCTGCTAATCCAGGTGTTGTAAAAAGAGCTACTTGGTTCTTAGGAATGCCAGTAGATTATTACATGGGTGTTAAAAACACTAATGGTGCTGCTACTGATGAATCAGTACTTGGTACTTCTGGCGGTTTCCGTTGGATTGAATCTACACCTAACAATCTTGAGGCTGCTGTAACTGCTACTGCAATTACTGCTGCTACTCCTCCTGTTGTATCTGCTGTTGGACATGGTTACCAAGTTGGTGATACTGTTCTTCTTACTGGTACTACTGGAATGTTACAAGTAGGCGGAATTGAAGCTACAGTAACTGTTCGTGATAGTGCAGACACTTTCAGCATTGGATATGTTCCTGCTGTTGGTTTTGCCGCTGCTGCTACTGCTGGTTCTGTTCGTAGAGTTTCTACTCCTGCGATGTTCGGGCCTAGACGTAGATTCATTACAGCTATCACTGCTGCTGCTAGTGCCGTAGTTACTCTTTCTGTAACTCACGGATACAAAGTTGGAGAGAAGATTAAGTTTAAGATAGAGTCAGAATTCGGAATGACAGAAATCAATGATTTAGTTGGAGAAGTTACTGCTATTTCTACAGCTAATAACACTGTAACTGTTGATATTGATTCCTCTGCTTTTACTGCTTTTGCTTTCCCTGCTTCTGCTGAAGTACCTTTCACACACGCATATGCTTTGCCTGTTGGAGAAGATGCTTCTGTATTAACTGGTGCTGTTAAAAACGAAGGCTTTAGAGGCTTACGTATCGGTGCTACAGTTGATGGAGCAGATGGTGACGAGATGAAATGGGAAGCCGAAAGAGCTGGTTACCGTATCATAGAGTAAATTATTACTCATAAGTAGTTTTTTCCTGATTCCAGATATATCAGGACGGTAAATGGGAGCAAATATCGTTAGCCAATGGAGGCTCTCCCACTAATTAAGAGGTTAATATGGCAACAGTAATATCAACAAATGCAGATAAAATAGAAAAAGCTAGAAAAGCTGATAGCAAAATGGTTAAAGGTAAGTTTTTATGCCACAAGCCTAAAGGCGGAAGCATGAAGTTTTCATATAGAAAGTATAAAGGTGACCCAATAAGAACTTATACTTTAGATGATGGAAAAGAATATGAAATACCTATAGGAGTAGCAAAGAATATTAATAACTGCGGAGAATATATACATTCTAATATTATGGATTCTCAGGGTAATCCTATGGTAGATAAAAAGGGTAAGAAAGATTACCGTTGTTCATTCCAGAATAGCGACCTCATGTAGTAATATTAGTGTCGATAGATATATTTTGATATCCACTGTTGAAAACTTTTAAAATAATTTGTCGACACATTTTTATTAAAACAATATTATAAAGATAAATGGTTAATATATGACAACATTAGAAAATATAAGAATTAAGATAAGAAGACTAACAGCTAGTCCATCGCCTGCACAAATAACTGATGTTCAGATAAACAGTTATATAAATACTTTTTATTTAGATGATTTACCACAACACCTAAAGCTTCTTGATCTTAAAAGTACATATACTTTTTATTCAGAGCCTAATATTGATCTTTATGATGTAAATTTTAATCCATCGTTTACTGATGATACTGTAGCTGCATATTACAGCCTAACACCACTAGTATATATATCTGGAAGCGTGGCCTCATATTCACAATCAAAAGCAGAGTTTAATAGAAGCTATCCATTTGTAAATTCAGAAGATACATTGTCTGGTGATGGAACAGTTGGACCATATGCTATCACAGTAACTAATAGTCCTGTTTTGCGTAATATGGTAACAATTTCTGCTACCGATAGCGCTGGTAACAATCTTGTTGCTTATGATGATGGTTCAGGGGCTTTATCAGGTGATGCTACAGGTGTAATTAATTATGTTACCGGAGCAATAACCGCTTTAACATTTACTGGATTAATACTAGCAACTGAAACAATAACTGTTCAGACTGCCCCATATGTTGCAAATAAGCCTAATTCTGTTTTATTTAGTAACAATAAAATAAAGCTAAGACCTGTTCCGGATAAAACTTACAGAATAGATATTGATGCTATGATTTATCCGACTGTATTATTAGACGATGTTGACAATCCAAACCCTCACTTTCTTTGGCAGTTATTAGCGATTGGAGCTTCAAAAAAGATATTAGAAGATAGAGGAGATATTGAATCAGTTTCTTCTTTAATGCCTTTATTTAATGAACAAATGACTTTATGTCAAAGACGCACAATACAACAGCAAACAAATAGCAGAACAGCAACAATATATAGTAATTCTAATCAAACATTCGGAGGACACTATGGCTTACTTAGATGATATTCCAAACCCAGAAGATATTCAGGCTACTAGTCAAGGTCAGATAAAAGAGAACTTTGGACAGCTTGAAACACAGTATAGTGTTGACCATGATTCATTATTAGCTGCTGGAGCTTCTGGAAAGCACCTTAAAGTTACTATGCCTGAAGTTACTTCAGATCCTGCTACTTCTGAAGATGAAGGAGCTTTATATACAAAAGATAGCGGTACTCAACCAGAGCTTTTCTATAGAGAAGAATTAAGTGGTGATTCTGTACAACTTACTGAAAGAGGCTATGCTATATCATTTATAAAGGCTTTTGTATCTTTTAGTGGTGCTGGTGTTATTGCTGGAACTGCTCTAAATGTTACAAGTGTTACAAGAACAGGTGGCGGAAGATATACTATAAATCTTACAACGGCTCTTGATGATGCTGACTATTTAGTAATTGGTAATTGTAATTCAACAGATATACGACTTTGGACTGTTCAAAACTACGCAAAGTCTAATAATTCTTGCTCTGTTATAACTTGTAATAGTGGTACTCCTCAAGATGTATCAACAGATCTTATTATAATAAGGGTAGCCTAATGGCTTATTTAGACGACATACCAGATTCAAACGACATACAGCCAATAAGTCAGTCGCAGATAAAAACTAACTTTAAAGAGCTTGAGCGACAATTTAGCGTTGACCATGACTCTTTATTAGAAGATAAAGCTTCTGGTAAACATCTTAAGGTTACCTTGCCAGAAATAGCTGCTGATCCTGCTACGGCTGCTAATGAAGGATGCGTATATACAAAAGACAGTGGAACACAGCCAGAACTATTTTATAGAGAAGAATCAAGTGGTGATGTGGTACAGCTTACCGAAGACGGCAGAAGGCCCTCATATATAAAAGCTTTTGTATCTTTTGATAATACAGGAGTTATTATTGGAGAGGCCTACAATGTTACTAGTGTTACAGGCTCTCTAGTGTATACTATAAACTTTACCAATGCGTTAGCCGATACTAATTATTTAGTAGTTGGCAATCCTAATTCTTCCGTTGTCAAGTCTTGGATTGTTCAAACATCCGCTAAAACAGTAAACTCTTGTACTGTTATATGCCATAATCTCATATTACTTAGTGACCTAGTAACCGCAGTAGATATTGCAATAATAAGGATACTATAATGGCTTATCAACCTTTCTACATAGAAGCATTTAAAACTGGACTAGAAAAAGACAAGGCCTCTTTTCAGCTTCTTCCGGATGCTTTCTCTGAATTACAAGATGCTTTTATATATAGAGATCGTCTTTCTAGAAAAAAAGGCCATGCTAAAGTATGTAGATTGACTAGAGTTTTATCAACAGAAGCTTTAGGGAATACTACTGGAACACCTCATACTGGAAATATAAAGACAATATTATCACTAGAAACTGATTCTGAATTATCGCAAACCTCTATATCTATTACTGTGGCCGCTCCTAATACAGAAACTTTTACTGAACCTGCTGTTCCCGATGGAACTTTAGTTGGTGACGGAGGAGGGCTGGGTACTATAAATTATATTACTGGAGCTTTTTCAATCACTAGTGGTGCAGGGTGGGCGGGCGCTCAAGCCGTTACTATAGATTTTGACTATTATCCTGCTTTGCCTTGTATGGGACTTTATTCAAGAGAACTTGTGGCTGCGAATTCCGAACAATCAGTGGCTTTCGATACAAAATATATATATTTCTATAGTAATACAAGTAATAGATTTGAAGAAAACGGTTCTGGTATAACCTGGCAAGGGTCAGATAGTGATTTCTTTTTTGCTAATAGCTATTATAGTGGTACTGCCTTAGGTGACGTTTTTATTGTTACTAACTTTAATAAAAGTGCTACTCCTGACCCAATACGATATTATGACACCGCAACCTCTACATGGACCACCTTTGCTCCATCTGTAGATGGAATTGGCAATGAATTACACCAAGCGTTAACTATTTTACCATATAAAGGCCGGTTAGTGGCCTTAAATATATGGGAAGGTGCTACTTTAGTTACTTCTTCTCAAGAAAGAAGGCGTGTTAGATGGTCACAAAATGGAGATGCCTTTGCGGCCGATGCTTGGAGATCAGATATAGCCGGTAAAGGTGGATATTTAGATGCTCCAACCTCTGAAAAGATAATATCTGCTGAATTTATTAAAGATACCCTGATAGTAGGCTTTGAAAAGTCAGTATATAAACTTAGATATACTGGAAATGAAATACTTCCATTCTTATGGGAAAAGATTAGCAATGAATACGGTATAGAATCTACTTATTCCGTTACGAATTATGATATGGCACAACTTGCTATTGGAGAGAAGGGCATAATAGCTTGTGATCCTTCAGAAGTAGTCCGTATAGATAAACAAATACCTGATGAAGTATTTAACATACATAATGAAAATGAAGGTTTAAAAAGAGTCCATGCAATAAGAGATTATGATAAAAACCTTATTTACTGGACTATACCAACATCAAGAAAGAATAGAACCTATCCAGACAAAGTACTTGTCTTTAGTTATGAAAACATGGCTTGGTCTTATTTTAAAGATAGCTATACTTGCTTAGGCGTCCTACAAGAAGGAAGCGATGAAACTTGGGCTAGTCTTACCGATGTAACATGGGAAATGGCAGAGTACGCCTGGAATAGGCCCTCACACCAATCATTGTATCCTTCAATCATTGCAGGCAATCAAAATGGTTACATATTAAAGATACAGCAATATTCAGCCAACGAACCTTCTTTTGCAATAACAGATATTACAGCTGGAACACCAGTACAATTAACTATTCCTGATCATAATTTATCTACTAATGACTACATATCCGTATCTACTATATTAGGTACAGCAAGCTCATTAAACGATACATCTTATAAAGTTAATTTCGTAGATGAAGATACAATATCATTATCAGATCATAACGGTATTCCTATAACTCTAGCTTTAGGAAGTACATATATTGGTGGTGGCGAGATAAGTTGGTTACATGATTTTGTTGCTACAAGCAAGAAGTATAACTTTCTAAAAGAGGGAAAATCTACTGAATTAGGCTACATAGACTTCTTAGTAAATAAAACAGAAGATGGAATGTTTACTGTAGATATATATGCTGATCATGACAATAGCTATCCAATAAACATTAATGATACTTTCTTTAATAATGTTGTGCATACAAGCCAATATTCTTCTGATATAGGGTCACAAGATAAATTAATACACAGATTATATGCTAGGTCACGCCTACAGTTTTTACAGTTTAAATTAAGCCTTACAGGAAGTCAAAAAGTAGAATCTTCCGTACATGATTCAGATATAAGCATATTTTCTATGATAATATGGACAGCTCCTAGAGGGAGGTTAGTATGACGTTTTCACCAGCAAATTCTATTACATCATATGTTCCTCCTGATATTAATCTTCCAGAAGATCCCAAGAAGATGAGAGATGAGTTAAATGATACTTTAACAAGAATAATTGACGCTCTAAACGATAAAGATATAGCGCATTATAATACTGTTGAAGTTGTAAATGGACAAAAGTTTTTTACAGATGGAGATACACAAAAGTTTAGAAACGTGTATAGAAAAGTAATAAATTTTGGAGCGTTACCTAATACTGCCTCTAAAACTATTGCACATGGGATTACTACTAATGCTAATACGACCTTTACAAGAATTTATGGTACTGCTACAGATCCTAGTGCTGCTACTATTACTAAAGCTATTCCGATTCCGTATATAGATCCATCTGCATTAGCTAATGGAATAGAATTATATATAGACGCTACTAATGTTGTTATCACTACTGCTGCTGATTATTCTGATTATTCAACAGCTTATATTATTTTAGAATGGTTGCAATTCTGATCTATTAGTGATATACATAAAATAAATATTTTAAAGACAAAGGAGTAATATATGGCATCTTTACACGACTTTCTGTTCGGCAAAGAAGAAAAGATGATGAAACCAGAATTGTTTTCGCCTGAGCAAGAGCAATTCTTAAATATGATTTTGAAGGGAACACAACCAGGTATGAGTAGTGGAATAGACTACCTTACTCAAATGCTATCTGGTAGTAAAGAATCTACAGAGGCCTTTGAAGCTCCATATATGCGACAATTTGAAGAGCAGACAATACCGGGCATAGCTGAAAGATTTGCAGGTGTAGATGCTCAAAGCTCTAGTGCTTTCGGTCAATCATTAGGACAAGCGGGTGCTGGATTGCAAGAGAATCTTGCTGCTCTTAGAGAGGGTCTTAGAGGACAAGCCTTAAGCCAGTTACAAGGAATTAGCGGTATGGGTTTAGGTCAAAGATTTGAGAATATGTTCAGACCAGAAACAACAGGAGTTATTGGTGGAATGGCACAAGGCGCTGCACAAGGTGCTACAATGGCTTTAATGGCATAAGGAGAATACAATGGTTCAGATAGTACAACAGCGTGATATTGGCGAAGATATTGGGAAAGGTATAGGCACAGCTCTATCTACTCTTGGAGAGAAGCTCGCTCAACATAGGTCAGATAAAAAAGAATCTGATGCGTTAGAAAAACTAAGGTCTGGGTGGTCTGCTGAAACAACTCCAGAAGAAAAAGCTTTTGATGTAATGCAAGATTCTAATATTAGCGCTGAGACTAAAAAATCTATTCCTAAGCTGTTTTCTGATATGGCTAAGAAAAAGCAACAGGAATGGTCTCCAGAAAAACAAAAGGAATTATCATCTGCTTTTCAGGGTGTAGGTGTTGACGAAGAGAAGGCTAATAATTATGCTAATTTATACGGCCAACTAACTACTGGTGGGCAGACAGAAGCAGGAAAGATACTTCTTGATAATGTATTAAGAGACGGAAATCTTGGCGAAAAGCAACAGGCTAAAGAACCACAGAAACCAACCAAGCTTTTAGGCGAAGAAGTACAATATGAATATCCAGATCTTGATGTAATAGAAGGCTTAACTCCAAAAGAAAAAGCTTCATATAGAAAAGATTTGGCAAAATCAAATACTATAGATTATCAAGCGTCCAAAAAAACATTAAAATCTCTAAAGACAGACGGAGAAGCCGTTGAACAACTTGGTAGACTTAGTGCTAGTGGTAAATTACCTGAAAATATTGGAAGAGTAAATCTTGATAAGCACGGTTATTTAAAAGTTCCATTTCTTGCAAATGAGCAGTCTCAATTATATGTTAAGACTATTAATGGATTTATTAAAAATGCCAGGGAATCGTTTGGTGCCAAAGTTACAAATTTCGAGTTAGATGCCTTTATGCAACAACTTCCTACTTTATCTTTAAGTCCAGAAGGAAAAACACTTGTATTGGCACAGATGGACAATATAAATAAAAGAGCGCAATTAAAACTTCAAGCTGAAAAAGCTGTTTATGATAAGTACGGATTATCAAATGTAGATATTCAGCAATTAGATAGTATATCAGACGATATGATCTCTGAAAAAAATACACAGCTAGAACAAGAATTTTCTGATATTGTAAATAAATCAGATGAGCTAATTGAAAAGGCTAATAATAAACAAGGTGTAGGTTTTGACAAAAATAATTCTCCTGCAAATACAGAACAAACTATAGTCAGCAAACTTCCCTCGCCTTCAACATATAAAGGTTATGCTACTGATGATAAGACTGGTAAAAGATATTATAGTGATGGAGTTAATTGGAGTGAGGCAAAATAATGGCATTTATTCTTGAAGATTTAGAGCAAGAAGACGATATTCAGCAACAACCTATTCAGCAAGAACCTGTTCAGGAAGGTTTTACATTGGAAGGAGATCTTAATCAAGAACCTGTAGAAGAACCTGCTGAAGAACCTGTTGAAGAAAAAGAGCTAAACAGATTCTCTAAATATTTAAGAAAGTCATATCAAGAAGAAACTGGTCTATTCAAGAAAGAAAAAGGACCTTTGGATTACATAAAAAAGCCTAAAGAAAAGTCGGAAGATGGAAAAAGATCTTGGTTTTCTGATGTAGCTCTTCAAATGTCAAAAGGAGCTTTGAAAGCCTTAACATATCCAGCTGACTTATTTAAAGCAGCCGCTAGCGGAATGGCTCTCGATATATTAAAAGAAGAAAAATCTAATGCCATACAAGAAGGTAGAGATTTTGATATTGATGCCGCCTGGGAAGTAGCACAGGAAGGCTTAGACAAGATTCCTACTCAAGATTTTTTAGAAGGTTATTTAGAAGATGTATTAGAAGAAGATTTTGGTCCACAAAGTGAGTCTGCTAAATATCTTGGTAAGGCTGCTGAAATAGCTTCTTTTGTACCTGGAGAAACTGTTGCAAAGACATTAGCTGGTGCTGGTGCTGGTGCTGCAGTAAATCTTGCTTCCGATAAACTAGGTCTTCCAGAACCTGTTGGAGAGATTGCTGGAATGGTAACATCTGGAGGCACTCAACTTATAAAAACCCCTACTAAATTAAGTCCAAAAACAGCAAAAATAAAAACTCCTAAAGCTTTAACAAAAAAACTTATTGGTGAAGAAGTTGGAGTAACGTCACGTCAGACACAAGAGAAAGCCATACAGGCATTACAGTCATTTGATGAAGGAGTCGTTAAAGATACTAAGCTACGCCCAGAAAAGCCCGTTAAAGCATCTAAAAAGTTATCAGATATAGAAGCTAAAGCCTTTACAAAAGAAAAGGAGCTTACTAAGGCAGAGAAGCTTGCAGAGTCTATTTCCAAGAAAGAAGAGTCTATTGCAGATGCTGCTAGAAAAGAAAAACTTAATGTTCTTAAAGAGCATAAAGACAAGATATCTAACCTAAGCCCTGAAGCAGAAGTTGTGCATAATAATGTATCTGATTCTGTTTCTAAAGAATCTTTTAAGAGTAATACTGAGGCAGGTAAGAGCATACAAAAGGCTGTAAAAGAAGCTAAAGATGTAGAGCATAAACAGATAAATAAATTATATAAAATTGCAGAGAAGGACACTAGTAAACACGCAGGAAAAGCCGATAATTTAGTTACATATATTGAAAAGAAAGTAGATCAGCTGGATCAAACATTACATAAATCTCCCGGCGAAAAGAAGGTATTAAATACTTACAACGATATATTATTTAATCTAAGAGATAAGGGAGGAAGCGCAAGAAATGTTAAGGTATCTGAACTGATAAAAACTTCTGATAGTGTGGCCTCTGAAATAAATTATATAAATTATGAACCAGATGCGAAAGATATCTTAAAAGGTTTACCAACTAAAATAAATGAAGAAGCTAGACGTATTGTTGTATCAAGAGGCGGAAGCACTAAAAGTATTGATATTGCAGATAAAGCATATGGTGAATGGAGTAATAAATATATTAATAAAGATATGAAGCCATATCTTCAAATAAGAGAAGTTAATCCAGAAGAACTCTTTGCCGGTATACATAAAGAAGAAGTCTATAGGTCTATATACCAAGCTCTTCCAGAGGGAAAAGTAAAGGCAGAATTATTGACTAAGTCAGCTAAAGAAATTATTCCTAACAGACTTAATCCTTTTATAAAAGACATTGAAAAAGTAGGTGGAAAAGCTTACGAAAGAGAGATAGAGAACTTAAAGGGATTTCTGCCAGAAGAATTAGTGAACAAAGCTGATACTGCCATGAAAGCAGAGAAACTTGGCTATAATAAACTAAAGAATGCCGAAGCTTTTAGAAAGAATGAAGTTAAACTCTTAAAATCAAATGAAGTTACGGAAAAAGCTACAAAAAAAGCTATAGAACTTGAAAAAGAACAGGCTAAGTTAGCTAAAGAAGAGTTGAGGGCTAAGAAAAGCAAAGAAGGCGAAAAACCTCGTAGTATAATTAGACGGTCACAGGAAAATGCTAAGACAAAAGCTCCTAAAGAAACTCAATATACTAAAAAGGTAAAGTCTATTGCCAAATGGTCTAAGGAAACACCTGAAACATTAGCTAAAAAGATGGATTCAGTATCTGGTATTAATGAAATAGAGGCCTCTTTATTAAAGAAAAAAGGTGGAGATAAAATCTACAATTCTCTAAAAAAGTCCAAGATAAGAGATATTGTTCAACCTAAAATAGGTGAAAAGCTTACAGGCGAAAGCGTTAGTAAGACATTGGCTAATAGAAAAAACTATGATCTTTTAGAAAAGCTAATTGGTAAAGAAGAGCTGGATTCTATTATTGAAGTCGCTAATAAGATTGGAAAGAAAGAAATTAGAAGAAATTCAGTTATTAAATTTAGCAAGCGTGCTTTGATTGGTGTCGGAGGATACACTGCCGTAAATAAATTACGCAGATATTTATTCGGTGGAAGTACTAGAAATAATTATGCAGTAGACTAACTCTTGTAATAGTCTCTATCTATCTTTTCTTTAATGGCTAGATTAACAAACTCTTGCATAGACATTTCTATTGATGCCAAATATGTTTTAAGGTCTCTATGATTTTCTTTTAATATTCTAAAAGTTAATTTCTTGTAATAGTCCACTGTGCCTCCTTGCTGTACTTACTTATCTAATTATCAATAATTTTATATAAATTAACACTTTAAATTGAGAAACTTCAGAGAAAGACAATAATGTCTAAATTATAAGGAGTTTATTATGTATAGAGATCCATTATGGTATTTTAATAAAGATGAAGCTACTGAAAAGTATCTTGGAGAAGTAAAATTAGCTACAACTGCTGAAGCTGTTGCCGGAACAAACGATGAAAAAGCTGTTACACCAGAAGGCCTTCAAGCAAGTATTGATGATAATGTTACTGCTGCTAGCACAACTGTCGTGGGTCAAGTAAGACTAGCTACAGTTGTAGAAACTCAAGCTGGTACTGCTGTAGATATTGCAAATACACCTGCTGGTTTAGCTGCTGTTGCGATCGCTGGTGCGCCAAACTGGTCAGAAACTGTTTCTGGTATTGGACAAATAGCTACATCTGTAGAAGCTGTTGCCCTAACACTTGATACTGTTGCAATGACCCCTTCTAAGGTGGCTGATGTTTTAGCGGCTCCCGCTGCTATTGGTAGTGGTACTCCTGCTGCTGGTGCATTCACTACTTTAAGCTCTAGTGGACTTGCTTCTCTAGGTGCTAGTGCTACTGTTGTAACAGGCGCTGTTGCTCTAAACCTAGGAGCTGATGCTTCTACAGGTGCAATCAACGTTGGTACAGGAGCTGGCGCTCGTACTGTTACTGTTGGTAATATTACAGGTGCGACCGCTGTAGCTATCAATTCAGGTACAGGACACACCACTATTACTTCAACAGGTGCTGGTGATATCGTTCTTAATGGTGGAGATAAGATTACTCTTGATTCTGCCGGAACTGTAGATATCAATAGCTCTGCTGCTGCAATTAATATCGGTGATGATGATGTTGACCAAGCTGTTAATATTGCTACTGATGGAGAAAGAACACTTACTATTGGTTCTGCAAATGGAGCTGCTGGTGTAGTTATCCAAGGTGGTACTGGTGATGTTAGTATTTCTAATAACGCTATTGCTCATAACTTATCACTTGGAAACAAAACTGGTGCTACTGCTGTTGCAATGGAAGTTGGTACTGGACATTTCACTTTAGATGGTGTTGCTTCTTCAACATATACTGTTGGTGCTTCAACAACTACTGGAACAGTAACAATTGGTGGTACAGCTCAAACAGGAACAATGACTCTTGGTGATTCTTCTGGAATTAACATTGTACAGATTGGTTCTGGTGAAGGTGCTACTACAGTTAATGTTGCTGGCGGTGCTACTGCTGCTAAAGTTGTAAATGTTGCTACAGGCGCAGTTGCTAACTTAGTAACTATCGGTACAGTAACTGGTGTTGCAACCACAACAATTAACGCTGGTAGCGGAAGTATTCTGCACGTAGGTCCTGCTTCTTATACACCAGATGCAATAACTGCTACAAGTGCTGGCGTTGCTGCTTCTGTTGCTACTGTTGTTACAGAAATCACAACTAATGGTGATAGCGATCTTGATAATGTTACTCTTGCTAATGGTATAGATGGTCAAGTTAAGATATTTGCTGTTGTTGCTGTTGGCAATGTTGCTGATTCTGTAAAGATTACACCTGCTAGTATGATAGGTGGTACACAGATTACATTTGCTGCAAATCCTCTTGGATTGGGTTGCCAGATGGTATACGACGCTGGTGCTGCTGGCTGGATAGTAACAGGCAATAATGCTGGTACAGTAGCTTAAGTTAAAAATTTCGTTCTTCACTCCCGGCTCTCATTGGCTTTTAGCTAGTGGGGGCTTTTTTTGTTG
>CAYQKA010000009.1:8585-18573 GCA_964418055.1 uncultured Planctomycetia bacterium | reverse complement strand
AATCCTCTCTCCATGGAAGAATTACATACAGCTATATCTCGACTCTATTTTGAAACCAGAAAAGCTGCAAATTTTTGGAATGAAGAAGAAAAAAAGACTCCTAAAAAGAAGAAGCCAAAAAAATCTTCTTAATTTTTAGCTTTTGTAAATAATAACGGAAAAATAATATCACTTAAGCAACATGGAAGCCAGACAGCTACGAATAAAAAGATGAAGATTACCGGATAGCAGTACCACGCCAGGCATCCTCCCTTAGCCATTAAGATATGAAACAAAGAAGCCCAGGTGCTCAAGAGCACATGACCTGCATGCGGAAATTTGGTACTGGGCCTAAAATAAGCGATGGCTATACCTAAAAAAGCCAGCGGATTAATTAAATACCATTTTTCTATAAAACCCAAATGAAGGTGCCTATCCGGCATACCCAGCATAGCCTCACCTAAGTAAGGAATTACCGAATCACTCATTGTCGCTATCCCAATAGAACCCAAATAACCTATTAATACCAGCATCCAGATTCTTAAGCCACCTGTTCTATTTAGTTTAAACATGGAGGCCGTGACCATGGCACTTAATAAAACATGTATAGGATGCAGGGTATAAAAAGTATTATAGGCTGTTTGATTGGGTATTCTCTGAAAAAAGAACATAATCAGGATTCCGGTTAGAGCCCCGAATATTGTAAAGGGTGCATGTTCTTTTAATTCTTCTAATATTTTTCTAAACATCATTAAACTTCATAATGAACTCCTTAAACACTAAATCTAATAGTCAGAATATCCCCTGCTTCAATAATATAATCTTTGCCTTTTAGATACATTTTACCAGCATCCTTAACAGCCTTCTCACTACCTAGACTATCTATATCCTCAAACTTCATCAGCTCTGCCCTAATAAAACCCCGCTGCATATCAGAGTGAATTTCACCGGCAGCTTCGGGAGCACTATTACCCTTTTTTGTGGTCCATTGCCTGACTTCATTGGTACCGGCGGTAAAGAATGATATCAGATTAAGGGCTTCAATACATAAAGCAGTGAGAATATT
Source organism: uncultured Planctomycetia bacterium (assembly GCA_964418055.1). Lineage (GTDB taxonomy): Bacteria > Omnitrophota > Gorgyraeia > JAGLLT01 > JAGLLT01 > Kappaea. The sequence continues at coordinate 17,528 of CAYQKA010000009.1, read as the reverse complement.
TATTGCCGGCTCAATAATTCCGGCAGCATCTAAAAATTCTTTTCTCTCGGCGGCATCATCAAGCGAGGCTATCTCGGCTTCAGTCTTGGCACTAACCTGCATAAAATAAGCACCTATAGCCTTATAATCATTTCTTAGCTGTTTTAATAAAGAGCCATCAGTTAAGCTATTTTCAGAAACATTTAAAGCCACAATAATTTTCTTTAAGGTAATAAATGGATAGCTTGAAATCACCTTGGATTCAATTTCACTTAACTCTAATAATCTTAAAGGAAGCTCTTTATCCAGCTGGCCTTTAAATCTCACTAAAATCTCTTTTTCTTTTAGAAGATTCTCTTCTTTTTTACCTTTTAAACTTTTCTCAATTCTCTCTAAGCGTTTCTCTATAAAGAGTAAATCATGTAAAATAAGTTCTGAGAAAACTAAATCGATATCCCTTTTGGCATCCACACTTCCTTTAATATGATAGACGCCATCATTCTCAAACGCTCTGGCAACCAGTAAAATCGCATCTAAATCAACGACCTCTTTAAATATCTGCGAATTAGCCTGGGCATCTTCTGAAATCTTAGGGAGTAATTCAATGTCTAATCTAGCCTGAACCTTACTTTCTGCAGTATAAATCTCTTCTAATCTATCCAAACGCGCATCACTAATCTGAGCCATGCTTTTGATGGGTTTATTAGAAGCCAAATCATGTTCACTCGGTGCATGACCGCTTAGAACTTCAAAGAGTGTTTTCTTACCTGATTGTGGAAGTCCGATAATGCCTATTTTCATTTTGATATTTCTTTCTAAGTAATTATGTATTATTACATAAAGATTATTAAACAAAAATTATTAAACACAAGTTGCTATTATAAAATAAATATAAGGCCTCCTATTCATAAGAAGGCCTTATATAAATCTAATTTCCTACATACCTACATTGGTGCTGACTTTATCCAGGGCCTGCTTTGCCTGGTCTGTTAAGGCAGCTTTAGCTTTTGTGAGCAAGTCTTTAGCATCTGCATTCTTAGAATCAACCTGAGCTAAAACATACTGTGCAATTTCTACAGCACTCTGAAAATCATCTGATTTGTAGAAAGCTTCTGCCTGAGACATCAAATAAGTAGCCTTTTCCTGGACAGTTTCCATATTTTTAGCATTATCAATAGCTGCAGTTCCCGAAACAGCTTTCTGGCCGCAACCTATTGCTGTGAAGCCAACAAAAAGACACAACGCAATAACTACTAATGTCCTTTTCATTTTTCTACCCCCTTTTTATTCACTTTTATCTTGAAATGGCAACAGCTTGTCAATTGTTTCTTTCGTTTTATCAACCGTATCCGAGGCTGCATCCGCTGCTTTACTGCCAACCTGCTTCGTAGTTTCTGTCGCAGTCTTTGCCGCTTTTTTACCTGTATCAACCGCCGCTCCAGCAGTAGAACCTACTATCTTAGTAGCACCTTTTAAAGTATCAGAGGCACTCGTTGCCAAAGCATTAACGTCAAAGTTAGTTAAGCGACCAATAGCTGAAGCCATAACTGCTTTTACAATAATCACATTTGCTACTTTTTTAGGATCGTTTATATTGGTGAATTTTTCGTTTATCTTAATGGGATATTCTGTAATCTTAGGCTTATCACCAACTGAATAATCCTTAAAAATAACCTTGTCTATCTTTAAGCTCATGACATCTATCTGAAAACTGTCATCAGGTTTAGCTGTTTTTACTTTTTCATCTGGTTGAGCACTTTCCTGCTTTGTTTCTTTAACTACCTTCAATGAATCAAGATTAAGTAAGCCATCCTTATTCTTAACGACCACAAACTCTTTTAAGTTAATCCTTAATTCGTAAAGATGGACCTTCTTTTTAAGCATTGCTCCTAAATCATAATCAACATACAATTCAGGCATATCAATCATGACCTTATCTGGAAAATCCTTAGGGTTATAAAGCTCGAAACCTTCTAATCCAACATTACTCGAAAAAAGACCCACATCTGTTTTATCAATATGCATCCCTAAACCGGTTAGGGCTTTTACACCCCCTTTAAGGATATGCTCGATTGCCAGGTTCTTACCGACAGCCATCGTTAGAACTACGGCCGCAATAATTATCAAAATCACATACTTTTTTTTCATGCTAACTTCCCCCCTCCTTCGGTTACTTTATCAGAACCAAAAATCTCTATTTCCCAGAGAGACTAGCCCCACTCAATTGCAGGACAATTCATTATTTTCCTCTTTAGCTTTTCTTTAAGAAATCAATTGCTGCTTTATTATCCTCAAAAATTTCAAAAACCTTATCCAGATTAGTTATTTTTAAAACTTCGGCAACCTTATCTTTAACACCAGAAAGAACTAAATCTCCTCCGGCTTCTTTAGCTCTCTTTAGCATAAAGACCATAGAGGCTAAAACGATTGAAGAAATAAAAGCAGTCTCTGAGAAATCCAGAACTATTTTTTTGGCCCCTTCATCAATAAAACCGGAAAACGTATCCTTCAATTCTTCATTTTCATCCATTAAGATATTATCTAACATTAAGGTCAAAACGATTAGATCTCGATCTCTCTCTACTCTATAAATTAGATCACTCATCAAAAAACCTCCCTGGGGATTTATGTCCCTTTTTACCCCGTTAATAGACATAAGTTTCTAACGGGGTTTACTGATATTCCTGCCGTAATACTCTTTTTAGAATCTTTCCTGTGGGTGTTTTCGGTAAATCGCTCCTCATTTCAACCCTATGGGGAATTTTAAAATTTGCCAGACGCGGTTTGCAATAATCAATTATTTCCTGGGGTTCTATTGATTCATTTTCTCTGGGAACCACAAGCGCTATAGACACCTCACCCCGATGGACATCTTTTATACCGATAACCGCTACTTCCTGAACCTTGCGATTCATTTCAATGACTTCTTCTATTTCCCGCGGATAAATATTCATCCCGTGTGAAATAATTAAATCTTTCTTTCTATCCACTATATAAATATAACCGTCTTCATCTATCTTGGCTAAATCTCCCGTAAATAACCAGCCTCCTTTTATAACCTCAGCTGTATCCTCAGGCATATTATAATAACCTTTCATGACATTGGGGCCTTTGACGATTAATTCCCCCACCTGATTAGGAGCAGCTTCTACCTCCTCTTTGTTGACCACCTTCACTTCAATACCAGTCAAAGCCTTGCCTACAGAACCTACTTTATTTAAACCTTCTGGTGGATTCATGGACACAATAGGAGAAGCTTCTGTGAGTCCGTAACCTTCACGTAATCTAATCCCGAAACGCTTCTCAAAAGCAACCGCCACATTCTTATCTAAAGGAGCTGAACCCGAAATAGCTAATTTTATAGAATTAAATTTAAAGATAATTCGCATAAAGATCGGCATCTTTATAGACGCAAATACTTTAAACACTTGCGGAATTCCAATTAGGAGTGTAATTCTTTTAAATAATATTGTTTTAATAAAGCGGTGAATTGGCTTAACTGAATCTAAAATAACTATTCGAGACGATGCCATAACCGGCAAAATAATGCAAACTGTCATCATAAATGAATGAAAGACCGGAAAAGCCAGAAGTATAGAATCACGAGGGCCAATCTCTATGGTTTGCATAGAGGCCCGCACATTAGATAAAAGATTGCCATGAGTCAGCATGGCCCCTTTAGGAGAGCCGGTAGTGCTTGATGTATAGCTGATAACCGCTACATCATTTTCATTTAAATCATTTTCTCTATTTTTATGTGAATGCCCTTTAATTAAGGAAGGTAAATATTTAAAACTTTCAACTTCTTTATCAGTGATTATAATATCACTCATTGTGTCTGCTTTTTGCCTAATGCGTTCCAGACTGCTTTGGTATTCGCTTGAAGTTATTAAAATTGAAACTTCGCAATCATTTAAAACATAACTTACTTCATCGGGCTTTAAGAAAACATTGATGGGAACAGCGATAAGACCGGCTTTAAAGATTGCAAAGAAAACAACTAAATAATTAATTGAATTCTCATGTAAAATACCCACGCGGCTGCCTTTAGCGAGTTCTAAATCAGAGACCAGATAAGAAGCAAGCTGATTTGATAAAGCATTGAGCTTGCCGAATGATATCCTCTTCTTACCCTCAATAGCCGCACATCTTAGCGGATATTTTTTTGCTGAATCTTCAAGAATTGTAGCTAAATTCATATTTTTTAAAATTTACCCTATTTCCTTAAAGATACAAGCGATTTGCCATCAGTATCTGTTATGCTAATATGGCCTTCTCTAGCTAACCAGCCCAGACTCATAAGAGTTAAATTTTCATCCTTCTTTAAATCAACAATGATTTTCTTTAAGTCAACTTCACCGTTCGTCTCCAGGTAATGCCATATCTCACCAGCTGTGATACCAATCTGAGTAATCATAAATCCCCCTCCTTTATTTACTCTTCAATATCTTTCTTATTATAACTGCCGCAACGCGGACATATAGAAATATCTTTATTATGGCTGTCAACATATGTGTTAGCACATATCTGACATTGCCAAAATGCATTTGCAGACTCAATTTCAAAAGAACCAGAGTTATTCTTGGCTTCATTTAAAATCCACAAAAAAATTACAATGCAGACTAAAAAAATAATATAGATCATAAAAAATGATGAAAAACTAACCTCAATCATTACTGACCTCTAGTTTAATGTTTACTGTACCCCACTGATTGATTTCGTCACGCACTGAGGCACTTTCACTAAATCTAATTTTCTTAAGATATTTTTTTATTAAAAGATCAATCTCTAAATATCCAGTAGACGATAGCTGATCCACAAACACTACCCGTCCCATTTTATCCACAAATATCTTTTCTTTTATGGTAAAAGTCCCGTTATTACTCAGCCACTGTGGCACTTCAGGCTTCTGGGGTAAATAGACCAACCCTCTTTTACTAAGCGGACCTTTAATATCCAAAAGAGAACTTTTTGTTAATTCATCTTCAAAGGTGTAACGTTCAATCAGCTTTTTCTGACTTATTGCCTCTAGCAAGTCATCAGCTTTAACATAATCAGTTGTATTGCGCTCATCCTTAGAAATTATTCTTTCCGGTAAAAGAGCACCTATTTGATGTTCTTTCTCCATGAAAGCTACAGCTTTTTTATCTTTGCTTGTTGTAAATGACCCTAAAGTCTTGCTCAAATAGGCTTTCTGTAAAAAATCACCTAAGAAAACGGCCTGAGTTACAATTAACTCTTTTTCAAGAGGCGCAGAAAGATTAACACTAAAGATACTCATCCAGAGTACATGCCCGATGACTGATATAACCAAGGCATAAACTATGATTACCTTTTTGGTGTAATAGCTATATTTGTTTGTGATATTCCTAGTTCCCTGCATAAATCCCAAACCTCGGCTATACGTCCTAAGGTTACCTGTTCGTCACCCCTTATATAAACAGCCTCACTGCTTTTGGCCAGCTTTTTTAATTCAACCTTTAATTCCTTCATATCCATTTTCTGATTATCAAGATAAAAAACATTATCTTTGGTAATCGTCAGCACAATCTTCTTCTGCTTGAGCATCTGACCGGTTAGGGCCTTAGGAAGATTGACGGGTATACCCGGCTGAGAAACAAAACTGGAGGTAAGCATAAAAAATATAATTAAAAGAAAAACTACATCAACCAAAGGCGCCATATCTAGAGCACCCTTTTTTACTCTAACGTGCTTTTGCAATTTTATAGTTGATTTTTTCCAATAATCCTTAAAACTGTGCATATTAATAACCTTTCTGAGATATAGCAGTGGTTAAATCTGTAGCACTCTGCTCCATCTCAAGAATTATATTTTCTACCCAGCCAACTAAATAATTATATGTTACATAGAAAACAATTGCCACCGCTAAACCGGCTGCAGTCGTAATTAAGGCAGTAGATATACCTCCGGCTAAATCTCCGGGATTAACTGGTGAGCCTATGGCTGCTTTATCTCTTATAACCTGAAAGGCCTCCATCATACCGGTAACTGTACCTAAAAGGCCTAATAAAGGACTGATATAAGCTACAGTAGCCAGGATATTAAGATTCTTTTCTAGGCGGGCTACCTCATGCAAACCGGCATCTTCAATAGCTTCTTTGATTTCACCCTTACCCCGGTCATGCTTTAAGACACCTGCTTTAATAATGTGGGCTATAGGCCCAGGTGTCTGATCACAAAGTTCAATTGCTTGAATAATTTTATTGCGTTTTATAGAGCCCGTAACAGCCTCCATAAATTTCTTAGTATCAATCCTTGCCCGATAAAGATGCCAGACCCTCTCAATACTTACTGCCAGGGCAATCATTGAACAAAGGATAATAGGGATCATTAAGACTCCGCCTTCTCTAATCATTTGTAACATTCTCATTTCCTCCTGATAATTTTATTTATTTTCTAAAGATTCTTTAATTTTTTCTAATCCTAAAACAGCTTGTTCTTTATGTTCCTCATTTAATTCAATAACTTTTTGATACATTAAAGCAGCTTTTTCACTCTCGCCTTTTTCTTCAAATATCATACCTGCCTTTAAACGAGCCTCAGCTACCCAGAAATCAGAACTAGAATACATATAAATAACTTTCATGTAATTCGATAAAGCTTCGTCTAATTCGCCTGAAAGTTCATAGCAGTTGGCTATTTCATATTGAAGCTTGGCATTTAAGTCATTATCACTATCCTGCAAAGCCAGTCTATAATATTCCAAGGCCTTATTAAAATCTTTCTTCTGTTTATATGCTAAAGCAATCTTTTCATATGCTACCTTAACTAATGATGATGTGTTGTAAGCATTAATTAATTGCTGAGCCTTGTTTATGGCTTCATCGTTTTTATTCTGATTAAGATATATTTTTGCTTCATCGATGAGGGCTTGAGGAGCTAAGTAATTTGCTGAAAAACCTGTATAGACAGTTGCTAGCTCTTCTAAGGCCTGCCTAGTATCACCCTCATTAAGAAAGATATTAGCTAACCAGTAGTGGCTCTCAGCTGCCGCATCCGCTTTAGGCTCCTGTTTTATTATATCATAAAAGTAAGTTTTGGCTTTAGCTAATTCACCTTTTGTATAATAATAATCACCTAGCCATAATTTGGCTTCAACCTGCAGTCTTACCTGCTTAGTATTAGCCGCTAAAGTATTAAAGACTTCTATGGCTTGAGCTAAATTACCCATTTTATAATAACACCAGCCTAGCTGGTAAACTGATTTATAAGCAACTTCATCTTCTTTATATTTATCAGCAATGTGCCTGTAAATATCAATCGCTTCCTGATAGCGGCCTAAATTATAATTAGCTGTAGCCTCTCCGAAAGAAGCATCAATTTTTAAATTGCTCTCCGGATATTTTTGAATCAATCTCGCAAATTCCCTCTTGGCTAAATCGTACTGCTCCCCTTTTAGATATATAAGACCGATTCTATATTGAGCCTGATCCCCCAATTTACTCTTTGGATAGGCAATCATCAGATGATCATAAGCGGCTAAAGCCGACTCATAATCCTGCATCTGATAAAAGACTGTTCCCAACTGGTATTGAGCGTAATCGGCATAATAACTTTCCGGATAACCATTTAAAATTTCATCATAGGTTTCAATGGCTTTAAGATAATCTTTGACATCTAAATAGGCATCGGCCTTACGGCATAAAGCTATAACTCGGGTCATTTCATCTTCTGAGGATTGGGTTAAATTTTCAAATTCTCTAATAGCCTTATCATATTCCTTCAATCTTAAATAAACCCAGCCTAAATTATAATAGGCATCTTCTATAAGCGGGCTTTTAGAATAATGATTAATAAAATAATCATACTTTTCAGCCGCCACCAATAAATCTTCCATTTTATAATAAGACTCCGCTTCCCAGAAAGTAGCCTTATCGGCTATTTCATTATCGGGATAGCTCTTCATTAAATTCTGATAGGTTTCAACGGCCTGCTGATGCTGATTAAGATTGTTGTAAGCTCTACCTTTTAAAAATAATACTTCAGGAGCCAGCTGGCTATTCATAAAATTACTCATAAAATCATCCGCAACTTTAATAACCATGGCATCATCATCTTTTTTAAAATAAGACCAGGCTAAATTATAAAGTGTATTTTCTTTTAAGGATAACTCTTTAGTCGCTAAAGCCTTATCATAAAACTCGGCCGCACTATCATAATCAGAAAGACTCGAATAATCTCCAGCCATCAGATAATAAGCCTCATAGACTATTTTAGACTGCTGATATTCTTTAATAAAACTCTTTAAGTATTTAATTGCTTTTTGATTTTCATTAAGGCCACTGAGACATCTGGCAATATTCAGTTTGGCATCCAGAATAAAATCCTTATCCTCGGCTATCTTTAGATAACTATTGAAATATTCATAAGCAGTCTGATAATTTTCTAATTTGTAATAGGACTCAGCTAAAAGGAAGTGGCTTAAGACATTATAATCTGATTCAGGATATTCCTGCACAACCTCTAAGAGAGGCTTAATAGAATTAGTATAGTCCGCATTCTTTATATATATCTGGGCCAGCCAATAAAGAGCTTCGTCTTTTATGGTGGCTGCCTGAGGGTCATTAATTAATTTCTCTAATTCACCCTGAGCTTGGTGCAGATTACCCATATTATATGAGCAAAGAGCTATAAAAAGCGAGGCCTCATCAACTAAGGTGCTTTGAGGATATGTATTAAGAAAATCCTGAAAGTAATCCTTGGCCTCTTCGTAAAAGCTATCATTAAAGGCCTGCCTGGCCAGCTTAAAATCATCAATTTCCTCAGCTGCCACTAGACCCGCCAAGAGCAGAGAGGTTAATATTAAACAAAATATAACTGTGAGAGTGATCGTTGGGCGTTTCATAATATATAGTCTTTTGACTTTAAATATTGTACCAAAAAGATGCGTTCTAAACAAGCAGTTTTTTAAGATATTGGCCCGTATAAGAAGCCTTTACTTTA
>CAYQKA010000009.1:0-8485 GCA_964418055.1 uncultured Planctomycetia bacterium | reverse complement strand
ATACGGAGTTTTTGGCAAAAAATGGTTATTATAACATTTTTTTAAGATATTGGCCTGTGTAAGAAGCCTTTACTTTAGTAATTTCTTCGGGAGTCCCCTTTGCGATGACATAACCACCCTTATCTCCGCCTTCCGGACCTAAATCAATAATGTAGTCGGCTGTCTTGATTACATCTAGGTTATGTTCAATAATCAAAACTGAATTTCCCTTGGAGGTTAAACGATGTAGGATATTTAAAAGCTTATCTATATCAGCAAAATGCAGGCCGCTGGTAGGTTCATCTAAAATATATAAAGTCTTACCGGTTGATTTTTTGGATAATTCAGAAGCCAGCTTTACCCTTTGGGCTTCACCGCCGGATAAAGTAGTGGCAGGTTGACCTACCTGAATATATCCGAGACCGACATCAACTAAGGTTTGTAATTTATTTTTAATAGCCGGAATATTCTCAAAGAGACTCCGGGCATCTTCAACCTTCATCTGTAAAACATCAGAAATAGAATTCCCCTTATATTTTACTTCCAGGGTTTCTTTAGAAAATCTCACTCCCTTACAGACTTCACAAGGCACATAGACATCGGGCAGAAAATGCATTTCCACTTTTATGATTCCGTCTCCCTTGCAGTGTTCGCACCTGCCGCCGGTGACATTAAAGGAAAATCTTCCCGGTTTATATCCTCTGGCTTTAGCCTCCGGAAGCTGACTGAAAAGCTTTCTAATCGCATCAAAGGCACCTATATATGTAACCGGATTAGAGCGAGGCGTACGGCCGATAGGCTCCTGATCAATAACAATAACCTTATCCAGATGTTCTATGCCTTTAATCTCTTTATGTTTACCAGGCTGTTCTTTCGAACGATAGAACTTAGAAGCCAACGCTCTGTAAAGCACCTCATCAATAAGGGTACTTTTACCAGAGCCTGAGACACCGGTCACACAAGTAAATAACCCTAAAGGAATCTTGACATTAATATTTTTTAGATTATGCTCTCTGGCCCCGATAATCTGTAAGCATTTAGCCTTCTTGTGACTCCTGCGTAAAACGGGGATTTTTATTTCCAGTTCTTTTTTTAAGTATTTGGCAGTCAGTGATTTTTTGGATTTGAGAATATCTTTTAATTTACCAACTGCAACTATTTCACCCCCATGCCTACCGGCACCGGGACCTAAATCAACTATATAATCGGCACTTCTAATAGTGGACTCATCATGCTCGACGACTAATAAGGTATTCTTGAGTTCTTTTAAAGATTTAAGTGTATTTAAAAGCTTATTATTATCTTTCTGATGCAGGCCGATACTGGGCTCATCTAAAACATATAAAACTCCAGTGAGACGAGAGCCTATCTGAGTAGCCAGACGAATCCTTTGGGCTTCTCCCCCAGAAAGACTATTGGCCTTTCTTTCTATAGTCAGATACGATAAACCGACATTTCTTAAAAAACCCAGACGTTCCTTTATCTCTTTAAGAATCTGGCGCGATAGTGTTTTTTGGGTTTCATTTAATTTTAGCTTATCAAAAAAGTCACAGGCCTCACTTACAGTTAATAAAGAAAGCTCCTGGATATTCATACCATTTATTGTTACTGCCAGTACTTCCGGCTTGAGGCGCGCTCCTTTACACTCTGAACAGGGATGACTGCTCATATACTGATTAATATGATTTTTCAAAAAATCACTCTTGGTAGTCTTAAAAAGACGCTCTAAATGAGGAATAACACCTTCGTAACCCCTATGCCAATGCTGGAATTCATCACTCCCATAGAGAATAATATCTTTTTCTTTTTTAGTTAATTTATTATAGGGTTTATCAAAATCAATCTTAAAAAAATCAGCTACTTCCCTTAAGAGCCGGCGATAATGCATGATATAACCACGCCCTCCTCTTCTCCAGGGGTCAATGGCATTTTCTCTTAAAGACTTTGATTTATCGACAACAACTAATTCAGGGTCTATTTTTACCTTTGTCCCTAAGCCATTACAAAAGCTACAGGCTCCATATGGGCTGTTAAATGAAAATGCCCGGGGAGTCAACTCTTGGAAACTAATCCCGCAGTCAGGACAAGCCGCCAGGCTACTATAGTACAAATCTTCTTTTTTATTAACTAGATAGACCCTCATAATTCCAGCGCCAGTAGCTAAAGCAGTCTCCACTGATTCTGAAAGTCGTGATCTTATTCCCTCTTTAATTACTAATCTATCAATCACAGCTTCAAGGGTATGCTTTTTATTTTTATCTATTTTTATTTTATCTTTTAATTCTTTAATTTCACCATCAATACGGACTCTGACAAAACCTTCTTTAATTAAATCTTCCAGAGCCTGCTTGTGTTCCCCTTTTTTTCCTTCAATGCGGGGAGCTAATAAAATAACCTTAGTTTCCTTAGGCAATTTCATAATCGAATCCACTATTACATCCAGAGATTGGGAAGTAATCGGCTTACCACATTTATAACAATGACTCTTACCTATCTTGGCGTATAAAAGCCTGAGATAATCATAAATTTCAGTAGTTGTCCCTACAGTTGAACGCGGATTAGGCGAATGACGCCTTTGCTCAATAGAAATAGCCGGTGACAAACCTTCGATATAGTCTACATCAGGTTTCTGTAGCTGTTCTAGGAACTGCCTAGCATAGGCTGATAGGCTTTCAACATACCTACGCCTGCCTTCAGCATAAATGGTATCAAAAGCCAGAGACGATTTTCCCGAACCGCTTAAACCGGTAATGACTGTAATCGCATTCTTAGGAAGCTTTAGACTAATATCCTTAAGATTATGCTCCCGGGCCCCTTTAATATATAGATAGTCTTTTTTCATTAATAATTTACCTTATTTCCCCAGGTTTCTTTTGAAATCATATTATAACAAAACCAAAATGAAATAGCAATTACCTCTATTAGAAGCAAATACAAAAAAAGCCCTTGCAATATTTAATACTGCAAAGGGCTTTTCCTTGATATGTAAAGGCGCTAAACCTTATCTTTTCTTTTTCTTAGCTTTTTTTACAACTCTTTTCTTTGTTGCTTTTTTCTTTGTTACTTTTTTCTTAGCTACTTTTTTCTTAGCAGCCTTCTTTTTCTTGCCACCTCGAGCCATCTTGGCCTTAGCTACATCACCATCTTTATCGATAAAATAAAGATAACCAGACTCTTTCTTGATACCACATTTAAGTACTTTAGTCGCCATCTCTTTTCACCTCCTCCCCTTCTTTTAACAAAATTTAAGTCCCTAATTTAACTCGACTCAATATCTGCTTCAAACAGGCGATACATGAGAGCACTGCTAAATAACTTGTCTTGGGATTATTGGGTGAGGGTTTATTTTCACTTAAGGTTTCAATCCGTCCAAAATCCCCTTCAATAATCATCTGATGTGAATTAGTTGTGAATTCAGGTGATGATAATATCTTCACCTTTGTATTATCGGCTCCTATACTGGTTAGGCTTAAAAGAGCTGAAACATTTATATTTTTTGGAAATGCCTTAATAGCTTCTTTAGCACTTCCCTCAAAGATAACTGTTTCCTTGTCTATATTATCTATATCAATATTCTGCTTCTCTAAATAAGGCGCACCCTTTAAACCCAGAGGTGGTTTGCGGGTAATAAGCTCGGCACTTTTAATCTGAGACATTCTCGCTGCCTTAACTGCATCCAGACCGCAAAGGGCTCCTGAAGGCAGATACACCCGAGACTTACTATTCTCAGCCATCTCAAAAAGTTCTTCGTGTCCTATATATCCACCTACACTAATAGTCATTACATCAACTTCTGCCTTAAGACATTTTTCTACCAGCCCGGCTACTACTTCACCTCCAGCTGCTTCAATAACTAAATCACTCTTTTGAATTAGTTCATCCATTGAAACCAATTCAGGTTTTTTGGTTAAAGAATCAATGAAAGTTTTAGCGAGACTTTCGTTTATTTCACAAAGAGCAACAAGCTTGGCGTCTTTATTAAATTTATCTGTTATGGCGCGGGCTATTTCACTACCTATGGTCCCGCAGCCAATGAGTCCAATGTTAAGCATTTTAATCCTTTAAGGCTTTAAAATAATATTATCAATTAATCTAATCTTCTTAATTTTTACAGCTACAGCTGCTACTACTTTCTTCTTAATATATTTTACTCCCTCGAGGCTATCAGCGTCAAGTATTTCTATATACTCAATAATAACATATTTTTCACTAGATATTAATTTTTTTATTATTTTTTTTAATTCGGCCGTTTTCATGCATCCTTTTTTAAACTCTAACGAAGCTGCTTTCAGAGCCTGATATATCACCAGTGCTTTCTGTCTATCTGTCGTCGACAAATACTTATTTCTGGAACTCAGTGCTAAGCCGTCAGACTCTCTGATAATAGGCATAACTTTTAGCCTGATATTAAAGTTTAAATCAGTAATAATTTTTTTTATAATAAGGGCCTGCTGGTAATCTTTTTGCCCAAAATAAACCACGTCGGGTTCGACAATATTAAAAAGTTTTGCTACCACCGTACAGACGCCATCAAAATGCCCCGGCCGACTTTGCCCGCAAAGTTTACTAGCTAACGAACCAGCAAAAATAAAAGTTTGAAAATCACCACAATACATTTCTTTAACTGATGGATTAAAAACTACATCCACACCATTATTTTTGGCGAGTAATAAATCACCTTTTAAATCTCTGGGATATTTTTTATAATCTTCTTTGGGTCCGAATTGGGTAGGATTAATAAAAATACTTAGGACAACAAAATCATTTTCAAGCCTGGCGCGTTTTATGAGGCTTAAGTGGCCTTGATGCAGAAAACCCATAGTGGGCACAAAACCTATTTTTTTATTCTGCGCTCTCTGTTTCCCGATAAGTTGCTTCAGTTTCTGTACTCTCTTTACTACTAGCATCTTCTTTATCTAAATCCTCAAGTAGGTCTTTAGCACTTTTATTTAAGCCCGGATGAATTACCTCTGGGGCAATTTCACACAAAGGTTTCAAGACAAAACCTCTTTTGTGCATCTCAGGATGCGGAATCTTTAAGTTTTTACCCTTAATAACTAAATCATCAAATAATAATATATCCAAATCTATTTCTCTCGCTCCCCACCTCTCATCAGTTTCTTTGCGGCCTAAGAAACGTTCAATATTTTTAAGCCGCTTAAAAAGAGTATAGGGATCAAGAAAGGTTTCAATTTCAATAACCAGATTCAAAAATCTTTCCTGATCTGTTTTGCCTTCGGGCTCAGTTTCAATAGTTGCAGATTGCTTGAGCATCTTTATATCGAGATCATTTTCCAGATGACCCAGGGCTCTTTTAATGTATTCTTCGCGGTTGCCCTTATTAGAGCCAACACCGATGTAGAGTTTACTCATGGAGCTTCTTAATCCTTTCTATGGCTTCGGCTATGCGAGCTTTGTCGACGGTTAAAGCTACTCTGATGTAGCCTTCTCCATTTTCTCCAAAACCAACTCCGGGGGTAACAACTATATTAGCTTTTTCCAGCAGGCTATTTGAAAGTTCCATAGAAGTATATCCCGGCGGTACCGGAATCCAGACATAGAAAGTTGCCTCAGGCTTGGTAACTTTCCAACCTAGTGAATTTAGTCCATCAACAAAAACATCACGCCTCTCTTTATACATCTTTAAAAGTTCATCAATATGATTAGTTTCTACTTCCAGGGCTTCTATAGCCGCACGCTGAATAGCCGCAAAGACACCAGAATCAATATTCTCTTTTATCTTGGCTAAAGCGGCAATGACTTCTTTATTACCGCAGGCAAAACCTATTCTCCAGCCGGTCATATTAAAGGTCTTGGATAAAGAATGAAATTCTACACCTACATCCTTTGCGCCTTCAACTCCAAGAAAACTCATGGGCTTAGGCTCTCTATAAGCAAGCTCTGTATAAGCGGCATCAGAAGCAATAATAACGTTATTATTCTCTGCAAACTCCACAACCCTTTTATAGAAATCTTCATCGGCACAGGCCCCTGTAGGATTATTAGGATAATTTATAAACATCAGCTTGGCATCTTTAGCAACCTGATTATCAATTGCATCTAGGTCAGGTAAGAAAGCATTTTGTTCTAATAAAGGCATATAGTGCGGATGTCCGCCAGCTAAAATTGTACCTGACTTATACGGTGGATAACACGGATCAGGCACTAAAACTATATCTTGAGCATTTATAAAAGCCAAAGGCATATGGGCAATACCTTCTTTAGAGCCGATAAGTGGTAAAATCTCGGTTTCCGGATCAAGTGTGACATTGAATCTCTTTTTATACCATTTAGCAATAGCTTCTCTAAAAGAACTTAGTCCTTTACCTAAAGGGTATCTATGGGTATCAGGATTAGCAGCCTCTTGACAAAGTTTTTTAATAATATAATCAGGAGTCGGTGTATCCGGATCGCCTACACCTAAATCAATGATATCTTTGCCTGCATCTTCTTTCTTTTTTTTCTTCTTATCTATCTCATTAAAAAGATACGGAGGCAACTTTTTTAGCCGCTCTGCTATTTCAATATTAATGCCCATTTTATTCCTTTCTAAATGAGGCCATATTTTACGTGACTATTAAAGAACGTAAATTATAAGACCGAATTTATCCCTACAACTTTACAAAGAATGATTGTAGGGATATCCACATTATTCCACCTTAAATAAGATCTTCAGTTGTAAAAAGACCTTTTTTCTTGGTAGCCATAAACTTCAAGGCCGCAAGGGCTCCCTTGGCAAAAATATTACGGGAGAAGGCATTGTGCGTAATCGTAATCTCATCTTCTTGAGAAATAAACCTAATCTCATGTTTGCCCTCAATATTTCCAGCCCTGAGGGCATGGATACAAATCTGGCTTTCAGGACGGCTTTCAGCTCTGCCTTTTCTGCCGTAGGTAATAACCTTATCCGGCTTTTGTTTTCTAGCAGTAGCAATAATATCAGCCATTTTCTTAGCTGTCCCGCTGGGCGCATCTTTCTTATGAATATGATGAGTTTCAACTATCTCCACATTATAATCAGTTGGTAAAACGCTGGCCAATCTCTCTAGAACATCAAAAACTAAATTAACCCCGAGACTGGTATTAGGCGAGAAAAAAATCGGAATCTTCACAGAAGCCTTTTTAATCTTATCTATTTCTATCTTGGTACAACCTGTTGTCCCAATAACCATAGCCTTCTTAGACTTAATGGCTTCATGTAGATGCTCTAATGTACTCTTAGGAGTTGTATATTCAAGAATTATATCTGAGTCTTCAATGACATTCTTTAGATTATCAGTTATGCGGCAATTTAATGCTGCTGAATTAATACCCACTATATCAGAAAACTTTTTACCGATATCAGAATGGCCTTTTCTTTCTAGGGCGGCAACAACCTTCATGCCCTTTTCTTGAGCGATAAGCGCGGCGATAAGTTTTGACATTCTACCAGACGCACCACTTATAATAACTTTTATCATATTATCTCCTTATTAAACCTGCTTTAATAAGTGCTTCTTTGAGTTTCGCTTCATTACTTTCAGTCATTTCACAAAGCGGTAGACGCAAGACACCGTTTAAAACATCCATAAACTTCATGGCCGTTTTTACACTTATAGGATTAGTTTCTATGAACATTGCCTTAAATACGGGATAAAGCTTGTGATGTAATTCCTGAGCTTTAGCGAGGTCACCTTCCTTAAAAGCCGTCACCATGTTAGAAATCTCCTCAGGAATAATATTACTAGCCACCGAAACAACACCCGCAGCTCCGATTGACATCATAGGAATAGTTAATGAATCATCTCCTGATAAAACGATGATGTCACAGAGAGATAAAATCTGACTTACCTGCTCTAAGGAGCCACTGGCTTCCTTAACGGCTACAATATTTTCAATCTTATTTAATGTTGCAATTGTCTCCGGCAACATGCTTATACCGGTCCTGGAAGGAACATTATATAAGACGATTGGGATATCAACTGCCTTGGCTATTTTCTCATAGTGCATTATCTGACCTTTAGGAGTCGGCTTATTATAATAAGGGGTAATTATTAAAGCTCCGTCAGCTCCTGACTTTTTAGCATATTCAGTCAGCTCTAAGGCTTCTTGAGTGCTATTAGAACCTGTTCCGGCTAAAACCGGCACTCTCTTATTGACGGCTTCAATAGCTATCTTAATTAATTTTTTCTGCTCATTATGATTAAGAGTTGCTGCCTCCCCTGTACAGCCGCAGGGCACTAGACCAGTGATGCCATTCTCAATCTGAAGATCTATGAGCTCCCGAAACTTAGCCTCATCTATCTGGCCTTCTTTATCAAATGGTGTTACCATCGCTGTATAACAGCCTTTAAACATAATATCCCCCTTTTAGGTTACTATATACTTGCCCTTATAAATTAAATTGCAGGCACCTTCTAAGTATAAATTCTTACATTCCTTATTTTCTAAATCAAAATATATTTTTAATGTCTCACCTGAAGCAGTCTTAACACCAACCGGAGACTTAACTTTATTTAACATAGCT
>CAYQKA010000008.1:14064-20487 GCA_964418055.1 uncultured Planctomycetia bacterium | reverse complement strand
TTTGAGACTGACAGATTTAAAGTATATTAAAGAGCCATTTTAAAGAAATTTAAAGTGGCTCTTTTTTATCTATCTAGACTTATTTAAGGGTGAGCAAGGTGAGAATACTATATATTGCAGTCCTAAGCATATATTAACATCTAGGTAATGTGTTCAGGTTGTACTTTAAATTGACAAAAGGCTATATATATGATATATTTATATCAATATAAATACAATTATTACAGGGGAAAAGATATGCGCAGAGCGAAATCATTTACTCTCATTGAACTTATGGTAGTAGTAGCTTTGATTACTATTCTGGTATCTATAGCTGTACCTAATTATCAAAGATTTCAATTGAGGGCTAAGACTTCTGAAGCAAAACATAATTTAGGAGCTATAAGAGAGTGTTTGGAGGCATATGAGATGGAGAATGAATCTTATGTGTTATGTGATTTACATCCAGAAACAGTTCCAAGTGTAACAAGGGTTCTCTGGAAAGATACTGCTGTTCCACAAGGTTGGATTGATATTGGTTTTGAGCCGGTAGGTAAAATTAGATATTCGTATGAAGTTCAAGCAGGAGAATCAGGAATGGCTGATAGTTATATTGCAATTGCCCATGGAGATTTAGATGGGAATGGTACGCAGTCAGTTATTCAAATTGATCAAACCGGAGAAATGAAATCGACAAATCTTTTAGAGTAAAATACATATCTTTCGGTTAATATTATGACAAAAGAAAATATTGTCGGATTAGACATAGGCACATCAACCATTAAGGTGGTGCAACTCCTTAAGGTTAAAGAGCAGTTTAATTTAGTTAAAGCGTCTATTGAGGAGCTTAAGTTTAATGCCGAAGAAAAAGATAAGCTAAGTGCGCTTAAGCGGCTTTTAAAACGAGCGAAAATTTCTGAAAAAGAAGTTAACATTTCTATTGAAGGACCTTCCGTAATTATCCGCAATATTCAGTTGCCCAAAATGAGTGAAGCAGATCTTAAAAATGCAATTAAATATGAAGTTGAGAAGTATATTCCTTACAATGTTAATGAGGTTATTGTTGACTGCCAGATAATCTCTGAGGCAGAAAACAATATGGGAGTTTTATTAGTTGCTGCTAAGAAGGATAGCATAAATGATAAAATTCAACTAGTCCAAAAAGCGGGCTTATGCCCATGGGTTGTGGATATAGATTCGCTTGCTCTTATTAATGCCTTTAATTTAAATAATGAGGAAAAAGATAAAACTATTGCTTTACTGAATATTGGAAGCGAAGCTACAAGTGTGAATATTATTCGTGGAGATTTACTTAATTTTACTCGCAATATTCCAGTGGGTGGTAAGCGTGTAACCGAGGTTTTGGCTGAGAATTTTAAAGTTGATTTAGCTCTGGCAGAAGAACTTAAAAGAAATCCCGGAGATAAAAAGGAAGCAGTTGATAAACTATGTTTAAATGCCATGAGGGAAATGGCAATAGAGATTAAGTCATCGTTTGATTATTATGAAAGTCAATATGAAGAAGGTGTCACTGAAATATTTATTAGTGGTGGCGTGGCTATTGATGAAAATATGGCTAATTTTTTATCTGAAAACATGGATTTAGAAGTTAAAAGATGGAGCGTTTTAGATAGGCTTATTTTAGGCAATAAGTCTTTAGGAGATAAAATTAGTCCTATTCGGGATTATTTTGCTGTAGCTACTGGATTAGCCTTACGCAAGTTATAAATTATGATAAAGATTAATTTACTTCCAGATGATTTAAAAAAGCAAAGAGTAATACTGCCAAAGGGGTTATTTATCCTTATTGGAGTTATTCTCGTATCAATACTTGTAATGTGGTTGGCTATTGCAAATAAAAGTTTGACTGCAGCAACACTTAAAGCAGATAATCTTGAGAGTCAAGAGCAGAAAATTTTAAAAGTAAAAAGTGAGTACGGAATATATAAAAAAGAGCTTATGTCGTTAGAAGAAAGAGCAGTCGTTGTAAATTATTTAATGGTAAATAGAATTTATTATTCGCAGAAACTTAATGAGTTGAGTGACCTGTTAACTAATGGTATTTGGCTTAATGCTCTCGAATTAAATAATAGTATGTTAATTATTGAAGGTAAGGTTTATTCTAAAGAAGGCAAGGAAGAAGCAATTGTTGGAAATTTTATGAACAATATTAAGCATCATGAATCATTTTTTAAAGATTTCAGCGATGTTGAACTAAAAATTATCAAAAGAAAAATACAAGATGTAGAACATATTAGTTTTGTTATTTTTTGCCATTTAAAACAAAAAGATCTACCGGATAAAAAAGATGAATCTTGAAGACTTGAAGGATAACAAGGCATATCAGATAATGGGTGGGGTTATAGCCGGTTATATAATTTTTACGGTTATATTTTATTTTATAGCTATTGCACCAAAAGTCGGTGCTGCTAATATATTGAAAGAAAAAATTACTGAGAAACAGTCATTTGTATCTAAGGCTGGTTCGATAGAGAAGCAAAGAGAAAAAATAGAAAATGCAAAAATAAGAATTGATGAGCTTAAAAATGATATAAGCTTTTATGAAAAAAAATTACCAACAGAAAAGGATATTCCTGATTTATTAGAGTATCTTTCTACTATTGCTATAGAATCTGATGTGAAATTGCTAGAAATTGAAAAGAAACAAGAAATAAGACAAGAAGAAATGCTATATATAACAGTTCCGTTTAAGTTAATTCTTAAGGGAGGTTATCATAATATCGGCTCTTTTGTAAGTAAGCTTGAAAATGCAGATAGATTTATGAAGATTCAGGAGCTTGAGGTTAAGGAAGATAAAAAGAATTCGTTTGAGCATAGAGGTGAAATGGTGGTTTATACATATATATTAAATTCTCAGGAGACGCAAAAAGGTGAATAGAGCATGTTTTCTATTTATAATTTATCTTATCTCCTTATTTGCTTTAAATACTTTTGCATATGCAGATGATTTCGTGTATAATAGTCATGAGAAGAGAGATCCTTTTGTTCCTCCGTATTTGCAGGACCAGCTTAAAAAGAAAACACAAGATAAAAGTATAAAAAAGGCTGTAGATTATAGTTCTATAATACTTCAGGCTGTAGTATATGATCCAGAGGGAGAATCAGCCGTAATAATTAATGGTCAAATCATGAAAATCAATGATAAGACAGATTTTTTTGTTGTAAAAGACATTATGAACGATAGAGCTATCGTTGAAGTTCTTGGAGAAAGAAAAGTTTTCAAACTAAGAGAAGATGAAAATAATATTAATGATGAAAAATAAACAATACATTCTATTCAGTAGTTTTATGTGTTTTGTTATTTTGTGTTGGAGTATGACTTGTGTTGCGCAAGAAGTAAAAGCTATAGATCCTCAAGTGAAACAAATTACCCCTAAGCAAATTGAAGCACATCAAATAACATCTATTTTAAATAGTGCATCAGATAATGATGCCTTCTCTAATGATAAAAAGGTAAGTATGGATTTTAAAGATGCAGATATAAAGGATGTTCTGCGTATCATTTCAGATAAAAGTGGTATTAATATCATTACTGGAGGAGAAGTTCAGGGTGTAGTAACTATGAAGCTAGAAGATGTTCCCTGGGAAAAAGCTTTAGACATTATTTTAAAAACTCAAGGTTATGTCTATGAAAAAGATGGTAATATAATTCGCGTCACGACAAGAGAAAATCTTTCCATGGAAGACTTAGAGACAACGTTATTCTCTCTTAATTATGCTAATGCTGAAAGTTTGGCTACTTCACTCGCAGAAATGTTATCTCCACGCGGAAAAATTCAATTTGATTCCAGGACAAATCAAGTTATTGTTACGGATATAGGGACAAGTATTAAAAAGCTTGCCAGTATAATTAAGCAATTAGACGGCAGGACACCGCAAATCCAGATAGAAGCACGCGTTATTGAGACTACCTTAGGTAAAGATGAAACTTTAGGTGTAGATTGGCAAACTCAAATTGTTCTAGATGGTTCGAAGAGAGGTACAACCTTCCCGTTTTCTAACTGGAGTACTGATGGTAGGCTGTATCCATCACCTAATGCTGATTATACATATGATGCTGCGGGGAGAATTACAGACCTTGCTTCTGATTTTGCCTATAAAAATGATTTACCTATTGATGGTAAAGATGCGATTACGTGGAGTTCTTTACCTGCTATTGCTGGGGATACTGGTGAAGAAGAATATTTTCAGTATGGAACTCTTGATTTTACCGGTTTGCAAGCAACTTTAGAAGCTTTATCTACCAGAACAGATACAAATGTTTTGTCAAATCCAAGAATAACAACCCTAAATAACAAAGAAGCAAAAATTACAGTAGGTACAAAATGGCCAGTGGCTAATTATTCTTATTCAGATGAAACAGGTAGATGGAATGTTTCCGGTTGGGAATATATTGAATATGGTATTATTATGACAGTAACCCCAACAGTTAATAAAGATGGATACATAACTTTAAGCGTTGTTCCTGAGGTAAGTGATTTAACAGGAAGTGTTACATTTGAAGGTGCAGAAGTACCAATAATATCTACGAAGCAGGCAGAAGTTGAAGTAATGATTAAAGATGGCGAGACTTTGGTTATTGGCGGCATGATTAAAGATAAAGTTGTTAATACTAATAAAAAAATTCCATTTCTTGGAGATATCCCTATATTGGGTTATCTATTTTCACAAAAAGGTACAGAAATAGAAAAAAGAGATCTTTTGATATTTTTAACGCCGCATGTATTGAAAGAAAAGGGGCATATTGATTCAGTTTCCACTGTTGCTTTTGAACAGGAAATAGTTTTTTAATGGGTTTGATTGAATATAATAAAAACAAAGACGGGTCCAATACCTGTCTTTTTTCAATTTAAAGGAGTTTAATTTTTAAGATGAAAAGAAAAATCATTATTAATGTCGAAAAGCAGGAAAAGCGAATTGCTGTTGTGGAAAACGGTAATTTGGAGCAGTATTTCAGTGAAAGGCCAGATCATAAGCGTTTTGTAGGAAATATCTATAAAGCGAAGGTTGATACGGTGGTCAGTGGTATTCAAGCGGCTTTTGTAAATTTAGGGATGAAGAAGAACGGCTTTCTCTATGTATCGGATATTACTAAGCCTTTTGGTGATTATAAGGAGATTCTAGAAGAAGAAGCTGAGGAGCTTGAACCTACAAGATTTAAAGAAAATACTAATATTAAAGATGTTTTAAAACCAGGACAGGAAGTGATTGTTCAGATTGTAAAAGATAATATTAGTACAAAGGGACCCAGATTAACTACGAACATTAGTTTGCCTGGTAGATATTTAGTTTTAATGCCTTATCAAAGTTGTACAGGTATTTCTAAGAGAATAAGAGAACCTGAAGAAAGAGAGAGATTAAAAAATATTATTGGTAGTTTTAGAATGCCAGATGGCGCAGGCCTTATAGTAAGAACACTAGGGGAAGGTGCCAGCAAAAGAGAACTTATTAGAGACTTTAAATATCTTATGCGACTTATGAAACGGATTAATTGTGTTTCTCGCCGAGTTACTTGTCCTGCTTTAGTGCATGAGGAGTATGATTTAGTTTTAAGGGTTATACGTGATTATTTTTCAGAGGATGTCGAATGTCTTATAGTAGACAGTAAAAAAGAGTATAGCAGAATATATAAATTCTTAAATTCACTAACCCCAGATTTAAAATCAAAATTACAGTTCTATCAAAGCAACAAATCTCTGTTTGAAGAATATAAGCTTGAAGATCAAATTGAGAAAATAACCAAAAGAAATGTTCAATTAAAATCAGGTGGCTATATTATAATTGAGCCTACCGAGAGTTTGATTTCAATTGATGTGAACACAGGTAGTTTTGTAAAGAAAGGCAGCTTGGAAGAGACAGCATATATCACTAATAAGGAATCTGCTCATGAAATAGTGAGACAATTGAAGCTTAGAGATCTTGGAGGGATAATAATAGTTGATTTCATTGATATGAACTCAAGACAGCATCGTCAGGAAATTTATAAAATTCTTTTGGCATCTCTGAAAAAAGACAGGGCTAAAACTAAAGTGCTGCCTATTTCTGAACTTGGTGTAGTTGAAATGACTCGCCAGAGAGTAGGTAAAAGCCTGGAAAGTGCTTTTTCTGAAACTTGCCCCTATTGTAAGGGCAAAGGCTTGGTAAAATCAAATTTTACTATTGCAATTGAAGCTTTAAGGGGTATTAAAAAGGCGTTAAAAACCCTAAAAGTAAGTAAAATTAAAGTAAGTGTGCACCCTAAGGTAGCTTCGCACATATTTAATGAACTTCGTTCTGAGCTAAATTTATTAGAAAATGAGTATAACGCCAAAATAGTTATTGAGGCAGACATAAATGAACACATTGAAAACGTTAGGATTACAAAAGCTTGACAAGCTTTTTCTTTTTTGATATCCTATACGTCTATTGTAAAAAGGAGAAAAA
>CAYQKA010000008.1:11315-13964 GCA_964418055.1 uncultured Planctomycetia bacterium | reverse complement strand
CTGGATGAAGAATAATTATATAAAAGGAGTTTGAATAATGGCGCATAAAAAAGGAATGGGCTCAACTAGAAACGGAAGAGATTCTATTGGAAAGAGTTTGGGTCTTAAAAAATATGATGGTGAAGTAGTTAAAGCTGGAGCTATTATCATCAGGCAAAGAGGGGCTAAGTTCAAGCCAGGAACAAATGTAGGTCGTGGTTCCGATGATACGCTTTTTGCCAAGAAAAATGGTATTGTTAAATTTAGCAAAACTAAATTTATTAGTGTTTTGCCCCAATAATGTTTATAGATGAGGCCGATATTTATGTACATGCCGGTACTGGTGGTTCCGGATGTAAGAGCTTCCGCCATACAAGAGATGTTAAAGGAAGAAAGCCTAATGGTGGCAATGGCGGACGTGGAGGCCACGTCATTATCAAGGCAGATCCTGGAATCCATACCTTAAGAGAATTCAATTATAAAAAAAATATTAAAGCTTCTGGGGGAGGTCATGGAGGCTCTAATAATAAAACAGGAAGAGATGGAGAGGATAGTTATCTTTCTGTTCCTCCGGGGACTCTTATTCTGAATGCAGATAATAGCTTGGTGGTAAGGGATTTAACTCATATCAACGAAGAAGTTATTGTTGCACGGGGAGGTAAAGGCGGACGTGGTAATGCCAAGTGTACTAATGCTGAGCCAGGCAAAATAGGTGAGTCAATACATCTTCATTTTGACTTAAAACTAATTGCTGATGTAGGTTTGGTCGGATTTCCCAATGCAGGTAAATCTTCTCTAATCAGTTGCATTTCTAAAGCAAAACCCAAAGTAGCACCTTATCCATTTACAACTAAAGCGCCTGTTTTAGGTATTGTTGAATTCAATGATAAAGAATTTAAGATTGCTGATATACCTGGTTTAATTAAGGGAGCGCATGCAGGCAGTGGCTTGGGTGATAGATTCCTTCGCCATATAGAACGAACGAGAATCCTTGTTTTTGTTATAGATCTTGCTGGGGTAGATGGAAGGAAACCATGGGATGATTTTTTTAGTTTAAAAAATGAGTTAATGTTATATAATAGAGAACTGAATGATAAGCCATGCATAATTTTAGCAAATAAGATAGATTTACCACTAGCTAAGGATAATTTAAAAATTTTTAAAAGTAAAATTAAAGAACATTTTTTTGTGATTTCATGTAAGGATAAAACTAATATAGATGAACTTCTAGCACAAATAGTAAAATTATTATGATAAAGAAAAATACAGCATTTAAAAGAGTTGTTATTAAAGTAGGCACAAAGATTATTACCTCTAATGGTGCGCGTTTAGATAATAGAGAAGTTGAGTTATTATGTGCTCAGATATTTAAACTGCGCAAAAAAGGAATTGAGGTTGTTTTAGTGTCTTCTGGAGCTATTGCTGAAGGTATGAGTCAGCTTCAACTTACAAGAAGGCCTAAAACATTAAGAGTTCTTCAGGCAGCTGCAGCTATTGGTCAAAGTCGTTTAATGAAAATATATGATAGTTGTTTTTATAAAAAGAAAATTGTTACAGCTCAAATACTTTTAACTAGAGCGGACTTGAGTGATCGGCAAAGATATTTAAATGCAAGGAATACAATTATAACTCTTCTTGATAAAGGTATTTTGCCTATAATAAATGAAAATGACACGGTTTCAACTGATGAGATTAAATTTGGCGATAATGATCAATTGTCAGCTATGGTAGCTAATTTTATCTCGGCTCAAGCGCTTATAATTTTAACTGATGTTGATGGGTTATATTGCTTAACTGAAGAAGGCAAACAGGAAAAAATTGATGTTGTCGAAGAAATTGGTAAAGTTGAACATTATGCAGCTGGGGCCGGATGCGAACTAAGCGTAGGCGGTATGAGAACTAAGCTAGAGGCGGCTCGCATAGTTACTGCATCTGGCATAACTTGTATTATTGCCAATGGAAAGAAAGCTGATATTTTAAGCGAAATAATCAAAGGTAAAAATGTAGGCACTATCTTTAAAGCAAAAGAGATAAGACTTAATGAAAGAAAGAAATGGATTGCTTTTAGTAAGAAAGTGAAAGGTAAATTAGTTGTAGATAAAGGAGCCATAAGAGCGTTGTGCGAACAGGGGCGAAGTCTTCTCTCTGCAGGTGTAATGAGTGCTTCTGGTAATTTTGCCTATGGAGATCTTGTGTTAATAGTGAGCGAGTCTGGTAAAGAGCTAGCGCGAGGATTTACTAATTATACTTCTAAAGAAATAGATAAAATTAAGGGTCTTAAAACATCAGAAATTGAGAAAGAACTTGGCTCTAAATACTATGACGAGATAATACATAGAGATAATCTCGTAATTTTATAGCATAGGAGAATGAGATGAATATTAATCAAGAAGTTAAATTAGCGGCTATAAAAGCGAAAGAGGCTTCTATAAAATTACGTCAGCTGTCTACTGAGGTAAAAAATAGAACGTTGAAGCAGATGGCTCGAGCTTTAGTGGCAAATGCTTCATATATTATTAAAGCCAATAAGCTAGATATAAAGGCAGCTAAAAAAAGTGGCTTAAAAGAAAGTTTCATAGATAGGTTGTCTCTGGATAAAGACAGAATCAGGCAGATGAGTGCTTGTCTTAAGGAAGTAGCGGCTCAAGAAGATCCTGTTGGAAATGTAGT
>CAYQKA010000008.1:0-11215 GCA_964418055.1 uncultured Planctomycetia bacterium | reverse complement strand
GACCGTAAAGCAGTACGCTTTTTACTCAAAGAAGAAAAATATATTGATTTAATTATTCCTAGAGGGGGAGAAAGTCTTATCAAGGAAGTGATAAAGTATTCTAAGATACCTGTTGTGAAACATTATAAAGGACTTTGCCATGCCTATGTTGATGAATATGCAGATTTAAATATGGCGGCTAAAATAGTCCTTAATGCCAAATTGCAGAGAA
Organism: uncultured Planctomycetia bacterium; assembly: GCA_964418055.1. GTDB lineage: Bacteria > Omnitrophota > Gorgyraeia > JAGLLT01 > JAGLLT01 > Kappaea. The sequence continues at coordinate 11,004 of CAYQKA010000008.1, read as the reverse complement.
CAAGCGTTTGTAATGCAATTGAAACATTATTAGTTCATAGGCACATTGCTGGTAGGTTTTTACCATTAATGGTGAAAAGTCTAAAAGATCAGGGTGCAGAAGTTCGGGGATGCATTGAAACGTGTAATATTCTTAAAGGTCAGATTAATAAAGCAACTCAGAAAGATTGGGAAACAGAATACTTGGATAAGATTATTTCAATTAAAGTTATAAATAGTATAGATGATGCTATAGCTCATATAGATAGGTATAGTTCCGGCCTATCAGAAGTTATTATTACTGATAGTTGTGAATCTGCAGAATATTTTCTAAATAGAGTAGACTCTGCTTGTGTATACCTGAATGCTTCAACAAGGTTTACTGATGGAAATCAATTTGGTCTTGGAGCAGAAATTGGTATTAGTACCGGAAGAATGCATGCCAGAGGCCCTATGGGCGTTGCCGAGCTTACAAGTTATAAATATGTAATTATAGGTAATGGCCAAGTAAGGACTAAATAAATGCGTTTAGGTATATTGGGTGGTACTTTTAATCCTGTGCATTTGGGACATCTAAGGTTGGCTGAAGAGGCAATGGGGCAACTTATGTTGGATAAGGTAATTTTTGTACCTGCATATCTTAGTCCTTTTGCTTCAACTGATGATTCTGTTTCCGGTCAGGATAGATTATTTATGCTCGAGGATGCACTGACGACTTTCAAGTGTTTTGAAGTATCTACGTACGAATTAGATAAAAAAGGCACTTCATATACGATTGACACCATTAAACATTTTAAAGAAGATTTAGAAGAGAATGATAAGCTGTACTTCATCGCCGGTGGAGATATAGTTGCTAGGCTGAATGAATGGAAGGAAATTAGAGAGTTGTGCAAAATTTGCACTTTTGTTATCGCTAAAAGGCCCGGTTTTAATGATGCATCTAAAATTAGCGAAGTAGAGAATATTGATATAGAGGCAATTGATATATCATCAACTGAAATCAGAGATTTAATTAAGAATAATGAGAATTTTAAATCTATGGTACCCCCAGAAGTATTCGAATATATAAATGAAAAAAAATTATATAGGTAAAAGATGCATATAATATCTGTTGTACTGTTAGTTTTTTCTATTATAACCCTTTTGCTAATATCAGCCTTTCTTTCTGGTTCTGAGACAGCCTTTTTATCGCTTAATCGCTTACGATTAAGACATCTGGCCAAGCAAAAGGGCCCCAAGGCAAATTTGGTTCAGAAATTAATGGGTAATACAGATCAACTTATTACGACCATATTGATTAGCAATAATTTTGTCAATATAGCTATTTCATCATTATCGGCTGCAGCATTCTATTATTTCTTAGGACCTAAAATAGGTATTATAGTTTCAACATTTGTGATGACTATTCTTATATTGGTTTTTAGCGAAATTACTCCTAAAATATTTGCAGCTAGACATGCTGAAAAATACTCATTTAAAGTAGCGGGAGTAATGGACTTTACAATTAGGTTATTAAGCCCTATCTCTAATGTGTTTGCAAAATTCAGCCATTTTATAATAAAATTCTTTGGAGGCAATCCGAAACAAAAGTCTCCTATTGTAACAGAAGAAGAAATTAAAACCATTATCGAGGTTGGCAGTGAAGTGGGTGCAGTTGAGGATGAAGAGCGGGATATGTTGCATAGAGTGTTTGCCTTTAATGATATTCAGGTTTCCAAGGTAATGATTCCGCGAGCTGAAATTATAGCAGCTGACGTTAATACTCCGGTTGAAGATTTATTAACCTTTGTTAATAAAGAAGGTTATGCCAGAGTTCCTATTTATGAAGATGAATTTGATAATATGATAGGAGTCTTATATGCCAGAGATTTGCTAAAAGTGTGGGAAGCAAAAGAAAAAATAGTCCTAAGAGATTTAATTAGGCCCGCCTATTTTGTTTCATCTGATAAAATAGCTATGGATTTATTAAAAGATTTTCAACGTAAGCGCATTCAGATAGCTATGGTGATTGATGGGCAAGATAAAATCAGCGGTCTTATATCTCTTGAAGATCTTCTAGAGGAGATTGTTGGAGAGATTGATGACTGGCACGACTAAATTTACTAAAAAAGCTTTTATATTATATTCTACTGGTGATTCTGGCCATTGTATGGCAGCTATATCTTTAGCTGATACCCTAAAAAGAACAGAACCTTCGCTAGAAATAATACTAATCAATGCTCTAGAATTCATTTCTCCAACGTTTGAAAATCTTGTTCATGGCCTATATATCTGGTTTATTAAGAGATCTGGGAAAATTTATGATCGGCTTTGGGGAAATCAGATTTTTTATAAAAAAGCTAATCCTATAAAAAAAATTCTTTTAGCTCCTGCCTATAGAAAATTTAAAAAATGTTTCAATGAACATAAACCATGCGTAGTTATATGCACACAGGTTGTCCCTTGTGCTGTTTTTTCAGCAATTAAGAAAAAAAGTAAAGAGGTCTTTAAGCTCTATGCAGTTATTACTGATTATGATATACATCCTTTTTGGGTAATGGATAATGTTGATGGTTATTTTGTAGCCACGAACAAAATGAAGGATAAATTATTAGATAATGGGGTGTCTCGAGATAAGATAATTGTTTCTGGAATACCCATTGATTCTAAGTTTTCTGCTGATACCAGAATTACGCAAGAACTAGATTATAATCATGGTATTAAAACGCCTAGGATTTTACTAATGGCGGGCAGTATGGGTGTCGGCCCACTTGATGTAATTGCTCGTGAGCTTGATAAGCTTGAGTTTAATTTTGAAGTTCAAATAGTATGCGGTAAGAATAAGCGGCTCAAGAGGAAGCTTGATAGGATATCAACTAATTTTAAACACAAAGTAGAAATATATGGATTCTCTGATGATATATTTGCATTAATGTTACTAGCTAATTTATTAATAACAAAACCAGGTGGTTTGACTACATCTGAAGCTTTAGCTTTAGGTTTACCCATGATTATTTATAGTTCTGTGGGAGGCCAAGAGTCGAGGAATCTTGAATATCTTCAAGCTCAGGGAGCAGTTTTTAGAGCAAAAAAAGTAAATGATATACTGGAAGTTGTAAAAAAATTTTTAGAAGATAGAAATTTTTCTCAAGATATAATTTTGAATGCAAAAAAAATAGCTAGACCTAATGCTGCAATAAACATTGCTGAAGCCATATCAAAAAGCATTTGACTAACAGTAGTCTCTATGGTAAACTAATAATCAAATAAAACAGGAGGTATTTCATGGAAGGATATTGTGTTAAGTGTAAAGCAAAAAAAGAAATGTCAGATGCTAAAGAAGTAACCATGAAAAATGGTCGCAAGGCACTTAAAGGTAAATGCCCTGTATGTGGAACAGGCATGTATAGAATCCTAGGTAAAAAATAGCATTCCTCTAATAATTAATTAATGACTCAAAGTAAAAAGCTCAGCGCTAAAGAAAAAACACTCTTAATAGCAAGAGCTGCTCTTGAGAAAAAAGCCGATAACGTAGTTATAATGAATATGTCTGATGTGGCTGCGATATGCGACTTTTTTCTTATATGTGGTGGTGATAGTGAAAGAAAAAATAAAGCTATTGCTGATCATATAATAGAGGAGCTTAAGGATATTTCTATAAAACCATCTCATATAGAAGGTTATAATGAAGGATCTTGGATATTGCTAGATTATATTGATGTTGTAATTCACGTCTTTAAGAATGACTTACGTGAATTTTACAGCCTTGAGCGATTGTGGGCTGATGCCCCTCAAAAGGCAATAACTGAAGAACGTGCTAAAGACTTTAGAGAACGAACTCAAGACACTACTAAATAAAGCAATCCTTGCTGTAATGCCAAATTATGCGGAAAATAAGTTCAATGTCGAACTTAGTCTTCCTAAGGATAAAAGGTTTGGTAATCTGTCTACTAATATTGCTTTTCAAGTAGCTCCTATCATAAAAAGCTCTCCATTTCATACAGCTGAAAGAATTAAACAAGAACTCCTCAATTTGTTGATATCAAGCAAAAGAGAATCATGGGTAGAATCTATTAATGTAGTTAAGCCTGGATTCATAAATATTACTTATAGTAGAAAATTCCTCAATAAACTCATAAAAATTATTGGAGATTCACCTTCTAAATTTAAGCCACACAACATTGGGCGAAAAAAGAAGGTGCAAGTTGAATTTGTAAGCGCTAATCCGACAGGCCCTCTTAGCATAGCTCATGGTAGGCAGGCAGTGGTGGGTGATGTAATAGCTAGAATATTGAAAACATGTGGCTATGATATTACTAAGGAATACTTTATTAACGATGAGGGGAATCAGATTGATGCTTTAGGGAAATCTGCTATGGCCAGATGCCTTGAATTGCAAGGTAAAGAATTTAGTCTACCTGAGGATGGGTATCAGGGTGAGTATTTGATCAATATTGCGAAGGGCTTTATTAAACGTTTTGGCAAAGATTCTTTTGCTAAAAAACATTTAAATGTAGAGAATATGCTTTCAGTATATACAGTGAAGCAGATTATGGATGGAATTAAGAAAGATTTAGATGATATTGGTGTGTTTATGGATGTATGGTTTTCTCAGAAAAAGATGATGCGGACGGATGTAGTGACAAGTGTAATAAAAAAATTGAAGAAAAAAAAGCTGATTTACAAAAAAGATGGTGCTATTTGGTTTAGGTCGACAAAGTATGGAGATGATAAAGACAGGGTGGTTGTAAAAAGTACAGGTGAGTACACATATTTAGCACCCGATATTGCTTATCACGAAGACAAAATAAAAAGAAAATTTAAAAAAGTAATCAATATATGGGGCCCAGATCATCATGGATATATACCCCGTATTAATGCAGCTGTAAAGGCTTTAGGGGCTTGCGATGATTTTTTAGAAGTAGTTATCATTCAGCTGGCAACATTATATAAGGATGGTAAGTCAGTATCCATGTCTACGAGAAAGGGTGAGTATATAACTTTAAGGCAATTAGTCCATGAGGTTGGACCAGATGTAGCTAGATTCTTTTTCCTAATGCGGAAAACTAATAGTCATCTTGATTTTGATTTGGCATTAGCTAAGAAGAAATCGATGGATAATCCAATCTATTATATCCAGTATGCACATGCACGTATTTGTAGTATACTTCAAAAACAGAAAGAGGATATCAAGAGGCTGCCGCGAGTTGATTTGAATCAATTAAGTGATGCTCAAGAGATGTCTTTGATGAATGCGCTTGTGGAATATCCTAGTGCCATTGAATCTGCAGCCTTATCTAGAGAGCCTTATTGTATTATTGTATATTTACGGAAAGTTGCAGAGGCATTTCATTCTTTTTATCATAGCCATAGGGTACTTGATGATGATTTGGCTAAGACAGCTGCTAGGATTAAACTTATCAAGGCTACTAAAAATACCCTTCATGCAGGCCTTAATCTTCTAGGGGTTTCATCACCTACAAGTATGTAATGATATGATTAAATTTATGAGTTTAGGAAAAATTGACTATAAGCAATGCTATGACTATCAGAAACAACTTCATGGTCTTAGAGTAGAGGGGACTATTCCTGATACAGTTCTATTTGTAGAGCATCCTCATATAGTTACCACAGGAAGAACTTTTATTAATACTGAAATTCCTGATAGGAGCATTTTAGATAACAATGGCGTAAGTGTGCTCAAGGTAGATAGAGGGGGTAGTGTTACTTACCATGGTCCTGGCCAATTAGTTTGCTATCCTATAATTGATTTAAGTAAGCGCAAAAAAGATATACATATTTTTTTAGATTCCATAGAAAAAATTGTTATTAATGTTTTAGCTTTTTATGGTGTAAAAGCGAACTCTTTAAAGGGACAGAGAGGTGTTTGGGTAGATAATAAAAAAATAGCCTCTATTGGCATTGGAATAAAACGGTGGGTAACTTATCACGGAGTTGCTATAAACTTAAATGTAGATCTGAAATATTTTCAGATGATAAAACCGTGTGGTTATGATTCAAGTGTAATGATTTCTTTGGATAAGATTATTCGCCAAGAGATCAGCTTAGATGAGTTTAGGGCAATTTTTGAAAGATCATTTAAAGATAATTTCAAAAATTGAATCAGATAAACTCAGAATTTGTATATAGAGTTTTTACTTGAAATTTTAGTATGTTATTTGTATAATAGTAATCTAAAATAAACTTAGTAATTATTATTGGAGGAAATTAATGGCAGAGATAGAAATTAAATTACCTAACTTAGGTGAAGAGATTAAAAGTGCCAATGTGTCTTTTTGGCATGTTGAAGAAGGAGATGTTATTAGTGAAAATAGTGACCTTTTGGAAGTGGTGACAGAAAAAGCCACATTTAATGTACCTTCACCAACTAATGGTAAATTAATTAAGAAGAATTTTGATGAGGGAGAAGAAGTAAAAGTTGGAGAAATCATAGCTGTTTTAGAAGTGGAATAAGAAGGATAAAAATAATGCAAGAAGCAAATAGATTAAAACGATTACCGTTATATTTATTTACGATAATGGATAATTTAAAACGTGAGGCTCAAAATAGTGGAATTGACGTTATAGATTTGGGTATGGGAAGTCCTGATTTACCTACACCTAAACATATTGTGGATGAGCTTTGTGAAAAAGCTAAGATTGAGGCTAATCATAGATATTCAAGACCCTATGGTGAAACTGAACGAAAGTTTAAGCAAGCTATTGCTCAATGGTATAATGAACGCTTTGGAGTAACTCTTGATCCAGAGCATGAGGTTTTACCGCTTATTGGTTCAAAAGAAGGAATTGCTAACCTATACCTTACATTTCTGAATCATGATGATGTTGTTTTGGTACCTAATCCAGCTTATCCAGTTCATTTTAATGGTGTGATAATGGCTGGCGGTATTTTATATAACTTGCCTCTAACAGAAGAAAATAACTTTAGACCTGACCTGAAGTCACTAAGTAAAGATATCGTAAAGATGTCTAAGATATTAACATTAGGTTATCCGCATAATCCAACAACGGCAACAGTCGACAGCGATTTTTTCGAAGAGGTTGTTGATTGGGGCAAAGATAAAGATATGATTATTGTTAATGATTTAGCATATTCTGATATTGTATTTGATGGATATAAAACACCAAGTATTTTAAATGTTAAGGGTTCAAAAAAGATGTGCATCGAGTATCATACTCTTTCAAAGTCATATAGCATGGCTGGCTGGAGATTGGGATTTGTAGTTGGTAATAGAGAAATACTTAAATCTATATCGAAAACGAAGAGTTATATGGATTTTGGTATATTCAGGGCAGTTCAATATGCAGGTATTCAAGCGTTAACTGGTCCACAGGATTGTGTTAAAAAATACGTAGAGATATATAAGAAACGTAGAGACCTTTTTGTAGATGGTATGAACGAAATAGGATGGCATGTTAAAAAACCTAAGAGTACATTTTATATCTGGGCTCACATTCCTTTGAAATATAGTGCTTTAACTTCAATGGAGTTTGCAACATTATTGATGAAAGAAGCTGGTGTAGGAGTGGCTCCTGGGACTGGATTTGGAGAGTATGGAGAGGGATATATAAGAATTGCTTTGGTTGACAATGAAGAGCGTTTAAAGGAAGCATTAAAGCGCATTAAAAAAGTATTAGATATGGAAGATTAAAGTATATTATATCAAGTATTTATAACAAAAACACATCCTGGTTTGGGTGTGTTTTTTTATTGATTAGTGGGTATATTTATGATAAAATAAAAAAAGTTTAAAAAAGAAAAATGATATCAGATTCCTTCTATCGTTTAGGTCAATATATCGCCAGATCGTTACCTATTGATAAAGCTTATAGCTTTTCCAGACAGGTTGCATTAGTGCGATATTATTTTTCTCTACAGGGCAAAAAAATTGTAGCGGAAAACTTAAGGACTGTTTTACAGTTCAAAAGAGAAACCTTTGACCAGCAAAAAGTTGCTGAGCTAACACGTGAAGTATATATGAGTTTTGGTAAATATCTTGTTGAATTTTTTAGATTTACGAATATAGATGAAGAATTTATTGAAAAAAATGTGAAAATTATAGGTCTTGAGAATATTGATAATTGTCTAAAATTAGGTAGAGGAGTCGTATCTTTGAGCGCGCACTTAGGCAATTGGGAGTTGGGAGCAGCTATTTTGCCGGCCCTTGGTTATAAATTAGATGCTATCCGTTTAAAACATAAAGCCGAAGCCGTTAATAATTTCTTTGATAAAAAAAGAGCCGCGAAGGGCGTTGATAATATTAATACCGGTATGGGGATTAAAAAGTGTTTTACCGCATTAAAGAATAATCATATATTGGCAACGGTAGGTGATAACAATTTTTTAAAGAGTGGTGAAAAAGCAAGATTTTTTGGAAAGATTGCGGAAATGCCTCGAGGGGCTGCATATTTTAGTTATCGTATGAATGCTCCTATTGTACCTACTTTTTTAGTTAGGCAACCTGATAACACATTTATCTTTTGTCTAGATAAGCCAATTATGCCTGATATATCTAATGATCAAGATGCTGAAATAAGAAGATTGCTGGAAAAAGGATTAGAGGTAATAGAGGATTATGTAGGCCGCTATAAAACACAGTGGCTTATGTATCACGAAGTTTGGAATACTTAATGAAAAATATTGTATTGATGCCCGTATATAATAGTGCCAATTATTTAAAAAGTTTAATTGATAAAATTAATCATTTAGATATAGATATCTTAGTTGTTGATGATGGTTCTACTGATAGTTCTGCTGAAATCGCCCTAGAAGCTAAAGTGCAAGTTTTAAGTCATGTTTCCAATAGGGGCAAGGGAGCGGCTATAAGAACGGGAGTAGAACACCTCAAAGACATAGACTATGATTTAATTATTATTATGGATTCTGACGGCCAACATGAGCCTGAGGAAATTGGCAATTTTATAAATAAATATAACGAGACTAAGGCACCAGTGATTGTTGGTAATAGAATGGCTGATACAGAACGAATGCCTTTTTTACGTAAAGCGACAAACAAATTTATGTCAGGAATTATATCTAAAATTTGTCATCAATGTATTCCTGATTCTCAATGTGGGTTTAGACTGATAAAAAAGACTGTTTTAGATGATATTCATTTGAAGTCCTCAAATTATGAAATAGAATCTGAAATGCTTATTCAAGCAAGCCGTAAAGGATATAAGATTGATTCTGTTCCCATCTCTACTGTTTATCGTGAAGAAAAAAGCTATATTAATCCCTTTATTGATACTTGTAGATTCATAAAGTTGTTGTTTAATATCTATTTGCAGAAATGAAAAATTTTTCTCAATTACGAAATGATATGATTAATGAGCAACTCATTGCCAGAGGCATTACTGATAAGCAAGTAATAAAAGCTATTAGAGATGTTCCCAGAGAAGAGTTTGTTTCGTTAGACTTAAAAGATATGGCCTATAATGATAGTCCATTACCTCTTGGTAAGGATCAGACAATTTCACAGCCTTATATGGTAGGGTTGATGACGCAACTTTTATCTTTAAAAAAAACCGATAGAGTTCTTGAAGTTGGGACAGGAAGTGGTTATCAAGCTGCAATTCTTTCAAAAATTGTCAATAAGGTTTATTCAATAGAACGTTTTGAAGAACTATTAGTGCAGGCTAGAGCTAGTCTTGATAAGCTGCAAATAAAAAACGTTGAACTTACATGTGGAGATGGCAGTTATGGTTTGAGTAAGCGCGAGCCTTTTAACGCCATTATTGTAACTGCTGCAGCACCCAAGGTGCCAGAAGAGTTAATCAGTCAATTATCAGATGGTGGCAGGCTGGTGATACCTGTCGGAGAGATACATACGCAACGACTGTTGAGAGTTGAAAAAAGGGGAGAGAATATTATTAAAGATTACTATGATAATTGTATTTTTGTGCCCTTAGTTGGTAAGCAGGGATGGTAAGCGTTATATGACAAAGGTAATGATTGAACATATCTACACTTATTTAGCCTATAATATTGGTTCTAAAGAATTAATTGCAGCTATTTTAGCGATGCTTCCTATAGTTGAAGCGAGATATGCTATTTTGATTGCTCACGCGCAGATGAATATCGGACTCCAAAAAGCCTTCTTGATATGTGTTTTGGCTAATATGATACCCATTATTCCTATATTACTCTTCACTGAGCCGCTTTGCGAGAAGTTAAGGCATTTCAGGCTTTGGAAAACTTTTTTTGATCGCCTCTTTGAGCGCACAAAAAGAAAAGCTGTGTTGGTTGAACGCTATGAGTCTTTAGGTTTAATTCTATTTGTGGCTGTACCTCTTCCAATTACTGGTGCTTGGACAGGGGCTTTAGCGGCAGTCCTTTTTAAGTTAAAGACCAAGCATGCACTTCTAAGCATATTTATTGGTGTTATTATTTCTTCATTAATTACAATAGCTATTTATTTGATTAGTACAGAGGGATTCTCTTGGCTAAAGCAATTTCATTAATTAGTGGTGGATTAGACAGTATTCTAGCTACCAAGTTAGTTATTGAGGAGGGCCTTGAAGTAATAGGCCTTACTTTTAAGCTTCCTTTTTTGCCTTCGGATAATTCTTTAGAGATGACTAAGGAAATTTGTAGAGAATTCAAAATCAAGCTCCGCATAATTGACTTCTGCAATTCAAAAAAATATTATAACATTATAGAAAAACCAAAATTTGGTTACGGTAAAAATTTTAATCCTTGCATAGATTGCCATTTATTTATGTTAAAAATAGCCAAGAAAGTAATGCAGGAAGAGGGTGCCGATGTTATTGTTACGGGTGATGTTTTAGGTGAGCGCCCTATGTCACAAAGGAAAAATATACTACATATAATGGATAAAAAGGCTCACTTGTCAGGTAGAGTATTAAGGCCGTTATCAGCAAAATGCTTCGATGAAACCAAGGTAGAAAAAGACGGAATAATCAATCGGGAACATATGTTAGCAATTCAGGGGCGATCAAGAAAAGAGCAATTTAGACTAGCTAATACCTACAAAATAAAGCATTATCCAACCCCTGGTGGAGG
>CAYQKA010000007.1:16357-22866 GCA_964418055.1 uncultured Planctomycetia bacterium | reverse complement strand
TAACTGCACCTTTATCAGAAGCTGCAACTATCATGTCTAGTTCTGATTCTAGTGTCTCTTCGAAAGAAGGAAAAGCCTTATACACACCATTAGCATAGATTACTCTAACTGCCCCTATAGGCCCATTAAAAGGGATATTAGATATTGATAGAGCTGTTGAAGCACCTATTAAAGCTAAAATATCAGAATTATTTATTCCATCACTGGATAATACTGTGGCAACTATTTGTAAAGAATTTCTAAGACCTTTTGGAAATAGCGGCCTAATTGGCCTATCTATTAATCTGGCACTTAGAATTTCTTTTTCACTGGGCCGACCTTCTCGCTTAAAAAAACCACCTGGAATTTTACCGGCAGCGTATCTTCTTTCTTGATACTCAACTGTCAGCGGCAAAAAGTTTAAACCTTCTCTAGGGCTTTTATCCATAACAGCTGTTACTAAGACAATAGTATCGCCATAGCGGACAGTTACAGCTCCATCGGCTTGCTTTGCCATTAATCCAGTTTCAATTATCAATTCCTGATCATTAATTTTCGTTTTAAATTGTTTTATAGTCATATTTTCCTTACCAATACAGAATTAATTATGTTCTGATTTTTAGTTTTGTTGTTAGTTCGTTATATATATCTAGATTCTGATTCTTGAGGTACTCAAGCAACTTTTTGCGTTGACTTACCATTTTAAGCAGGCCTCTCCTAGAATGATGATCCTTCTTGTGTTCCTTAAAATGTTCAGTTAACTGATTGATGCGTTCAGTAAGTAATGCTATTTGAACACTGCTTGAACCAGTATCTTTATCATGCATTTTAACAGTCTCTATGACTGATTTTTTGTTCTCACTAGTCAATGCCATTTAATCAATTCCTCCTTTTCAATTTAATATTGTGCTATGTTAACACATCATATCCACTTTGTAAAGCACAAAATACTGGAATTTACAGTTTTAAAAGCTTTTTTGTCTTTATTACATCGGCCGCTATTGCCTTTTGCAAATCGGGAATACTTTTAAAATGATGCTCATCCCTAAGCCATTTCACAAAATAAACCTGTACCTTTTTATATCTAAAATGCCCTTTAAAATTAAGTAAATGAAGCTCAATATGCCTTTTTTTCAATTCATGGTTTACTGTAGGTTTAAAACCTATATTAGCAACTGCAGGATATTGTTTGTTATTTACCTGGACTTTAATGGCATAAACACCTTCAGGAATAAGTATATTTTCAGACTCACTTATATTAACAGTAGGAAAACCAATCTTTCGGCCTATTTGAGTACCTTTTATAACATTGCCTTCAATGAAATATTCTCTTGTTAAAAGTTTTGTTGCCTGACTGAGTTTTTTTTGGGATAGTAATTTGCGAACATGAGTGCTGTTAACAATTTGTCCGCTAATTTTAAGAGGCTTAATAATCTTCAACTTGAAGTTAAAGCTGATCGATAACTTACTGAGTAATTGGCTGTCCCCCTTAGCCAGATAACCAAATCTATAGTCTTCACTGACAACCATAGCTCCTAAATTTAATTTACCCTTTAAGACCTTTAAAATAAAATCTTCAGCCTTTAAAAGCGAAAAACTATGGGAAAAATTAATCACCAGGCAGTAATCAATACCCATTTTAGATATCAAATCAAGGCGTTGTTTAAGACTATTAATATAGCGTATTGGTTTCTTTTTCCAAATTTTCTCAGGATGTGGTTCGAAGGTGATTACCAGACTTTTAAAACCCATCTCATGGGCATAGCTAGTTAGATTCTTGATGACTTTTCTATGCCCAAGATGCAAACCATCAAAAACACCCATAGCAATTGCAGTCTTTTTATTAATTTTTTTTATAGATTGAATGCCATAAAAAATTTTCAAAGCTCAATAATCTCCTTTGATAATTCTTCTTTTGTCATATTTTCTAATTGCTCGAATTTAATAGCTTTTTCTATGTTAAAAGGTTCAGACATTGTGCGTTTTAATTGCCAAACACAGCCTCCACAACCAAGTTTTTGACCTATATCACGACATAATGATCTAATGTAGGTGCCTTTTGAGCAATTCACATCCATTACTACAAAAGGTAATTCTATTTTCTTTATTTCTATGCTGTAAATATTAACCAGTTTTTTGGGTAAAACAAACTCTTTCCCCTCTCTGGCAAGCTGATATAATTTTTTGCCATTAACTTTGACGGCAGAATAGCGAGGGACAGCCTGAATAATTTCCCCTTCAAAACCTTTTATAACTTTTGTAATTTTGGGTATGGCTAATTTGTCAATTGAGCAAGTAGCTATTTCCTTGCCTTCCCTATCATCAGTATCAGTTGCAATACCTAAGCGGCATTTTACATGATAGGCCTTAGCTGCATTTAGAAAAGTATTTGATTTCTTTGTTGCTTTACCTAATAAAAGCACTAAAAGCCCGGTAGCAGCCGGATCAAGAGTTCCGGCGTGGCCAACTTTTTTAATTTTAAATTTTCTTCTGATGAAATCGACAATGTCGTGCGATGTCATTGCCTGAGGCTTATCAATTAACAAGGCACCATTCATTTTTTAAGGCCTGTTTTGATTTGAGCAATGATTTTCTTTTCAGCTTGTTCCATACTACCCCTAATAACACAGCCGCTAGCTTGCCTGTGACCTCCACCGCCAAAGGTTGCTGCAATTGCGTTTACATCTACAGCTTTATCAGACCTAAGACTAATCTTTACTTTTTGTTTACTTATTTCTCTCATTAAAACAGTAACCTTCACTGATTTTATACTTTTGGGGAAATTGACAAATTCCTCAGTATCTTCAGGTTGAGTTTTTGTCTGCTTAAACATATTGAGATTGACTTGCATAACTCCTATTTCACCTTTATTGTAAAGCTTAAGGCTTTTAAGAGCTAATCCCAGAAGCTGTAAACGCTTAAAGGATGAATTCTGATTTATTTTCTTTGATATTTCATGAGCATTGGCTCCAGCTTTAAGAAGTTCACTTGCCACTAATAATGATTTCGAATTTGTATTGGGATGCCTGAAAAAACCTGTATCTGTGGCAACCCCTACATAGAGAAGCGTTGCAGTTGTTTTGTCAATTCTCTGATTCATTTTATGAATTAAATCATATATTATTTCAGCACATGAAGCAGATTTGGAATCCTTCAGGTTAATAGATTTAGAGTGTTTTGGGCCGGGATGATGATCAATGTAAATTTTTAATTCATCAGTTATTAAATTAGATACTTCTCCAATCCTATCTATTGTAGGGCAATCAATAATAAGAGCGGCATCAAATTTTAGATTAGTCTTTTTTGTTAAAACTTTAATGCTTTTGATACCTGGTAGAAAATCATATATAGCAGGTGGTTTTCCTTCTGCGTACACATAAACAGTCTTTTTAAGACCCTTTAAGACTTTAGCCATAGCCAACTGACAACCTAAAGCATCTCCATCAGGGTTAACATGGGTTACAATTAAAAAAGACTTATTTTTTTTAAGAGCTTTTATAACAGCATTTTTACTCATCAATACTCTCCTCATCTGATTCGGATTTAATCTTATTAAACAATTCCTCGATCTTTAAAAGTTCTTCAACTGTATCATCTATATGAAAAAATAAATCCGGGGTAAAACGTAAATTAGTTCTCTGGGCTAATATTTTTTTAATAGGTTTAACCGATGCCTTAAGGGCTTTGAGGGCTTTTTTATCATCCTCATTACCTATAAAACTCACATAAACCTTTGCCTGCCTTAAGTCCGGGCTGGTCACAATATTTGTAATAGTTATGATACCAATTTCAGGTGAATGAATTTCAGGTGAATTAATCTTATGTTGAATAATCCAGCTTAATTCTTCCCTTAGAAGTTTATTCATTCTACCCATTCTCAATTTAGACATCTTTCTATGTTCCCCTTTTTTTAATCTTAAGAAGCTTAGTGAGTTCAATAAGCTCCTGCTTTTTCGTTGTTAAACCCATATCTATTTTTATATAGAGTAATTTATTTAATATTTTACCATAATCCGGCGATGGATCTAAGCCCATTTTTTTAATATTATTTCCATTGATTTTAAGTTTAATATTGCGATGCACACATAAATATTCTCTTATTCTAGATTTTACGGTTCTATCTTCTATCTTAGCTATCAAAACTATTAAAGCTTCAGACGATGAAGAATGCAATACTTTATATACATGGCTTAAAAGCGTTGATTTGCTTAACTTTTTAATTTTGTCTGCTATCTTCAAAGAATTAATATTATACCATTTTATAATATCCGTATCAGTATTAGATAAAACTAATCTAGAGGTAACTTCTTTTATCTCTTTCTTACCAAGTCCATCTAGAAGGCAAATAAGATAAACCAGCCATTTTTTTATAGGCTCCTTAGAAACGGAGTTATACCAGTCTATCTGTTTCTCAAGCCTACTTAAAATATTTTTTTGCTTACTCGTTAGTTTTAATTTTGGGTGAATGAAGCGCAGTTCGTGAAGTTGGTGCATACGAATAATTCCTTTAAGCGGTTTTTTTTCAGAAAGTATTGGAATTAACTCATCACGTATACGTTCACCGGCAATTCTTAAGAACATATCCATATCAACTGCTGTTTTTATCAGGTGCTCTGTCTGTGAGTCAATCTTAAAATTATATCTTTGTTCAAATTTTACAGCTCTGAAAATACGTGTTGGGTCTTCTACAAAGCTTAAATTATGCAAAACCCTTATCCTTTTATCTTTAATGTCCTTCTGTCCGCCATGAAAATCTATAAGTTTAGCAAAGCTATCTTTATTTAAACCCATAGCCATAGCATTAATAGTGAAATCTCTCCTTGATAGGTCATTATTAATATTACTGAATTGTACTGTTGGTAAAGCAGCCGGATATTCATAAAATTCAGTTCTTGAAGTAGCTAAATCTATCCTAAAACCATTCTTCATAATCAGAATGGCTGTCCCAAAACGATTATGAGTTACTAAAGAACACTTAAATTTTTTCTTTAGAATTTTAGCGAATTCTATGGCATGTTCTTCAACTACTAGGTCTATATCGAGATTTTTGCGGCCCAGGATTAAGTCTCTTACAAAACCACCAGCTACATAAAGACGATAATTTTCTTTATCAGCAGTTCTGGAAATTGACATTATTAATTTATAAATCTCTGCGGGCAAGACTTTTTTAAGATGCTTAGATAAATCCCTAAAACTATTTTTTATTTTTAAATTTGATGAGTGACTATTAAATGTATGGCCTAAGTTCTTATGTAGAACCCTTAAAACATCTCCCCTGGTGACAATACCGATTAGTTGCCCATTTTTAGCAATAGGTATGCGGCCAATATCATTATCAAATATTCTTTTTTGAATCTCTAAGAGACTAGCATTTTCATTTAAGATGATAATATTTTTAGACATGTACCCTTTAATGCGCGAATGTCCTAGTTTATGATAAACTGCTTTATTAACATCGCCCCGGGTTATAATTCCTATTACTGTTTTATTTTTCATAATTGGTAAGCCGCCAATATTAAATTTATTCATTAAATTGCAAGCTGCATTTACCGTTTCCTCGGACTGAAGAACTTTAACCGGATAACTCATTATATCCTTTGCCAAAGGTTCTGGTTTTAGATTAGTTTTTATGAGTTTAATAATAGTTTTTTCTACTTTTCGAATCGTATAGCCTCGAATCACGGCTGAAGACGCAGAGGCATGCCCGCCCCCTCCAAAATATGAGGCAATTTCATGAACATCAATATGTGGAATTCTGCTCCTAGCCAACATTTGTATCTTAGTGCCGATTTTTACAAGGATAAAAATAACATTAAAATTTTCAATATCAATTAACCTATGTGCAAGAATTGCTAAGTCTGGAATATAATCATCATGTTTTATTGAAGCAATGGCTATGTTTACACCGTTAACATTGAAAGTTGTAGTTTGTTGAATTAGTTTTACAAGGAGACCTAATTCATCTTCGGATAGCTGGCGATTGAGGTAATGCGATAAAAGGTTTAAATTTAAACCTCTGCTATAAAGATACGAAACCATATCAATGTCTTCTTGAGTTGTTGTTCTAAAAGTTAAGCATCCTGTATCTTCATAAATACCCAAACCAAAAATAGTAGCTTCCAAGGGATTAATCTTAATTTTCTTCTTTATTATTAATTTTAAGAGCATTGTAGTTGCGGCTCCAACTGCAGACCTATATTCCTTATCAGCTTTAATATCAGCTGTTGTGGGTGGATGATGATCAAATATATGAATAATTACTTTTTTATTCTTTAGAACCTCAGCAGCTTTGCCAATGCGGTTTTTTAAACTGGTATCAACGATGATGAGGCGGGTTACCTTTGAAAAATCAAAATGCCGCTCATCTTTCAATTTAAATAAATCCTGGTAAAGTGAAAGAAATTTTACGACTTGTTTCTCGGGAGTTCTGGGCAAAATAAATTCAGCTTCCGGATATAATTTTTTTGCAGCAATTAACGAAGCTAAGGAATCAAAATCACCTGAAGTGTGTGTTACGATTAAATCCATAT
>CAYQKA010000007.1:8763-16257 GCA_964418055.1 uncultured Planctomycetia bacterium | reverse complement strand
AACGAAGCTAAGGAATCAAAATCACCTGAAGTGTGTGTTACGATTAAATCCATATTTTAATTACCTTATGGTCTTGGGTGAAACTTCTTATGTATTGACTTGAGCCGTGCCTTATTAATATGCGTATATATCTGTGTTGTTGAGATGTTAGCGTGGCCTAACATTTCCTGTACAATCCTTAAATCGGCTCCACGCTCCAATAAATGTGTTGCAAAAGAATGCCTTAAGGTATGAGGACTAATATCTCTCTTAATTTTAGCTAAGCGCACATACTTTTTTATCATTTTCCAAAAACTTTGGCGAGAGAGCTTTTTGCTGAGCCTTGATAAAAAAAGAGCTTCATTAGCACTGGATTTGCTTGTTAGTCCTGGCCTGACTTTCAGTAAATACCTACTAATAGCTGTTTGAGCTTTCCTACCTAAAGGAATAATTCTCTCTTTTTGCCCCTTACCCATGCATTTAATAAAGCCGACATCCATATTCAGATTATCAAGAGTTAAATTACTTATTTCAGAAACACGCATTCCGGTTGCATATAAG
Organism: uncultured Planctomycetia bacterium; assembly: GCA_964418055.1. Lineage (GTDB taxonomy): Bacteria > Omnitrophota > Gorgyraeia > JAGLLT01 > JAGLLT01 > Kappaea. Next base: position 15,717 of record CAYQKA010000007.1, on the reverse strand, counting down.
AGTTCCATGGCGGCTTTATCTCTTATGCCCCATTGGCTTTTAAGATTAGGTAAATTAAGTATCCGCTCAACTTCGTCCAAGGATAATACTTCCGGTAAATTTTGCCATAATTTTGGTGCCTCCAACACACTGGAAATATCAGTTTTAATATATCTTTCCATAACCAGAAATCTATAAAATCCCTTTATAGATGCCAGATAGCGCCCAATTGATGATGTGGAGATGCCTGCATCTTTTTGCTGCATAATAAATTCAGTAATATCATCTTTTGTAGTCAGCTTAATATCAGTTATCTTTCTTTTATGCAGAAAGAGAATATATTTATTAAGGTCATTACGATATGAATAGATCGTGTTATCGGAGAGGCCACGTTCTACAGAAAGATAATTTAAGAATTCATCAATTAACTCATTCATAGAAAAGGATTGTATTGTTTTTCCCTGCCAATAGTAGTTAGTGGTCCATGACCTGGAAACACTTTAGTTTTATCCGGCAGGATGAATAATTTTTCTCTTATAGAAGCTATTAATTTTTTGCAATTACCACCAGGTAAATCACAACGTCCTATACCATCAAAAAATAATGTATCTCCTGAAAACAATATATTTTTCGCATATAAAGAAATGCAACCAGGAGTATGTCCAGGTGTATTAATTACTCTAAAATTTAATTCGGCTAAATCAATAATCTCATCATCTTTGAGTGTTTTGATATTCAAGTTGCCCTTATCCATAATAATATTTGCAAAATTTGATAAATTTAAATTAGGATTTTCTAAATATTCGAAATCTTTATCATGTATCATTACCGGTAAATCAAAATCATGAATACCTTCTATATGATCAATATGGCCATGAGTAAGAATGATTGCTTTAGCATTAAGCTTGTTATCAGAGATGATATCCTTAATAATACTTGTTGGCTTAATGGGATCTATTATAAAAGTATCTTTAGAATCAAGATGACTCACTATGTAGATATTGGTTAATAGTTCTCCCTGAGTTATTTTGTATATATTTAGTTCACCCTCAGCATAACTTTTGACATCAGTTGGCATCCGGTTTTATCCAATTCTCTTCAATCATCAAGTCAGAATTAAATCCCCTTTTTACATCTCTGATTTGCAATGTTAACTCTCTGGAAATCTTATTTTGCATTGAGCCAGACACAGCACTTGAATTCAACTCTTTAGTAAAGTGGGCCATTTGCTCTATATAAATATTTAAATCGCTTGCTTTATGCTCTTTTAGAAGGATTTGCATTTCTTTTAGATTATATAATGCCCTTTGGGCTGAATTATAAGTTTTCTTTTGATTTCCGCCCATACTATCTATGGCTTCATGCGCCCAAATCTCATAATAAATCCAGTGATTGTTATATCGAACATCGGTCGGGTAAACCTTATTCGTAGTTTGAAATATTTGCTTATCTTTTTGGCCCTTCTTACTTTTTCTTACAAATTTATCTGTCAGTGTTGCACAGCCAAATGAACTTATTGAAAATATTATAATGAAAATAGTGTAAATAATCTTACGCATATATAACTCCTTTATTATCTGCCCCCAGCTAATCTGGTGGCTAAAAATTGCGGTAATCCGGCCTCTATGATTTTCTTTTGCGCTAAATGAACTTCATAGGGAACTCTTTTTATTTCAATAATTCTTTCATCTGTATCATAAATACAGTAGCATGCATCAGGATTTCCATCTCTGGGTTGACCTACACTTCCAGCATTGATAATATATTTTTTGCCTTCACTAATTTCGATAACCTCAGAATCTATATAATCAATATTACCATTTTCATTGTAAATAATAATCGCAGGTGAGTGCGAATGACCAATAAAACAAATATCTTTTTTTAAGTTCGCAAAAGTCATGGCTGCAGCATCTAAGTTCAATATATAATTAAATTCCTCCGGATGATATAGAGAACCATGGACACATGTAAAATTATCAATATCCAAAGTTACAGGCAATCTCTTTAAGTAGTCTTTATGCTTTTCATCAACAACGCCATCGGTCCATTTAACTGCTTCCCTCGCATAGAGATTAAAATAATTAACATCAAACAGTCCACACACAGCCCAATCGTGATTACCTGCAATAATATAATCACAATATGTTTTGGCGTCATTTAGGCATTCATTGGGATTTGCCCCATATCCAATTATATCACCCAGACAAATAATCTTATCGGGATTTTCTTTAGTGAGTTCAGCCTTTACGGCCAACCAAGCCTCCAGATTTGCATGTATATCTGCAATTATCGCATATTTCATATATTAAAACCTTATCTCAAAATCATTAAAATCTTGTTGAAACTCTTGAAAATCTACTCTTTTCTCTAGTATATATCCGCCCATAGTTTCTTCCATATCGTTAATAAAATCTATAATTGCATCTTTTTCGCCCTGAGCTACTAATTCTACTTTCCCATCAGGCAGATTCTTAACCCATCCATTAAGATTATTGGATACAGCATATTTCCGAACTGCCCATCTAAAACCAACCCCCTGGACAGAACCTTTAAATAATATATGTGCCTGTTGTTTCATGTATTCTTTTACCAAACCGGTAACTCATTTGAAGTAGACTTAACATTTTTCAGTGCTTTTTCAACTATTTCAGAGCTTAGACTCATTGTGTGGCCTTCCCAAAAACTTTGCCGTCAGTTCCAATAAGATAAGCTGTGGGTATACCCCTGATGGTTTCCTCTTAACACTTCGCTGTTCTTATTCCTTCCGCAAAGAAGTTCCAGTGCTCCGATAGGGAAAAACAATCTTTTTCCTTAAAACCCTTTTACCAGGTCGCTTTAATACTTTTTGTAATAGTGCTTACCGTATATATAACCTTGATGTTTACTGGTCGGGGCGACTGGATTTGAACCAGCGACCTCCACGTCCCGAACGTGGCGCGCTTCCAAGCTGCGCTACGCCCCGATAAACACATGCACTATATTTTATCTTATTTACAAGGAAAATTCAATATAATATTAGGAGAGAGAATCCTGGGAGTTTAACTTATTAAGCCTTCTAGAGCCCTTCCATCTATCGTGCACCCACCACCATTGCTGGGGGTGTTTTCTTACAAATTTTTCAATCGTTTTTGTATATGCCTGAGTAATATTAAAGATATCCTTTTTATCATCCCCCGTAAGCTTGATATCTAAAGGAGGTGTAATAACAATTTTATGATGATATAGGTCTTCACGAACAATAAAACCGCAGACCATAGGGGCTCCGGTTCTCAAGTGAAGTCTGGCAGGACCTTCAACCGTACCTGCGGGTCTGTGAAAAAAATCAACATATACTCCATTGGTTTTGTTTTGATCGGAATGAAGACACAATGGTTTGCCAGATCTTAGCCATTTTAATGATTCTACTACAGCTTTTCTTCTTGGCCTTGCCGAAATTGCATTAATCCCAACATTGCTCATAGCATCTTTCCACATCTTGGCTACTGCTTCATCATCAGCAAACCTCATAACTAAGTTAAAAGGGTACCCTTCTAATGTTAGGCGGGTTGTCATGATAGTAAAATTACCAAAATGAGCGCTTATACAGATAAGCCCCTTGCCTTTTTTTAGCTCATCATCAAGGTATTGCGCACCTTCTACTTTAACTAACTTTTTTAATTTTGACTGGATATCCTTATTGAAGGCAAGCTTTATGGTTTCTGCGGCGCCCCAGGTTATTTCGCAGTAACTTTCTATAGCTATCTTGCGAATTTCTGAAGGTGATTTATCTTTAAAAGATTGCCTTAAATTATCAAGAGTAATTTTTCTATATTTAGCTACAGCCCAAAAGCCTAAATAGCCCAGAAATCGTGAAAAAGGATACAGCATGCAATTAGGCAGCCACTTTACAATATTCATAGACAATTTAAAAAAATATCTACCGGCAATCCTATCTAATCTTCTTGCATTCTCATTTCGCTTCATCTAACTATATCCTTTAATCATCAATATAAATTTTAAATCAATATTATATAACTATATCAAGTTAAATAAGTTAAGTCAATAGATTATTTAAGAAATAAAGCCTTTTTGTCTTAATAAATCAAGGGTAATTTTAGAACTATCTTTATCAGCTTTAGTATCATGACCCTTATTAGCGTTTAGGTATTTGGCGAGGATATCAAATTCCAAATTCACCTCATCTATCTTTTGGGCATACTGGAGTGTTGTAGCCATTAAAGTCTGAGGGATAGCATTAAAAGTAAAAGAGGAATCTTCAATACTTGAAACCGTAAGACTGATTCCATTAACGGCAATACTCCCCTTTTCTACAATTAAACCTTTAAAGTTATCGGGAAAGCTTATATGAAATGCAGTTGCGTCGTTTTTCTTTTCAATTCTAATAATTTTACCTTTGCAATCAACATGGCCAGTAACAAAATGCCCGCTTATTTTACTAATTGGCGTCAGTGAAAATTCAATATTCACCATATCAGTTATATGTAAATTATTTATATTAGTATCCGTTAGAGTTTGCTTCATAGCATAAAAAGATATCTCATTGCTTTTTATGGCACTTACTGTTTGACAAACTCCATTAATGGCAATGCTTTCACCTAAAGTTATTACTTCACTTGATTTATTAACTCTAACTGAAAATATTTTTTTATCTGCTGAATCTTTAATGGATACCACAGGAACAATTTGATTAATAATTCCAGTAAACATTATATATAGGCCTCCAACATAATCTCATTGCCTAAAATTTTGTATGTAGTATTTTTTAGAGATATTGCTTCAGAAATCTTTTTCTTCATTCCAGTATCAACACCAAAGGCATTTTTGTCAGCTAATAGCTTGGGCGCAATAAAAAAAATAATCTTATCTACTAAATCTTGATTAATAAAAGAAGATAAAAGTTTAGGCCCAGTCTCTATAAGTATATTTATAATATTCATCTCGCCTAATATCTTCAATATTTCTTTAAGAGATAATCCAGCTGCAGTTTTTTTTACTTTAATGATATCTACATGTTTAAGCATTGATAATTGCTTATATTTCTTTTGATTTGCTTTTTGAGAAGTAAATATTATTACCTTGGGACAGTTATCTTTAAGAATATTTGCATTAAGCGGTATTTTTAGCTGTGAATCTAAGATAATTCTTATGGGGTTATTATTTTTTGAATATAGCCGGTTTGTTAATTTAGGATTATCACTTAATACTGTGCCTATACCAGTTAAGATTGCTTGAGAACGAAAACGTAATTCATGGGCCATTTTTCTACTATCAAGTGAAGTTATCCATTTAGAATCACCTGTATAAGCAGCCATTTTACCATCTAGTGTCTGAGCAATTTTAAGAGTAATAAAAGGTTTATTATGCTTCATGAATTTATTAAAATCTTCATTAACTTTTCTTGCCTCTTGACCTAAAACACCAACATCTACTTTGATTCCATGTTTTTTTAATATTTTTATCCCTTTATGCCTATGTATTGGATTGGAATCAGCTGTAGCAATAACTACCCTATCTATGCCCGCTGTAATAATTGCATGGGTGCAAGGAGGGGTTTTTCCGAATGTACTACAAGGTTCAAGCGTAACATACATACATGCTCCTCGAGCGAGTTTGCCTGCTTTTTTAAGAGCGTTAACCTCAGCATGCGCAGCTCCAGCTTTCTGATGATAACCTTTAGCAATAATTTTATCAGACTTTACTATCAATGCTCCCACGCTGGGATTAGGATAAGTCATTCCTTTAGCTTTGTTAGCTAACTCTAGCGCTTGAAGCATAAAGTATTTGTCGTCATTTTTCTGCTTTAATTTCACCAATATCTATATCTCTTTTAATTTTATCAAGGATTCCATTGACAAACTTCCCAGATTCCTCGTCACTATATTTTTTAGCTAGATTAATTGCTTCATTAATGGATACCTTAGCTGGGATATCAGGTTCATATATTAACTCATAGGCGGCCATACGCATAACATTTCTATCAACCATGGACATCCTTTTTAACTGCCAATTTTGAGCACTTTTTGAGATTAAATCATCTAGGGTGGCTATATTCTCAAGAGTACCCTTCATGAGACTAACAGCAAAATTAGCAACATCATCCTCTGATTCATTTAGGGCTTCAAAATCTGATATATTGCTAAGCCAATCATCTTTTCTGAGATCCTGCTGATAAAGAAATTGTAAAACTATTTCTCGCGCTTTAGTTCTCTTCCGCAATTTACTCTCCTATATAAGTTTCTGCAAATTAGCTAATTCTATAGCGCTCAAAGCTGCTTGGTACCCCTTATTGCCTTCCTTAGCACCAGCGCGATCTATGGCCTGTTCTAAATTTTCAGCCGTTATGACCCCAAACGATAAAGGTTTCTTACCTTTAACCTGCAGAGAAGCTATACCCTTAGAAACCTCAGATGCAACGTAATCAAAATGTGGAGTTTGACCCCTTATAATAGCTCCCAAACAAATAATAGCATCATCTTTGCCTTTTTCAACTAATTTTGAAGCCACAAACGGTATTTCAAAAGAACCCGGCACCCAGATAATCTTAATGTCAGCCTCTTTTACGCCATGCCTTTTCAAACAATCAACAGCCCCATCAATTAATCGTGATGTAATAAATTCATTAAATCTTGAAGCTATTATTGAAAACTTACTTCCCTTTGCAATTAAATCTGCTGATATTGTCTTTATCATATCTTACCTCCTTTTAATGAGGGTATTAGTTATGGAACAAAGTGAACATAACTAATCTACCCGAATTACCCTGAGAAATCCATAGGATTTCCAGGTTTTTAGTCCCTGAAATTTCTTTGAAATTTCGAGGGAGTCCCCCATTCTTTGGTTTTCAAAGAATGCAGAGGGGATATATACTATATATCCAATAAATGTCCCAATTTTTCTTTTTTAGTTTTTAAGTATCTATTGTTATATGCAGTTGGCTTTATAACCAACGGGATTCTTTTTGTGATTGTAAGTCCG
>CAYQKA010000007.1:0-8663 GCA_964418055.1 uncultured Planctomycetia bacterium | reverse complement strand
GTTATATGCAGTTGGCTTTATAACCAACGGGATTCTTTTTGTGATTGTAAGTCCGTAACCATCAAGCCCAACAACTTTTTTTGGATTATTAGTTAATAACTGTATTTTTTTAAGGCCTAAATCAGCTAAAATTTGAGCACCGATTCCATAGTCCCTTAAGTCTGCCTTGAAACCAAGGGCTTCATTGGCCTCAACAGTATCCAGGCCATTATCTTGAAGATGATAGGCCTTAAGCTTATTAGCTAAACCTATGCCCCTGCCTTCTTGGCGCATATACAATAAAACACCTTTTTTTCTTCTCTCAATCATACCTAAAGATCTCTCCAGTTGTTGGCCGCAATCGCATCTTTTTGAAAAAAGAACATCTCCGGTGAGACACTCTGAGTGAACTCGCACTAAAACTTCACCAGTAAGACGTCCCATTGTAAGTGCAACATGCTCAGAGTTATCAATAAGTGATCTATAGAGATACATTTTGAAATTACCAAACTTAGTTGGTAGTTTTGTTTCAATGATTAATTCTATGAGCCGAGTTCTTTTTGTTCTGTATTTTATTAAATCTTCAATGGTACATATTTTTAATTTATGTTCTTTGGCAAATTTTTTAAGTTCAGGCAAGCGAGCCATCTCACCATTAGAGCTCATTATCTCACATATAACTCCAGCGGGATAAAGGTTGGCAGATTTCATTAAATCAACGCAGGCTTCAGTGTGACCTGCTCTTAGCAAAACTCCACCCTCTTTAGCTCTTAAAGGAAACATATGCCCTGGTTTAATCAAGTCTCTTGGTTTTGATTTAGGATTAATGAGAGTTTTAATAGTGCGCGCTCTATCTGCTGCCGATATACCAGTTGTAACATTCTTTTTAGCATCGACTGACATAGCCCAATCGGTTCTATAAGCATCAACTTCCCCATGGGACGTTGCATTTCTCATTGGAGGTATACCCAATTCATTAAGACGTTTAGACTCTAAAGGCACACAAATAAGACCCTTGCCATAACTAGCCATAAAATTAATATTATCTTTTGTGGCATACTCAGCTGGCAAGACGAGATCACCTTCATTTTCTCTATCTTTGTCATCAACTACAATGACCATCTTACCTTTTTTTAAATCTTTTAAAATATCTTCAATTTTATCTATCATATTTGAAACCTAAGTTTATGAAACGATGTGAACATAAATTTACTGGTTGAACTTATCCCGCGCATCAAAGATGTGGGGTTATTTCGCACCTATCAGTTATGAGCGCTTCGCTTAATAAAAAATCCCGAAGTAATCTCCGGGATATAAATACATATTATAAATAAACCTTCTCTCATCTAGACTTTACTATTGGCAACGGAATTTAACCGTTTCTGCCTTTATGGCTCGTGGGCTTTTACCACCAGTTGGGAATTTCACCCATATCCCGAAGGTTGCCTATATATTATGTTAAAGTTTCGATTCTGTCAATAGTTTTGTTATATCTTTTGTGGCTTGACATTTATATCCTACTTGTATACCATTAAAAGATGAATAATAATAAATATAAAGAAACCCTCAAACAATTAAAACAAGCCAGGCATGAACTCTTCCTTTTTTATGAAATTGGTAATGCTATGCGTACGTCACTTAAGCTGGAACATATTCTTTATGCAATATTAACTTGTGTTACAGCTAAAGAAGGCTTAGGTTTTGACAGAGCCTTTCTTTTTCTGGTAAACAATGAAAAAACAAAACTTGTTGGAAAAATGGCCATTGGCCCAAGAAGTGGCCAGAAACCAGATAAAATTTGGCATCAAATAAAACAAGAAAAAAAGGATTTAACTGATTTAGTCCAATCCTACGAACAACTCAGCAAGGAGATCAATAAAGGGCTATCGAGCTTAGTTAGAAAAATATCTGTACCTCTTAACGAAGAAGCAGGTATCCCAGCTCTTACTGCTCTTGAGAATATGCTGCACAAAGTAACCATTTCAACTTCAGCCAAAAAAGTGAATAAAGAGTTTTTAAATACACTTCAGCTTTCTGACTTCATCTCCTTACCTCTTCGGGGAAAAAATGATGTTCATGGAGTCTTAATAGCTGATAATCCTATTACTAAAAAAAATATAGATAAAGATGATGTAAGAATTCTTAGTTTATTTGCAAATCAGGCTGGCCTTGCTATTGATAATTCCAAACATTATGAACACACTGAAAAATTGACAGAACTTGATTCATTAACTCTCCTTTATAATCACGGTAAATTTCAGCAGATTCTAACGAATGAAGTTAAAAAATCACATAGATATAAAAGTAATTTATCGCTTCTGATTATTGATATAGATTTCTTCAAACAATTTAATGACACCTATGGCCACCAAGCCGGAGATGAGGTTTTAAGACAAATATCTTCTACCTTAAAAGCCAATGCCAGAACTTCTGATATGGTTGCCAGATATGGTGGTGAAGAATTTGCGATAATATGTATGCGCACAAAAGAAGAAGATGCTCTAAGGCTAGCAGAAAGAATAAGGAAGGCTGTTGAAACTTATAATTTTTGCGATAATAATAATAAAAAAAAATGTAATTTAACGATAACTATAGGAATTTCATCTCTACCGCCTGATATAGACGACAAAAATAAACTTATTAAACGAGCTGATCAAGCTCTCTATAAAGGAAAAGCTAAAGGTAGAAATAGAATTGAAGTTGCCAATTAACCAACTGCGGCAGGTTCTTTATCTTCCGAATCAATAAACTTTACTGAAACTATTTTTGAAATACCGCTTTCTTCCATAGTGACCCCGTACATAACATCAGCCATATCAATCGTCTTCTTATTGTGAGTAATTATAATAAACTGTGATGATCTGATAAATTCTGCTAAAACACGAGTAAATCTAACTACATTTGATTCATCCAAAGGAGCATCTATTTCATCTAAGACACAAAAAGGACTAGGTTTAACTTTAAATACAGCGAATAATAACGCTATAGCGCTAAGGGCTTTTTCTCCACCAGACATAAGACTAATATTTTGAAGTTTTTTACCCGGAGGCCTGGCAATAATTTCAATTCCACTTTCTAAAACGTTTTTTTCATCAACTAAATAAAGCTTGGCGCTTCCACCACCAAATAGCAATTTAAAGAATTCTTCAAAAGTTACCCTGATTTGTTCAAAGGTTTCCTTAAACATAATTGTTATAGTTCTATTTATCTTAATTATTGCCTTATGTAATGATTGTTGTGCATCCTCGAGATCTTGTTTTTGATGGCTTAAAAATTCAAATCTATCTCTGAGTTCCTGATGTTCTTCAATGGCAACTAAATTAACGGCTCCCATACCTTGTAATTTTTTCTTTAGAATATCCACTTCGCTTTCAAGCTCAGTCCAGTTTATATTATCTTCCAACTCTAATTTAACATCCGAAAGATTAACCTTATAAGCATTTTCAATTCTATCGCATAAATTTTCCATCTTATATGATGATTCAGTATCTTTAACTTCGTATGTGTGTAAATTATTTCTAAGACTATTTAAATCATCTTGTTTTTTTCGCAAATTGATGTTTTGCTCCTTGAGTGCATTGTGCATGCTATCTCTCCTAGAGCTTAATGTCTGTACTTCACCCTCAATACTGCCTTTTTTCTCTGTGTATTGTTCGTTATCAACTTTTAATTTCTCTATCTCATTAGTAAGTTCAGCAATTTTATGAACAGAAATATCCCGTTCATTGCGATTATTTTCCAGAACCTTATTTGATTCTTCTATAGAATGCTCGATAACACCACATACATCAGCTTTATTGGCATATAAGTTATCAATAGAAGATAATTCAGTTCTAATTTGCGTAATATGAACCAGAGCATCCTGTACTTTTTGATTATTTTCTTTGGTAACTGCTTCATTTTCTACGATCAAGGCTTGTAAAGTATCGCATCTTTCCTTTGTTTCAGTAAGTTTCTGTTCGTTCTGAGCCTGCCTTTGAGAAAACTTATCACGCTCTTCTTCTGACTCTTCGGCTTCAGCATCTATCAACATTACTTCTTCTTCGAACTTCTTTAGTTCACCATTAAGATTGTTGAGCTTTGATTCAAAATTGGCTTTTTTAATCTCATCCTGATAACAAATTTCTTCCAAAGCCTTTATTTTATCCTCCAGAGCATTAATAATTGTTTCCTTTTCAACAGTCAGCTTTTTCTTTTCATCTACTTCTATAGATTTTACACTTAATTCTTCAGTAAGTTTATTGATTTTAGCATCACGACCAATAAGACTGGTTTCCTCTGAAAGATCATAGACACCCGCAGATACTCTGGCTGTGGAATATATTTCACCGACCTTAGTAATTATCTTTGTCTGCGGTGATATCTGAGCGTTCTTAAGAATATCTTTAGCTTCCTGGGATGTATCAACTACATATGTATCCCGGGCAATATATTTAATGATTTGAGAATAGCGTTCATCGACTTCAATAAAACTACTAAGAGGGCCTAATGTTTTTTCATTTAAGTCCAAACCTATCTCTATCTTTAGCTTATTAATTTTATCAAGAACTAAGAAGTTAACCCGCCCCAAATTTTTATTATCAATATGTTCAATAGCTTTTTGAAGCTGTTCTTCACTCTCGATAATAATGTCCTGAGCACTATTACCTATAGCTATTTCAGCACAAACTTCATAGCCATCTTTCACTTTTATGAGATTGGCTAAGGAGTCACATATACCATCAAAGGGCAATTCCTGAGACCTAGACTGCATAAGTAATGATTTAACAGCATTTGAATAACCTTCATATCTTTGCTTTAGGTCTTTTAAAAAATCAAGTTTTGATTTCAATGAGATCATTACATGCTGCAATTCATCTATTTCAATTTTTAACTTATCAAAAACATCTCTTTCAATCTTTAAATTTTGCGCTAATGTAGCTTTTTCATTCTTAAGATTATCTAAATTATTAGAGACAGATTCATATTCACTATCAAAATTCCTCTTTTTTTCATCAAGGAGTTCTTTTTCTTTTATGGTATCTTCTTTGTCTACGTTTAATCTTCTAAGGCGGGAATTAATATTTTGAAGATTTGCTTTAAGTTCAGCTAAATCATTATTAACTTTAGTTTCCTCAGCCACCAAATCAATTAATTCTTCTTTACCTTGCTTAATTTGCTCCAACCGCTCTTCTATATCTTTAGATAATCCATCTTGTGTGGTTTCTAATTGAGCTAATTCACTATTCTTTTCAGTAGTACTGCTCTCAATTTTCTCAAGCTCTTCTTTAGCTTTCTTTATTTGTTTATTTAACTTTGAAAGCTTTTCATCTAATGTGCTGCTTTGTCCATCTAAATAATTAACTCTATCATTTAATTCAGCAGACCGCTCTTTATTTAAATCTATTCGTGATAGATTTTTTTCCAGGGTTGAACTAACTTCAACCTTATTTGAATGTAGGCTCGATATACGTTCTTCGAAATTATTAAGCTCCTGCCTCTGGTTCTCCACACGAGCATCAATTTCTTTTATGCCATCCGAAAGTGCAGATTCTTTACCCCTAAGATCGCTTCTTTGGGTATCACTAGATGACACCTGATTTTTGAGTTCGCAATATCTTTTATAAGCATGCTTAACTTCTAAATCTTTTAATGTTTCAAATTGCTCTTTATAGCGCTCTGCTTTTCTAGCCTGCCGTTCAATTGATTTAATCTGCCTATTAACTTCATTTACTACATCATTGACTCTTTGTAAATTCGTTTCAGTGTGTTCTAACTTTCTTAAAGCTTCTTGCTTTTTTGATTTATATTTAGTGATTCCGGCTGCCTCGTCAAAAATAAATCTTCTATCCTCAGGCTTTGTACTTAAGATTAAATCCATTTTCCCTTGTTCAATCAACGAGTATGAAACGGTACCTACGCCAGTTCCATGAAAAAGGTCCTGAATATCTTTCAGGCGAACTCTTGTCTTATTTATTAAATACTCGCTTTCACCTGATCTATGCAGACGCCTAGTAATAGTAACTTCATCATAGTTAATTGGTAAAGCTTTATCATCATTAATAAGCGTTAAGGAAACTTCAGCTATGTTAATAGCATCTCGTTTATTCGTGCCATTAAAAATAACATCACCCATTGATGCCCCTCTAAGGGCTGTGGGCCGTTGTTCACCAAGGACCCATTTTATAGAGTCAGCTATATTAGATTTGCCGCATCCATTAGGACCAACAATTGCTGTCACACCCGGTTCAAAATTAATCCTTGTCCGTTCAGCAAATGATTTAAAACCAAATATATCTAATTTTTTTAAGCGCATTATATTGTTATTTCCTTCAAATAATTTTAATACATATATGTATATATTTCAAATATAGCACAACTTCTTGTATCTGTCAAGAATGCAAAGAGTTATGAATTTTTTTATTCATTTTGACAAAAAAATGGCCACTATATCTTGTGGTTAGTTAACACAACATATTGTGGCTTAAAGAATTATGATAATTAAGTTATTTACTTGATGATTGAATACGTTTTATCAGCGCTGGTATTATTTTAAATAAATCCCCTACAACTCCATAGTTAGCAACTTTAAAAATAGGAGCATCGGGATTTTTATTAATAGCAATGATTACATCTGAAGACTGCATGCCAACAAGATGCTGAATTTGGCCAGATATCCCGCAAGCAATATACAACTTAGGACAGACTGTTCTTCCTGTTTGGCCCACTTGATGAGAATATGGGATCCAACCAGCATCAACTATAGATCTTGAAGCCGCAACGGCACCATCCAATGCCTTGGCAAGTTCTTCAATTATTGATAAGTTTTCTTTAGTGCCCACTCCTCTACCGGCAGCAACAATAATATCAGCTTCGGTTATATTAATAGTTTCTTCAATTTCCTCAACAATATCTTTAAGGATAATATCAGAACATAGTAATTCGCTTGAAGGTTTTTCTTCAATGATTTCACCTTTACGCTTCTGATCTTCTATTGCTTCCGCAAAAACTTTATGTCTGACTGTTGCCATTTGAGGCCTGTGATTCTGACACATAATGGTCGCCATGATATTACCACCAAAGGCAGGCCTTGTTTGAAGAAGTAGTTTCTTTTCTTTATCAATCTCAAGGGCAGTACAATCTGCTGTTAACCCGGTATTAAGTTTTATGGCTAAACGAGGTACTAATGATCGCCCGATAGTTGTGGCACCAGATAAAATAATTTCAGGTTTATATTTTTTTATAATTTCAGCGATAACTGCTGAATAAGTCCCGCTTTGATAATGATTCAATATTGTATCTTCAATAATGATTACTTTATCAGCTCCTCTGTGGATTAAACATTGCGCTTCTTCTTTTATATCAGAACCTAGTAAAATAGCAGTTAGCTCCACCCTTAAATCATCGGCTAACTCTCTACCTTTATTTAATAATTCATATGAGACTGATTGAACCTTATTATTCTTTTGCTCAGCTAAAACCCAGACTCCTTTAGCTTCTTCTAAAGATACAGCTGATTTAAAACCAGCCTTCTTCTCTATTTTAATAGCTTCAAATTTACATTTCGATATACATGACCCACACAAAGTACACTTATCATAATCTATCTTGGCTTTTTTGCCCTCCATATAAATAGCACCATAAGGGCATGCTCCCAAACAAGCCTGACAGCCAACACATTTATCTTCAAGTATCTGAATATTTTTCAGGACCTTCACTTTATCTCCTTAATTACACTGAATAGTTTTTCAGCAATATCAGATACTTCCCCTTCAAGCATTTCGCCCTTTTGTCTATGCGGTGGTGAGAAAATTTTAACTACTTGAGTTGGAGATCCATCTAATCCTAAATATTCAGCTTTAACATCCAGATCAGAGGCACTTAATTTTTTTATTTCAGCTTTTTTTGACCTCATCATGCCTTTTAACGAAGGTATTCTTGGTTCATTTATCTCCTTAACAACAGTCATCAGACAAGGAAGCTTGGATTCAATAACCTCATAGCCTTCTTCAATTAATCTTTCAACTGTTATCAGATCATTCTCTAATTTTTCTACCTTTTTAACATAAGTAAGCTGGGGTATATTTAAATGTACTGATATACCAGGCCCCACCTGCGCTGTATCGCCATCAGCCGCCTGTTTTCCGCATATAATGATATCAAATTCACCTAAGGCTTTAATGCCACTGGCAAGAGTATAACTTGTAGCCCAAGTATCACTGCCGGCAAAAGCGCGATCCGATAAAAGAACCCCCTCATCAACACCCATAGAGATTGCTTCCCTTAAAATGCTCTCTGCTTGAGGCGGCCCCATAGTGAGAACTGTGATTTTGCCTTCATGTTGTTCTTTTAAGCGCAAAGCCTCCTCAACGGCATACCTATCAAAAGGATTCATGATTGACTCAACGCCCTCTCTTATCAAAGTATTGGTCTTCGGATCAATTTTGACATCCGTTGTATCTGGCACCTGTTTTATACAGACTACAATATTAAGCAAAATTTACCTCTTCTTATATTATTTTTTTCGGAACTTTTTTAGGAGATTGGCAGCGATAATGTTTCGCTGAATTTGATTAGTACCCTCATATATCTGAGTAATTTTAGCATCTCGCATATATTTTTCTATTGGGTAATCTTTCATGTAACCATAGCCACCGTATATTTGAACACAATCTACAGTTACTTTCATGGCATCATCTGATGCT
>CAYQKA010000006.1:21251-22916 GCA_964418055.1 uncultured Planctomycetia bacterium | reverse complement strand
CAAGCTCCTGGAGCTAGCCTTGATTTAAGGCAGAAGATACAAGTGGCCCACCAGTTGGAGCGTTTAAATGTGGATGTAATTGAAGCAGGCTTTCCCATTTCCTCAGACCTTGATTTTCAAGCAGTAAAAACTATTGCTTCAGAAATCAAGAAGCCGGTGATTTGCGCTTTGGCCAGAGCAAAAACAGGAGACATTGATGCCGCTTACAAGTCTATTAAGCCAGCCAAAAGAAAACGTATTCATGTTTTTTTGGCGACTTCTAAGATACATATGAAATATAAGTTGAGGAAGGCTCAGGATGAAATATTAAAGCAAGCCGTTGAAGCTATTAAATATGCTAAGCGTAAAGTGACTGATATAGAATTTTCACCTGAAGATGCCAGTAGAACAGATTTAGTTTTTTTAGCTCAAATTGTAGAGGCGGTAATTGCTGTAGGAGCTACAACTGTTAATATTCCTGATACTGTAGGTTATGCTATACCTGAAGATTTCGGTAGAGTGATTAAATATTTGAAAGATACTGTAGCTAATATTGATCAGGCTATTATTAGTACGCATTGCCATGATGACTTGGGTATGGCTACAGCTAATTCATTAACTGCTGTTGTAAATGGTGCGCGACAGATAGAGTGCACCATTAATGGTATTGGTGAAAGGGCTGGTAGTGCTCCTTTGGAAGAAGTAGTTATGGCTATTAAGACAAGGGCAGATTTTTATAAAGTTAAAACCTCTGTTAAAACCAAAGAGTTATATAAGACTTCACGTTTAATAAGTCATTTGATGGGCATTAAGATGCAGCCCAATAAAGCTATTATAGGTGATAATGCTTTTAGGCATGAGTCAGGCATTCATCAAGATGGTATTATTAAAGAGAGAAGTACTTATGAAATTATGAAACCAGAAGATGTTGGTTTTAAAGAGAGCAAATTAGTCTTGGGTCGTCATTCAGGAAGACATGCTTTTAAGGTTCGCTTGCAGCAACTTGGTTTTGATTTGGATAGAGCTGAATTGCAGAATGCTTTTGAAAAGTTTATGCAGTTGGCTAATAAGAAAAAAGAAGTTTATGATGAAGATTTGCAGACCATTGTTGAGGGCCAGATAGCCCAGACGCCTCAAGTATGGAAACTATTGAGTGTCAAAGTTGTCTCTGAGACGGATAAAGCACCCATAGCTAAGGTTAAGATTAAATCCAAAGGAAAAACTTATGCTTTTGAAGCAACTGGTGATGGGCCAATAGATGCTTGCTATAAGGCAATAGATAAAATAGTAAAATTAAAGGGCAAATTGATTGACTATGCCTTACAGTCTGTTACTCGAGGTAAGGATGCATTAGGAGAAGTAGTTATCAAGGTTAAATTTAAAGACCAGGAAATAGTGGCTAAGAGTTCAAGTACTGATATTTTTGAAGCAAGTGCCAAGGCATATATTAATGCCATTAACAAGGTTATTTTTTCTAGTAACAAGAATTAAAACCTTAAAATAAATATATGAAACTAAAAATTGACGGTCATAGTAAAATTTATGCCTTATTAGGTCATCCAGTAGAACACACGGCTTCGTGTGCTATGCATAACGCAGCTTTTGAGGCCTTGGGTATAAGTGCTTGTTATATAGCTTTAGACGTTGAGGCAAATTATCTTAAGGAAGCTCTGGCGGCCATAAGGG
>CAYQKA010000006.1:0-21151 GCA_964418055.1 uncultured Planctomycetia bacterium | reverse complement strand
ATAGCTTTTTCATTAGCAGATAAAAACCCTGAGGTAATTTATATCCAAGATATTAAGGATAGACTTGCTTCTAAATTAATCCTTTCTTTGAAAAAATATTATCCTAAATTAAAGGTAATCAATATTAGTTTTAAAGATAAAAAGAGAACTATAAGTTTTTTATCTGAAGTTAATCTGTTTATTAATGCTACCGGAGTTGGTCTCAGGAAAAAAGATCCTGTTGTAGTTGATGTTAAGCTTTTAAATAAAAAAGCATTAGTTTGCGATTTAATTTATAATCCTAAGGAACCAGTTTTGCTAAAGGCAGCTAAGAAAAGAGGCCTTAAAGTTTTAAATGGAGAGGGTTTGCTTTTATATCAGGGACTCAGAGCCTTTAAAATTTGGACAAATAAAAGACCTGCAGTAAAACTTTACAAACAGGCCTTGAATAGCTTTTTAAATAATAAGTCTTAATTGATAATCTAAAAAAAGTAAGAAAAATATGATATTAGCATACATTGTAGTTTTAATGTTTGGATTAATTGTAGGTAGCTTTTTGGGAGTCTGTATTTACAGATTACCCAAGGACGAATCTATAATAAGCCCACCATCGCATTGCACAAGCTGCAATAAGCCCTTAGCATGGTTTGATAATATCCCCGTCATTAGTTATGTTATACTGGGGGGCAAGTGCAGGTATTGCAAAAAGCCTATTTCTGCGAAGAATTTATTGGTGGAATTAATCAGTGGGGTTTTGACTGTTTATCTTTTTTCGCGCTTTGGCTATAGTTTGAATTTTGTTTTAGGTATGATATTTTTCTCAAGTTTAATAGTTGCTTCCTTCATTGATTTTAAATATCAAATTATTCCCGATAGTGTTTCCGTAACAGCTTTACTTTTAATTTTCATTATTAAGATAATTCAAAGTTTCGGGACTTATGGAGATATTATGCAAAAACCAATTGTTAGTTCTATTAGTGGTGCTATATTTGCCGGAGGATTGGTTTATCTGATTATCATTGTTTTCAATTTCATTCTCTTTGATGTAATTGCCACCATATATAAAAAGCGAGGCAAGGTTTTTTATCTGCTTGAGAAATTTGAAACTGAAGATGAAGCGAGTTGTATGGGTTTGGGTGATGTGACTCTTATGGTTCTAATTGGTTCCTTGCTTGGTGTTCAAGGATCCTTGATGACTTTTATTATTGCACCTTTTATTGGTTCGATAATTGGTATTATTATTCTTATAACTAAAAAAGACCATATTATTCCCTATGGACCTTTTCTTTCTTTGGCAGCTTTGGTGGTTTTCATCTGGCAGGATCAGATTTTAGTGGCTTTTAGTAATTTTTTAGGTATAATTTAGAGAATTTAAAAGAGGTTAAAAGAGAGTTTTTTGGGAGGTTATTATGTTGAGATATTTAAGCGCAGGAGAGTCCCACGGAAAATGTCTTTCAGCAATTATTGAAGGTTTGCCCTCGGGTCTTATATTAGATGAAACTTTCATTAATAATGAATTAAAAAGAAGGCTAGTTGGTTATGGTAGGGGGCCACGCTCTAAAGGTATAGAAAACGATAAGGTAGAATTCCTATCAGGCATCCGCAATAGTCTTACTATGGGTAGTCCATTAGCTCTCTTAATTAAAAATAATGATTCTTCTATAGATAAGCTTGCTGCAATATCTAAGCCTAGACCGGGTCATGCAGATTTGCCTGGAGCGCTTAAGTATAATCATGATGATATTCGTAACGTACTAGAAAGAGCCTCAGCTCGAGAAACAGCTATGAGAACGGCTGTTGGAGCAATAGCTAAAATATTCTTAAATCATTTTCAAGTGATGATTGCCTCACATGTAATTGCTTTAGGAGGTGTGGATGCCCATACGAAGGGCTTGAAATTAGAAGATATAATTCAAAAAGCTGAGAATTCTGATTTACGTTGTGCTGATGGAGCTGCAGAAAAATTAATGAAAGAAGAAATCAGTAAGATTGAGAAAGAAGGAGATACCTTAGGTGGTGTTTTTGAAATTATTATTCATGGAGTATGTCCCGGAATAGGTTCTTTTGTGCATTATGATAGAAAGTTAGACGCTATATTAACGAGTGCTCTTATGTCAATTCAAGCTATAAAGGGAGTTGAAGTGGGTCTTGGTTTTGAAGTAGCAAAGAAATCAGGTTCACAAGTCCACGATGAAATTTTCTATGATAATAAAAAAGGTTTTTTCCGTAAGACAAATAATGCTGGAGGTGTTGAGGGGGGCATGTCTAATGGAGAACCAATTATCATGCGATGTGCCATGAAACCTATACCTACTTTAAAGAAAGCACTGGAATCAGTTGATATAAAAAGCAAAGAAAAGTTTAAGGCTCAGGTAGAGCGTTCTGATATAACCGCAGTACCAGCTGCGGCTGTTGTTGCTGAGGCAGCTGTCGCTTTTGAATTAGCCAGGTTATTTGTGGAGAAATTTGGGGGAGACTCAATAGGTGAAACTGAAAGAAATTATAAAGCTTATTTACAGCAGATTAAAGATTTTTAAATGAATTTATACTTGGTTGGTTTTATGGGTAGCGGTAAGACAGCTGTGGCTAAGGAAGTTGCTGAGACTACCAATTTAAAATATATTGAGATGGATGAATTTATAGAAAAAAAAGAAAATCGTAGCATAAATGACATATTTAAAGATAATGGAGAGGATTATTTCAGAAAAGTTGAAAAAGAAGTTCTTAAGAGAATTAGTCTTAATGATAATCAAGTAGTGTCCTGTGGCGGCGGGGTGGTTATTGATGAGGAGAATATCCTCCTCATGAAAGAAACGGGTGTTTTAATTTGCCTTCAGGCAAAACCTGAAGTAATTTATCAACGTGTAAAAGATGAGAAGCACCGACCGCTTTTAAACGCCAATGATCCCCAAGTAAAAATTAAAGAATTATTAAAAGCAAGAAAACCTTATTATGAAAAGGCTAATTATATAATTGAAACAGACAATATTTCTATAAAACAAGTGGCCCAAGAGGTCAAAAGCATCTTCCTAAATAAATAATGGAGCTTAGAGATTACTTAATTGCCTTAAATATGATTGAGGGCCTCAGTACTTTAAAGGTCCATAAGCTGCTGGAGTATTATAATAATCCTTCTCATATTTTCAAAGCTTCTGCGGTAGAGCTAATGCGTATTGCAGGTATAAAGTCAGAAATAGCTCGAACAATACGTTCATTTCTTTCATCACATACTTTTTCTCAAGAACTAAAACTGATAAATAAGCATAAAATTAATATCTTCACTATGCAGGATAGTGATTACCCTTCAATATTAAAGCAGATTAGTGACCCGCCCATAGTTTTGTATATCAGGGGGCAATATTTAGAAATAGATAAATTAGCCTTAGCTGTTGTTGGTTCGCGCAAGTCCTCAGAATATGGCCTTAAAATGGCACAGGCAATAAGTCTTGATTTGGCCAAGGAAGGCATTACTATAGTCTCTGGTTTGGCTAGAGGCATTGATACTCGGGCTCACCAAGGCGCCCTTTTAGCGAAGGGCCGTACCCTAGCTGTATTAGGTAGCGGCCTCTTAAAGATATATCCATCTGAGAACGAATTACTTTATAATGAAATAGTCAAAAATGGAGCAGTTATTTCTGAATTTCCTTTAAACTGTCCTCCTTATAGATATAATTTTCCCCGCAGAAACAGAATTATCAGTGGTCTATCTTTAGGAGTGGTTGTTATTGAGGCCAGAGAAAAAAGCGGCTCTTTGATAACAGCCAATATGGCCTTAGAGCAAGGCAGGGATGTTTTTGCTATACCTCATAGAGTAGGTTTTTTCTCGTCTTTAGGAACAAATAAACTTATTAAGCAAGGAGCTATTCTTGTTCAAAATGCTGAAGATATTATTGATGAATTGAACCCAGAAATTAAAAAATATTTGCAATATGTTACAAAAAGTGGCACAATTACCCAGGGTAGTCAAAAGGCTTCCCGAAAACTACAATCAAAAGAAATGCAAGAGAATATTTATAAGCTGATAGATTTTCAACCTAGGACATATCAAGAACTAGTTATTTGCTTTAACGGTAAAGAAGAAGAGCTTAAAGATAACTTATCAGCGCTTGAAGTAAAAGGCATTATAGAAGTAACTTCTAGTGGTAAATTTAATAAACGCAATATGGGAGAATAAATTGTCTAAATATTTAGTTATTGTCGAATCACCCACAAAAGTCAAAACAATCAGCAAGTTTTTGAATAATGATTACGAAGTTGAAGCTTGCGGAGGTCATATTAGGGATCTTCCTAAAAGTCAAATAGGCGTAGATATAGAAAAAAATTTTGAGCCCGAGTATAAAGTTATTACAGCTAAAAAGAAAACTGTAACTCAAATTAGGAAAAGTGCTAAAGATAAAGATATTATTTTCTTGGCCTGTGACCCTGATAGAGAAGGAGAGGCAATAGCTTGGCATATAGCCCATATAATCAAGAAGGGTCCGGAAATAAAGAGAGTAGTCTTTAATGAATTAACTAAAGAGACTGTTTTGAATGGTTTTAATCATTCAAGTGATATTGATATGGATAGAGTTAATGCCCAGCAAGCTAGACGTATTTTGGATAGGATAGTTGGTTATCAGTTAAGTCCGCTTCTCTGGAAAAAAGTTGGTCGAGGTCTAAGCGCTGGCAGAGTGCAATCAGCAACTTTAAATATTTTAGTAATTCGGGAAAGAGAGATAAAGGCTTTTATAAAAGAAGAATATTGGCAATTGACAGCTGATTTGTCTAAAAAGGATAATCAGGATAAAACTTTCAGTGCTAAATTAGAGAAAATAAATAATGAGAAGGCTGAAGTAAAAGATGAAAAGACAGCTACAGAATTAACCGAGAAGCTAAAAACAGCTGATTTTATAGTTGAAAGTATTACTCAAAAAACTCAAAAAAGAAATCCAAAACCACCCTTTATAACTAGTAGTCTTCAGCAAGCAGCCTTTAATACATTGCGCTATACGGCATCAAAGACTATGGTTATTGCTCAGAAGCTTTATGAAGGTATTAGTTTGGATGAAGAGGGTAGTACAGGTTTAATTACTTATATGAGAACTGATTCTGTAGCTATCGCCAAGGTAGCTCAGGAGCAGACGCGTGATTACATTGCTAAGACTTTTGGTGAAAAGTTTGTACCTGAAAAATTCAGAGTTTATAAATCTAAAAAGAGTGCCCAGGAAGCTCATGAAAGTATCAGGCCGACTTCTGTGTGGAGAACTCCGGAGAGTATTGAACAGCATTTATCTAAAGAACAATTTTTGCTATATAAACTTATTTGGGAGAGGTTTGTAGCTGCTTGTATGAAAGAGGCTCAAGTATCTCTAACCTCAGTAGTTATTAAGGCAGATGACTGTAGCTTTAAAGCAACAGGTTTAAAAATAATTTTTGAAGGGCATCTAATAGTTTTTAAGGATGTAGAACAAAATGAAGAAAACAAGATTTTGCCTGATATCGAGAAGGGAGAGGTACTTAATTTAATAGAACTATTGCCTTCACAGCACTTCACTCAGCCGCCTCCCAGATATACTGATGCTAGTTTAATTAAGACTTTAGAAGAAGAAGGTATTGGTAGGCCTTCTACCTATGCTCCGACTATCAGAACACTACTTTTTCGCCATTATGTTGAACGTCAGCAGCGTGCACTTGCTCCTACTGAATTAGGTATGGTTGTTAGTGATTTATTGATTGAAAATTTTCCTGATGTTTTAGATAAAACGTTTACGGCTAAAATGGAAGAAGAGCTGGATAAAGTTGAGCAAGGAGATTTGAACTGGCGGGAATTATTAAAAGAATTTTACACACCTTTTGCCAAAGATTTAGATATGGCTAAAGTTAAGATGCGTGATGTTAAAAAAGAAGTTATTAAAACCGACGAGGTTTGTGAAAAATGTGGTTTACCCATGGTCATTAAGTGGTCTCGCCATGGTAAGTTTATGAGTTGTTCTGGATTTCCTAAATGTAAAAACGCTAAATCTTTGGATTCCGGAGTGGCTTGTCCAGAAGAAGGCTGTGATGGGCGGCTCGTTCAGCGTCGCTCAAAAAGAGGCAGAATGTTTTATGGGTGCAGTAATTATCCCAAATGTACCCATATCAGCAATAAGCTGCCTGCTGAATAAAGTTTCTTATGAAACGATATATAATTAAATTCATTAATTATCTAGAAGTTGAAAAGGATGCTTCTAATTACACTCTTTTGAATTATCATAAAGATTTAGAGGACTTTGCAGCCTTTATTGATTCAGATGATTTAAAAACTATTACCCATCTAAAACTAAGAACTTGGTTGGCCTACCTTAAAAAGAAAGATTATGCTAGATCTACAATTGCCAGAAAATTAGCTACTCTAAGGTCTTTTTTTAAATTTTGTGTTAGAGAAAATTTTATTGAATCTAATCCGGCTGTTAGCCTAGCTACTCCTAAACAGGAAAAGAAACTTCCTAATTTTTTAACAGAGAATGAAATCATAAAACTTTTAGAAGCACCTGATAAAAATACTGAAGTTGGCTTAAGGGATAGAGCTATCTTAGAGACACTTTATTCAACGGGTATGCGTGTGGGTGAACTTGTTTCTCTCAATATAGAAAATATTGATTTTATTGCAGGAGTTATAAAAGTTAGAGGTAAAGGAAAAAAAGAAAGATTAGTTCCTGTTGGTGATAGTGCCTTAAAAGCTATAAAGCAATATTTAGATAAAAAAATTGTCTCGGTTAATGAAAGTAGCCGGGTAGTTTTTTTAAATAAAAGAAGATGCAGAATAAATCAAAGAACCATCAGGCGTATTGTAGAAAAATATATAAAAGTTTTTTGTAATAAAACAGGTGTTTCACCACATACTTTGCGCCATTCATTTGCAACGCATCTCTTAGATAGAGGAGCTGATTTGCGTTCGGTTCAAGAGTTGTTAGGGCATGCAAATTTGTCTACTACCCAGATATATACGCATATTACTGCCAAGAGGTTAAAGGAGGTTTATAGTAAGGCTCATCCAAGAGCCTGAAGATATATGTTTATTATTTATGATTTTTTATTCATTATTTTTTTAATTTTATATATACCTTTCTTTATTGTAAGGCGCAAGTTTCATAAAGGACTTATAATGCGCTTGGGAATTTTACCCAGAGTTCTTATCGAAGACTTAAGTAACGAAGAGGTTATTTGGATTCATGCGGTGAGTGTTGGCGAAGCTAATAGTACACAACCGTTAGTGAAAGCTCTTATAGAAAAATATCCCGAAAAAAAGATCATTATTTCAACAGTAACGTCAACGGGTAACGAACGCGCTAAAGAAATTTCCCAAGGTAAGGCGAATGTAATTTTTCTTCCTCTTGATTTGAGTTTTGTTGTTAGAAAAGTAATTCACCTTCTAAAACCAAAGATATTTATTATAGTTGAGACAGAGCTTTGGCCTAATTTATTATCCTGCTTACACAAAAACAAAATTCCTGTAGTTTTTATTAATGGAAGAATATCAGAAAAATCTTATCGGGGCTATCTTTTTGGCAGATGGTTCATTAGAAGATTAATTGAAAAAGTAAGATTCTTTATGATGCAATCAGAAGCTGATGCCAAGAGAATAATAGAATTGGGAGCTAATAAAAAGGCGGTTAAGGTTATTGGGAATACCAAGTTTGATATAGTAGAGACAGTTGCTGATGTCAAAGAAGATCAATCATTAATAAAGAATATTTTTACAATTAATGATGATAATCTGGTTATTTGTGCTGGTAGCACCCATTATCCGGAAGAGAGCATATTAATAAAGGTTTATAGCAGGCTTAAGAAAGAGTTTAAAACCTTAAAACTTATTCTGGTTCCACGGAATACGAAAAGAGCTGATTATATTAGGCAGCTGGTAGCAGAGAATAATCTGACTTTTGCTAGCTATAGCAAGCCGCTGGGTGAGGCAGCTCCAGGAGCGGATGTTTTAATTTTAGATATCATGGGTAAATTGAAGGCAGCCTATAGTTTAGCTGACGTCTGCTTTGTGGGGGGTACTTTGGCTGAAATAGGAGGTCATAATCTTATGGAACCAGCTCTTTTCTCAAAACCTATTATAATTGGTTCTCATGTGGATAATTGCCGTTATTTAGCAGAAAGCTTACTTATGTCAAAAGGAGCCATTATGGTTAAAAATCAGGTGGAGTTGGAGAGTAATATTAGAGATATTTTATTGCAACCAGCTTTAAATAAAGAGGTTGGAGAGAATGCGCTTAAATGCCTTAATAGTTTAAAAGGTGCCACTGATCTTGTGATGAGCTCATTAGAAGAGGTTATTTAGCTTGTTAATAGGTATTTTCTTGACAGTATCCAATTTTAGTATATAATAAGATTGTGGATGTCAAAGAAAAGAAAAAAAGCATAAGACAGAAACTTCTTAAGGAATTGAGAAGTCAAGATAAAGAACAAAGGAGATTAAAGAGCGAAAAAATAAGGGGTAAACTGTATGCGCATGAAAAGTTTAATGCTGCGGATACAGTAATGTGTTACATTGCAGAAGACATTGAAGTTGATACAGAACAAATAATTAGAGATTCACTAAAAAGTGGGAAAAAAATAGCAGTACCTATTACAATAGTAAGCCAAAATAAGTTAATTGCATCTTTGCTAATAGATTTTGATAAAGAATTAAGTAAGGGTCCATATGGAATACTTCAACCAAAAAGTGATTTTGTCAGACCTGTTCCATTAAAAAAAATAGATTTAATTATAGTGCCTGGCGTTGCTTTTGATTCAAAAGGACACCGATTAGGGCATGGTACAGGGTATTATGACAGATTTCTTTCTAAGATTCCAGAAAGTGTACTTACTATTGGCTTAGCTTTCGACTTTCAATTAGTCGATAATATACCCACTTCATCACACGATATTGCAGTTAAAGAACTCATCTCTAATTAACATATATCACTTCTTTTAATCTTCTAAAATGATTTACAATTTCACTAAATGCTCGATATGAAGATCAAGCTAAGGAGGTGTTGAATAGATATGTTATCTGAAAATCAAATTTTAAAACAAATCTTAATGATAGTAATTCCCATAGTACTTCTTTTAATTGGTTATATGGTAAGGAAGTTTATGGCTGAGAGTAAGGTAAGAGGAGCTGAAGAACAAGCAACTCAGATATTGCACCAAGCGGATAAAGAAGTAGAATCAAAAAGAAAAGAAGTTGAGCTTGAAGGCAAGGACCTTCTTTATCGTATTAGAACAGAGTTTGAGGAACAAACAAAAGAAAGGCGTCAGGAATTACAGCAGTTAGAAAAACGCCTAGGTCAAAAAGAAGAAAATATAGATAGAAAAGTTGATATCCTTGATAAAAAAGAAAAGGATGTAATTGCTTTAGAAGCTGCTGTTCAACAAAAAGACAAAGATGTTCATTTAAAAGGTGTTGAATTAGACAAACTTCTTGATGAGGAAAAAGAGAAACTTCAAAGTATTTCTAGATTAAGTGCCGAAGAAGCTAAAAATCTTTTATTAAAACGTATGGAGGTTGATGTCAGACAAGAAGCCAGCGTAATGATAAAAAACATAGAAGAGGAAGCCAAGGGTACAGCTGAGAAAAAGGCTAAGAATATAATTAGTTTAGCAATTCAGAGATGTGCAGCAGATCATGCTACTGAGACAACAGTCAGTGTTGTTAGCTTGCCTAATGATGAAATGAAAGGCAGGATCATTGGTCGTGAGGGTCGAAATATCAGGGCCTTTGAAATGGCTACAGGTGTTGATGTGGTTATTGATGATACGCCCGGTGCAGTTACTCTATCTGGCTTTGATATGGTAAGACGTGAAGTTGCTCGCATTTCTTTACAGCGACTAATTACTGATGGAAGAATTCATCCGGCTCGCATAGAGGAAGTTGTCAAAAAAGTAAAAGAAGAGATGGAAGCTACCATTAAAGAAGAGGGTGAGAAAGCTGCCTTTGATACTGGTGTCCATGGATTGCACGCTGAGATCATTAGATTACTGGGTAAGCTTAAATATAGAACTAGTTATGGTCAGAATGTTCTACAGCATTCTAAAGAGACAGCCTTTTTAATGGGTATTATGGCTTCAGAATTAGGTGCTGATTTTAATCTAGCCAGGCGTATAGGGTTGTTGCATGATATAGGTAAGGCAGTTGATCATGAAGTTGAAGGACCTCACGATAAGATAGGTGCTGACCTAGCTAAGAAATATGGCGAATCATATCAGGTGGTTCATGCTATAGAAGCTCACCATGAAAGTGCTGAGGCTAAAACGCTTTATGCCGTTTTGACGCAAGCAGCTGATGCAATTAGTGCTTCAAGGCCTGGGGCCAGAAAAGAAACCCTGGAAAGCTATATAAAACGTCTTAATAACCTTGAAGATATTGCTAATGCCTTCAATGGTGTGCAAAAATCATATGCTATTCAGGCAGGTCGAGAGATAAGGGTAATGGTTATACCAGATAAGATTTCTGATATAGAGACTGTTGCTGTAGCTAGAGAGATAAGCAAAAAGATAGAAGAAGAACTTGATTATCCCGGACAGATTAAGGTTGTTGTTATTAGGGAAACTCGTTCTATTGAATACGCAAAATAGAATCAGCCAATAAAGGAGATTTTATGAAAATCCTGGCGATTGGTGATGTGGTTGGTAAACCAGGCCGTCAAGTAATAAAGCAATTAGTTGTCAAGATGAAGAAGAAAAATGAAGTCGACTTCGTTATTGCCAACGGTGAAAATTCTGCCGGCGGTTCTGGGTATACCGATAAAACAGCCATGGAATTGTTAGCTTCGAGTGTTGATGTCATTACATCAGGTGATCACGTCTTTAAGAAGAAAGATATCCTTAGTTATATAGAAAAAGAGGATAGGCTTTTAAGGCCTGCTAATTATCCCAAGGGTGTTCCTGGCTGTGGTTATGTTATTCTACCCTTTAAGGATGACGTAAAGATTGCGGTCGTAAATATTTTAGGCCGCGTATTCCTAAAACCCCTGCGCTGCCCGTTTAAAACTATGGAAGCTCTCCTAGATGAAATACGCCCAGTAACTCCAAATATCATTGTTGATTTCCATGCTGAAGCTACAAGTGAAAAAATAGCTATGGGTTGGTTTTTAGACGGTAAAGTTTCAGCTGTTGTAGGAACTCATACTCATGTTCAGACTTCAGATGAGATAATACTTCCCAAAGGAACCGCCTATATCACCGACCTAGGCATGACTGGGCCTATTGATTCTGTCTTAGGCAGGGATGTTAGTAATGTTCTTGAGCATTTTCTTACTGGTATGCCTGCTAGATTTCATGTAGCTAAAGATAATATCCAGCTTCAAGGGGTAATTATGGATATTGATGAAAAAACCGGTAAAGCCAAATCAATTAAACGAATAAAGCTAAAGTTCGATGAAGCCAGTTGACGGCGTAAAAATATTTTCAGTTAGTGAAATTTCGGCTCGGATAAATGGAATTTTAAAAGATACATTTGCTAGTATTTGGGTTGAAGGAGAAATCTCTAATTATAAGAGACATCCTGCCAGTGGCCATAGTTATCTTACCTTAAAAGATGAAAAATCCCAATTAAGTGCTATCATGTTTAGAAATGTCGGAGAAAAAGTAAAGTTTGACATTGAAGATGGACAAAAAGTTTTGTGTTTCGGTAGTGTTGGTGTTTATCAACCGCAAGGCAAATATCAAATCTACATTGAAAGCATTGAGCCTAAGGGGTTAGGCGCTTTGCAACTTGCCTTTGAGCAGCTGAAAACTAAATTAGAAAAAGAAGGCATTTTTGAAGAAAAATTTAAAAAACAGATTCCTATTTTTCCTAAAAAAATAGGCATAGTCACTTCTTCTTCAGGAGCAGCTATAAAAGATATTGTATCTAATATTAATAAACGTTTCTCTAGAGTTCATTTAATAGTTAATCCGGTGCGAGTTCAAGGTAAGGGTTCGGCTCAGGAGATTGCTCGAGCTATAGAAGAATTTAATACCTTTGATGATATTGATGTTTTAATTATTGGCCGTGGTGGAGGTAGCTTAGAAGATTTGTGGGCTTTTAATGAAGAGGTAGTTGCGCAAGCTATATTTAACTCTAAGATACCAATAATATCAGCAGTGGGTCACGAGAAAGATTATCTTATAAGTGACTTTGTAGCTGATTTAAGAGCAGCAACACCAACTAAAGCAGCTGAGGTAGTTATTATTTCAGAAAAGGAATTTAATGCTACTTTAATTAACTATTCCAAAAGTATGCAGGCGGCCTTTAAGGACTCTCTAAATAATCTTGAAAAATTTCTTTTAAGATTAAGCCATAGTCGTTTTTTTAAGGATCCTAGAGAATTTGTTTATCAGAGACAGCAGGAATTAGATGAGATTGTAGTTTTATTATCGAGATCATTTAATCATTACCTAAGTTTGAAGCAGGAGCGCTTAAAAAGATATACTGATCTGATTACAACTAGAAAATCAGAAGTGGTTTTAAGAGATTATCAAAGAAGGGTATTCGACCTTTACAGGATTCTCAAGAAGAGTATAATGCAATATGTAGATAATAAAGGTCGTGATTTAGCAGCTGTTTCTTCACAGATAGAGGCTTTAAGTCCACTAGCGGTTTTATCTAGGGGATATGGTATAAGTTTTGATAAAGATAATAGGGCGATTAAGAGCACTAAGGATGTCAAAAAAAATGATGAAATAGAAACCCTGCTTAAAGATGGCCGTATTAGAAGCATTATTAAAGAAATAGAAATTAAAAATAAGAAGTAAATAATAATTAGGAGGTTATCGGATAAATGGCAGAGCTTAAGTTTGAGAAGGCTATAGAGCGTTTAGAAAAAATAGTTGATGAGCTAGAAAGCGGTTCTCTTGATTTAGATGAGTCGCTAAAAACTTATGAAGAAGGTGTTAAATTAATTAAGCTTTGTTCAAAGAAACTAAACGAAGCTGAAAAGAAAATAGAAATTTTAACTAAAGAAGAAGGCAAGCTGATGAGTAAGCCTTTTTCTCTTGAAGAGGAATAGCAGGTAGAGTTTTGTCTAAAATACTTTCAAAAATTAATAGTCCTACTGATTTAAAGAAGTTGCCTCTTGAAAAACTCAATGAACTTAGTTCTGAGGTTAGGCAGTTAGTTATTGATACTGTTTCTGAGACAGGGGGACATCTGGCTTCAAGTTTGGGCGTGGTCGAATTAACTATAGCATTACATTATATTTTTGATACACCTAAAGATAAGCTTGTTTGGGATGTAGGACATCAGTGCTATCCTCATAAAATTCTTACTGGCAGAAGAGATAAAATAAATACCATAAGGCAATTTGGTGGTTTAAGCGGTTTTCCTAATAAAGATGAAAGCCCTTATGATGTTATGACCTCAGGACATAGTTCGACCTCTGTTTCTTTCGCTCTAGGTTTAGCTGCAGCCAGAGACATAGAAAAGAAGGATAATAAGGTTATTGCTGTTATTGGGGATGGTGCTTTATCTGGCGGTGAGTCTTTTGAGGCCATGAATAATGCCGGCCAGATGGGTAAGGATTTAATTATTGTTTTAAATAGTAATGATATGTCAATTTCTGAAAGTGTAGGGGCTTTAAGTAGCTATATAACCCGTCTTATTTCAGAGCCCTTATTTAATAAAGTTAGAAATGAATTAAGAACCTTTGTTTCTCGCATTCCTAAAGTTGGACCAAAGGTGGCTAAAGCTGCTCGTAGATTTGAAGAAGGTCTTAAGAACTTAATAGTTCCAGGC
The DNA here is from genome assembly GCA_964418055.1 of uncultured Planctomycetia bacterium. Lineage (GTDB taxonomy): Bacteria > Omnitrophota > Gorgyraeia > JAGLLT01 > JAGLLT01 > Kappaea. Next base: position 7,449 of record CAYQKA010000006.1, on the reverse strand, counting down.
ATTTTCTTTGAAGAGTTAGGCTTTACTTATTACGGACCTATTGACGGTCATGATATGAAGAAATTAATTGCTATCTTTAAAAGGGTTTCCGCTTTAGGTGGCCCTAGAATAGTCCATGTAGTAACTACTAAAGGTAAAGGTTATAAGCCGGCTGAATCAGATCCGGCGACGTTCCATGGCTTGAAACCTTTTGATAAAGGTAATGGCATTGAAGAAGATAAATCAGATAAAAATAATCAAGATAGTAAGGTAAGTTTTACTCAGGTATTTTCTGATAAAATTTGTAAATTAGCCAAAGAGAATAATAAAATAGTTGCAGTGACTGCAGCTATGCCTTGCGGCACAGGATTAGATGTATTTGCTAAAAAATATCCTGAAAGATTTTTCGATGTGGGAATTGCCGAGCAGCACGCACTTACTTTTTCAGCCGGAATGGCTAAAGAAGGCCTTATTCCGATTACAGCTATTTATTCAACCTTTTTACAGCGTGGCTATGATCAAATCTTTCATGATATCTGCTTGCAAGAACTAGGAGTGGTTTTGGCTATTGATAGAGCTGGCATTGTAGGTGAGGACGGCATAACTCATCAGGGTGTTTTTGATATAGCTTACTTGCGAAATTTACCAAAATTAGTTATAATGGCTCCTAAGGATGCAGATGATTTTGAAGCTATGCTGGATTTGGCTGTTAGTCTTAAAAAACCAGTAGCTATCAGGTATCCTAGGGCTAAGACCGAAAAACCTACTAGTAGTAAGCCGGATACTGATAATTTAAAATTGGGTCAAGCTCAAGTATTAAAAGAAGGTAATGATATATCTATTATTTCCTGCGGGCCTCTGGCTAATATTGCCCTTGAGGCAGCAGCTAAACTTGAGGAAGAAAAGATATCAGTCCAGGTTATCGATTTACGTTTTATTAAGCCCTTAGATAATAACCTCATTAATTATATTAAAAAGACAAATAAATGCTTTGTCACTATTGAAGAGGGTGTCAGGCTGGGCGGAGCAGGAAGTGCAGTTTTAGAACTTTTAGAAGCCAATAAGGTTACAGATTATAAATCGAGATTAATCGGTTTACCGGATGAATTCATTGAACATGGTACAAGAGAAGAATTATTTAATAAATATGGTTTAAAAATTGAGAATGTAATAAATAAAGCAAAAGAGATCTTAAATGATTAAAACAGTTGGTGTGATTGCTAATTCTTCAAAGAAAAAAGCTCTAGTTTATCAGAAGAAGATTGTGAAATTACTTGAGAAGAAGGGTATTAAAGCTATTACAGATGAGAAGTTATCGCGTAAGGAGCTTATAAATAAGTCTGATTTAATAATTGCGCTAGGCGGAGACGGAACTTTATTAAATGTAGCTAAATACATTAATAAAAAAATAGATATTTTAGGTATTAATTTAGGTGCTTTTGGTTTTCTAACTGAGATAAAAATTAATGAGATTGAAACAGCTATAGATAGAGTTTTAAAAAATAAACACTCCATAAGTCTCAGGCAGATTATTAAGGCTGAGATTATCAGAAATAACAAAAAGTTTTCTAGTTTTACAGCCTTAAATGATATTGTAATCAATAAAGGTTCTCTGTCACGTATTTTGACTTTGGAATTAAGTATTAAGGGTGAAAAGGTAGCTACCTATTTATGTGATGGTCTTATAGCTGCAACAGCAACAGGTTCCACCGCGCATTCATTATCAGCTGGCGGGCCTATTTTACATCCAGAAGTAGATGCCATTGTTGTTTCTTTAATTTGCCCACATACTTTGTCTAATAGGTCTTTAGTGTTACCGACTAAAGCAGATATCCAAATTAAAATTATATCTCGAGAAGCTAAGGATGTAGCTGTGGTAGCTGATGGCCAGGCGGGTATGAGCCTTAAGGCAGGGGATATTATAAGAATTAGCAAGACTAAAAGACCTTTTAGGTTGATTGCATCTTCTAAAAGAAGTTATTTTGCTATATTGAATGAGAAGTTGAAATGGGGTAGGGCTCGCTAAAATGATTAGAATTAAAATAGATACTGAAAAATGTAAAGGCTGCAGGCTTTGTATAAAATATTGTCCAAAAGGGCTTATTGTTGAGTCTAAAAAACTCAATAAAAGAGGTATTTATCCTGTGGAGTTTGATTCATCTAAGGGAGAGTGTTCAGGCTGTAAGTCTTGTGCTATAATGTGTCCTGAAGCCGCAATTGAAATTATTGATGATGAAAAACCCCGAGATAATAAAAGAAAAGATAAAAAATAAACATTATGAAGACAGAGTCAAAAGATAAAAAAAGAGTTCTGATGATAGGTAATCGTGTTATTGGCCAAGCAGCTATAGATGCCGGGTGTAAATTCTATGCCGGTTATCCAATAACACCCCAGAATGAACTTACTGCCTATATGGCTGATAACTTACCTAAAGTTGATGGAGTTTTTCTCCAAGCTGAAAGTGAACTAGCTGCCATTAATATGATTTTTGGGGCATCTACCGTAGGTGAAAGAGTAATGACGTCTTCTTCATCTCCTGGTATTAGCTTAAAGCAAGAAGGTATATCATACTTAGCTGGTTGTAGGTTGCCAGCTGTTATCGTTAATATGCAACGTGGTGGACCTGGTCTAGGAAATATCAGCCCTTCTCAATCTGACTATTTTCAATCTACCCGAGGCGGAGGCCACGGTGATTATAGGACTGTAGTTTTAGCTCCTAATGGCGGCCAAGAATTATATGATTTAACTTACCTAGCTTTTGATTTAGCAGACATATATAGGACTCCTGTATTAATACTAGGTGATGGAGCTTTAGGGCAAATGGCGGAGCCAGTTATATTAAAGCCTTCTTTTAAACATGAAGTCGTTAAGGTGGATAAGAGTTGGGTATTAGGTGAGACTAAAAATAAGGAGCCTAAGGTCATCAAGTCTTTGTATCTAGAATATGGTGCTTTAGAGAATTTAAATAAAGAATTACAGAAGACATATGACATTATCGAAAATGAAGAGATTAGAGCTGAAAGTTTTTATATTGATGACTGTGAAATTATTCTCGTTGCCTTTGGAGTTACCAGTCGTATTTGTCAGAAGGTAATGATGACTTTAAGGCAAGACGGAATGAAGGTAGGTATGATTAGGCCGATAACCCTTTGGCCGTTTCCAAAGAAGATTATCTCTGATGCAGCTCATAAAAAGGTTAAGTTTTTAGTTGTTGAAATGAATATGGGCCAGATGGTCGAAGACGTGCGCATGGCTGTTTTTGGTCAGTCTGAAGTTCATTTCTTTGGCAGGACTGGCGGTATAGTCCCCAGTGAGGAAGAAATTATTGAAAACATAAGGAGACTCTCCTGAAATATATCTTTAAGAAAAGCCCTTTATTATTAGACCCAGTTACTCATTATTGCCCGGGTTGTGGACACGGTATAGTTCACCGCCTTGTCTGTGAGGTAATTGAAGAGCTTAAAATTACAGAAAATGTCTTAGCTATTGCCCCTGTAGGCTGTGCTGTTTTAGCCTATGACTACTGGGGTTTTGATACCACAGAGGCGGCCCACGGCCGTCCTTTAGCGGTTGCTACAGGTATAAAAAGAGTTAGACCCGACTTAGTTGTCTTTACTTATCAGGGTGATGGTGATTTAGCTGCTATTGGAACTGCCGAGACAGTGCATGCGGCTAATAGAGGCGAAAACCTGACTTGTATTTTTGTAAATAACGGTGTCTATGGAATGACTGGTGGCCAGATGGCTCCTACAACCCGCCTAGGCCAGAGAACTACTACTTGTAAAGAAGGAAGAGACTATAAAAGAGAAGGTTATCCTTTAAAAATATCTGAGATGTTAGCCGTTTTGGATGGTGTTTGCTATATTGAAAGGACAGCTGTTAATAAACCTAAAAATGTTATCTTAACTAAAAAAGCCATTAAGAAGGCTTTTATGAATCAGATTGAAGGCAAGGGTTTTTCTATGGTTGAGATTATAAGTCAGTGCCCGACTTACTGGGCCATGACGCCTGAAGAAGCCGTTGACGAAATAGAAAATGAAATTATTAAAGATACACCTCTTGGAGTCTTAAAAGATGTATAAAGAAATTATTTGTGCAGGTTTTGGCGGGCAGGGAATTATGATTATGGGTAAGATATTAGCCAACGCTGCTATGTATGAAAACCAAGAAGTTACCTGGATGCCTTCTTATGGAGCTGAGGTAAGAGGTGGTACAGCCCACGCAAAGATTATTGTCTCAGATAAACCTGTGGCCTCAGGACTTTTTTATGAGCCAGAGGATTGTATTGTTATGAATAAGCCTTCTTTTCTAAAATTTGAGCATAAGATAAAGAAAAATGGACTTATTCTAATAAATAGTTCCTTAGTTAATAATGAGACAGACCGCAATGACTTAAAGGTCTTTAAAATACCAGCTACAGAGAAAGCTAAAGAGTTAGGCAATATTAAAGTAGCTAATATGGTGGCTCTAGGAGCTTACCAGAGAATAACTAATATAGTAAAATTAGAAAGTCTGATTGCTATTTTAAAAGATGTTTTTCCAGTCCATCGTCACGCTATGCTTGATATAAATAAGCAAGCTCTTGCTGAAGGGGTAAAGTTGGCCGATGAGTGTAAGAGTTAGATTTGCCCCCAGTCCTACCGGATTTCTTCATTTGGGAAGTGCCCGCACAGCTCTTTTTAATGCATTATATGCTAAACACGTTGGGGGTATTTTTGTCCTTAGAGTAGAAGATACCGATTTAGTTCGCTCTAAAAAAGAATTCCTTGATGATATCTTAAATGATTTAAAGTGGTTGGGCCTAGATTGGGATGAGGGACCCTTTTTTCAATCAGATAACTTTGAGCTTTATAAACAAAAGGCTCAAGATATTTTAGATAAAGGTTTAGCCTATAAAGAGGGTGAAGCTATTCTCTTTAAGGTAGAAAAAGGCAGGACCATTACTGTAAATGATTTAGTACATGGTGAGATTAAAGTAAGTACTGATGAGATAAAAGACCAGGTGTTAATTAAGTCAGACGGCTCCCCGGCTTATAACTTTGCCTGTGTAGTCGATGATGCTAATTTAAAAATAACCCATATTATTAGAGGTGATGATCATATTTCTAATACTCCTAAACAAATCCTATTTTATGAAGCTTTAGGTTTAGAAGTACCGCAATTTGCACATATTCCCTTAATGATGGCTGCTGACGGGGCTAAGCTTTCTAAACGGCATGGTGGAGTGGCTGTCTCTGAATATCGAGATGATGGTTTTTTACCTGAAGCCTTAAGTAATTATCTGCTTCTTTTAGGCTGGCAGCCAGAAGGAGACAGAGAAGTCATCAGTATGGATGAAGCTGCAAAAGAGTTTGAGATAAGTAAAATAAATAATACCCAAGTGAAGTTTGATATAGATAAATTAAAATGGTTAAACGGTGAATATATCCGCTCAAAAGATTTAAAAGAAGTTTATCCTTATTTTATTAAGGAATTAGTTAATAATAAAATAGATATAAAGCCCATAGATAAAGATAAGTTAAATAAAATTATTGAATTATACAAAGTCAGAATTAAGGTCTTTGGTGATTTTTTTGAATTAACTGACTTTTTCTTTAAAGATGATTATATGATTGATGAGAAGGGTCAAAGAAAATACTTAGGTAAACCAGAAAACATTGAGAATCTTAAACTAGCTTTAAGTGAATTAAAAACATTGGATAATTTTAAGCAAGATAAAATAGAAGAAATCTATAGAGCCTTAGCAGAGAAGCATAACCTTAAGCCCGCCAATATTATTCATCCCACCCGGATGGCTATAAGTGGTAAAACTAAAGGGGCAGGGTTATTTGAGTTAATGGAACTACTAGGTAAAGATATAGTAATCAAAAGATTAGAAAAAACAACTGCATAAAATAAATAATCCCATGGATAAAGAAAAATCTAATAACTTCATAGAAGAAATAATTAATAAGGACCTGGAGAATAATAAAAATAACTCCAAGGTTCATACCCGCTTTCCACCTGAGCCTAATGGATATCTGCATATAGGGCATGCTAAATCTATATGTTTAAACTTTGGCTTAGCTAAAAAATATAAAGGCCTCTGTAACTTAAGATTTGATGATACTAATCCCGAGACAGAAGAGATGGAATACGTTGAGTCTATTAAAGAAGATCTCAGCTGGCTGGGTTTTAAGGAGGATGGTTTATATTATGCCTCTGATTATTTTGATCAATTATATAACTATGCCCTTGAATTAATTAATAAAGGTAAGGCCTATGTCTGCGATTTAAGTCCTGATGAGGTTAGAAAATACCGGGGTACTTTAACTGAACCCGGTAAAGACAGTCCTTATAGAGACCGCTCAATAGAGGAAAACCTTGATTTATTTAAGAGAATGAAAGAGGGTGAGTTTGAAGAAGGCAGCAAGACCCTAAGAGCTAAAATAGATATGACATCACCTAATCTAACCATGCGCGATCCGGCTCTTTATAGAATACGCAAACTAAGTCATTATAGAACAGGTGATAAATGGGTTATTTACCCCATGTATGATTTTACTCATTGTTTATCAGATTCAATAGAAGGCATAACGCATTCTATCTGTACATTAGAGTTTATAAATAACAGACCTCTTTATGATTGGATATTAGAGAAATTAGAAGTTCATCATCCCCAGCAGATAGAGTTTGCCAGGCTGAATTTAAGTCATACCATACTAAGTAAAAGAAAACTCTTAGAGTTAGTAGGAAAGAAGTTTGTCTCCGGCTGGGATGATCCCAGGATGCCCACCATTTCAGGTCTTAGAAGAAGGGGCTATACTCCAGAATCTATTAAAAACTTCTGTAAGGCTATCGGAGTAACTAAAATAAACTCTATTATTGAGATGAATATTTTAGAAAACTCCCTTAGGGAAGAATTAAATAAGACAGCTAATAGAGTAATGGCTGTAATAAATCCCCTTAAGGTAGTCATAGAAAATTATCCTGAAAGTCAATCAGAAGAACTAGTGTGTATTAATAACCCAGAAGATGAGAAGAGTGGGACAAGAAAGGTTTCTTTCTCTAAGGTTATCTATATAGAAAAAAATGATTTTCAAGAAGCTCCCCATAAGAAATTTTTCCGCTTAGCTCCAGATCGGGAAGTGCGCCTGCGTTATGCTTACTTTATAACCTGTAAAGAGGTTATAAAAGATAAAAAGACTAATGAAGTAGTAGAATTACGCTGTAGCTATGATCCGGCAACTAAAGGCGGAGATTCTCCCGATGGCAGAAAAGTAAAAGGGACTATTCATTGGGTAGATGCTAATAACTCAATAGAAGCAGAAGTAAGGCTCTATGATAAACTCTTTTTAACCAGAGATCCTAATGAAGGTGAAGATTATAAAGATAACTTTAATAAAGACTCATTAATAAAATTAGATAAATGTTATTTAGAAAAAAGTTTAAAAGAAGCTAAAGCTGATAATAAGTACCAGTTTGAAAGG
>CAYQKA010000005.1:20534-25246 GCA_964418055.1 uncultured Planctomycetia bacterium | reverse complement strand
TCACTCACATAGTAAATTTTTCGCCTAAGTATATCTGTCTTGCTTTGGGATCATTAATTAATTCTTCGCTGGTACCTGCAATCAAAACTTTTCCCTCGGCCATAATATAAGACCTATCAGTAATTGCCAGCGTTTCTCTAACGCTGTGATCTGTAAGAAGTATCCCCAGGCCTCGATTCCTAAGATGAGTAATAATCTGCTGAACTTCAAAAACGGCAATGGGATCTACTCCGGAAAAAGGTTCATCCAAAAGAATGAAAGCCGGATTAGAAACTAAAGCTCTAGTTATCTCTAAGCGTCTTCTTTCCCCTCCCGAAAGAGTATAAGCCTTGCTCTTGGCCAAATGCGCAATATTTAGATCGTCCAACAAAGTCTGTAATCTACGTTTTCTTTCAGAATAAGGTATACGCATCGTCTCCAAAATAGCCATAATATTTTCAGCAACTGTTAGTTTCCTGAAAGTAGATGTTTCTTGAGATAAATAGCTTATGCCAAATCGAGCTCTCTTATACATGGGAAGTCTTGTGATATTACGATTACCAAAATATACGCCTCCACCTTCGGGATTAATTAAACCAACTAGCATATAAAACGTTGTTGTTTTACCCGCACCATTGGGTCCCAAGAGACCAACAATCTCACCTCTCCTAATCTCTATACTAACCTGATTAACAACCTTGCGGCCCGAATAAGATTTAACTAACTTTTCAGTTTTTATTAAGTCCATTACTATCCTCTTGTGCACTAGAATAAATTATAAATTTGGGCCTTCCCTGCAAAACAACTTTTGCTTCTTTAGCATAGTATATAGCTTTTTGGCTATAAGTAATATTTTCACCTCTTTGGATACTTACATTACCTTCAGCTATAACTTTTTTTATTTCTTTTTTTTCTGTATCAAAATAAACCCGCGCTTTATCAGCTTTTATCTTTCCTCTTTCATCAGTAACTTCAACATTATCATTTAGATAAGCTACGCTTTGCTTATAGTCTATTTCTAGAGCACCATCACAGGTAATGATAGTACTCGGGGCAATATCAATTGTCACATCCTGCTCAAATTTAACTTGTTCTAAACTTGGATGTCCTATTATTCCTGTACCTTTCACTTTGACATTATCTCTATTAATATTAACAATATCTTCCGTCCAAACTTCTTCTTTCTGTGCATTCCAATTTAATTTGTCTGTAGTTAGTGTCGCTCCATCATCAGTTACAGCAACTACATTTGATTTTAATTTAACATCATTACTATTTCTATCAAAAGTTCCACTGTCAGCAGTTAAAGTAATTACGTTTTCTTTATTATACGTTTTACCTTTAATATTAGAAAGTTCTATTAATTCAGAACTCAAAAGATCAGCTGATTCTCCCTCAAGATCCCATTTCTTCTCACCTTTTTCGGTACCTGATAAGGAGAAAGTAAGCAATTTTTGCTGCGCTCCTTCTTTAGAACCAATATCATCCATGCTATCACTCTCTTGAATGCTAGGGTTAGGACCACAACCTGCAAATATGACCACTAAAGATATAAATAAAATTGAGTATCTTAATCTTTTCATTTATTTAAAATACCCCTCAGTAACACTCTTCCATAATCCCTGAATTTCTAGTATCATTTCGGATAATTCCCTAACAGCACCAGATCCACCCTTATGATTAGTCACATAATCTACTTTATCCTTTAAATCCTTAACAGCACAGGCAGTACACGCTGAAAAACCCACTCTACTTAAAACTGGTAAATCAACTAAATCATCACCGATAAATGCTGTTTCTTCACAGGTCAATTTATACTTTTGTAATATCTTATTGTATGCATCTAGTTTTATATATGCATTTTCATAAACTGCATCAGCATGCATATCTTTAGCTCTTTTCCTAATTGTTCTAGATGAACGTGCTGAGAGAATAACTGAACGGATACCCGCCCTATATAAAAGCGTAATCCCAAAGCCATCTTTTACATCAAATTCTTTAATATCATGACCAAAAGACGAATAAATTATTTTCCCATCAGTCAAAACGCCATCAACATCTAAAATAAGAAGTTTAATTTTCTGTATTTTATCTTTGAGTTTATTATCTAATTGCATTAAACCAATCCAGCCTTAAGCAAATCCTGAACATCAAGAAGACCTACAGGTTTATTATTTTTATCTACAACTGGAATTTCATCAATCCTTTTCTTTTTCAATATTTTAAGTGCTTCAAAAGCTAATTTGCCCCTTTCAATAGATACCGGATTTCTAGTCATAACATCTTTAACTTTTTTAACCCTTAAATCAGTATCTGCTTCAAGGTGCCTTCTTAAATCACCATCAGTAAATATACCAATCAATTTTCCTCTTTTATTAACCACCGTAGCACTTCCAGCCTTAGCTTTGGTAATCTTCAGAAGAACATTTTTAATAAGAATTTCTTCATCCACAATAGGATTATCGGCTCCTTTTCGCATGATATCTTCAACCTTCAAAAGTAATCTCTTTCCTAAAACTCCACCCGGATGATTCAGAGCAAAATCTTCTTCCTTGAGACCTTTTTTGTCGGCCAAAACCATAGCCAGAGCATCTCCCATGGCCAGCATAGCCGTAGTAGAAGAAGTCGGCGCTAACCCCAGAGGACAAGCTTCCCTTTTAACGCTTACATTTAAAACTATATCGCTGTTTTTTGCTAAATCTGATTTAATATTACCAGTTAAAGCAATTAGCTTTGCCCCTATTTTTTTTATAGTAGCTAATAACCTAATTATTTCTTCTGTCTGACCGCTATTTGATAAAGCAATAATTACATCTTCTTTAGCAACTCTTCCTAAATCTCCGTGTATAGCTTCTGCCGGATGTAAAAATATACTAGAAATACCTAAAGAAGCTAGTGTAGCAGAAATCTTTTGAGCAATAAATCCAGGCTTCCCCATACCAGTGACTATAATTAAACCTTTTGTTGCAGATAAAATTTCTATTGCCTCTTTGAAATTCTTTCCAATGCGCGGCACGAGGTTGCTTATGGCTTTCGCCTCTATTCTCAAAACTTCCTTAGCTCTTTTATCAGGCATCTCTATCTGTCTCCTGAAATAATAGATATTTCTTTTAATTGCATAATTAATTTTTTAAGTTGACTTATTCTTAACATATTAGGGCCATCACATTTGGCCTTATCAGGCTGACTATGGACTTCAAGAAAAATACCATCTGCTCCAACAGCAGCTGCTGCTTTAGCTAAATATGGAATAAATTCTCTTTCACCGGAAGACTTACTACCAGCACCTCCAGGTAATTGAACACTATGTGTTGCATCAAAAACTACCGGGTAGCCATATTTTTTCATTATCACAATCGAGCGCATATCACTGACTAAATTATTATACCCAAACATAAAACCTCGCTCAGTCAGAAGGATCTTCTCATTTTTACAACTAGTTATTTTTTTAATTATATTCAACACATCATAAGGAGATAAAAATTGCCCCTTTTTAATATTTACAACTTTTTTAGTTTTAGCTGCGGCAACAATTAAATCTGTCTGCCTGGATAAAAGAGCTGGAATTTGTATAATATCTAAAACAGCAGCCGCTTGTTTCGCTTCATTAACACTATGAACATCACTAATCACAGCTAACCCTGTTTCTTTTTTTACCTTTTTAAGTATATCCAAACCCTTTTTGATTCCAGGGCCACGATATGAAGATAATGAACTTCTATTGGCTTTATCATAACTGGATTTAAAAATTAAATTCACTTCACAGGCGTTAGATATTTCTTTTAACTGATGAGCTGCCTTAAGTGTATCCTTTTCATTCTCAATAACACAAGGTCCCGCAATAATAAACAGAGGGTTTTTAGCCCCAACCTTAAAGTCGGATATTTTAATTTCTTTCATAGCACCTATTTTTTCTCGTTGAGTTTTATGGCTGCTTTTACAAAATTAACAAACAACGGGTGGGCTTTGTCTGGCTTTGATTTGAATTCTGGATGAAACTGAGAAGCCACAAACCAAGGGTGATCTTTAAGTTCTACAATTTCAACTAAATTATTAGTTTTATGTACTCCGGCAACTCTCAACCCCTTTGACTGCAACAGTTTTAAATATTTATTATTAAATTCATAACGATGTCTATGTCTTTCATAAATAGTTTTCTTATTGTAAGCCTTATAACTAAAAGTACCTTTTTTCAATTCACATGAATACGCTCCCAAGCGCATAGTTCCACCCATATTTTTAACTTTTTTTTGCTCCTCCAATAATGATATAACAGGATATTTTGTTTTATTATTAAATTCAGTAGAATTAGCTTTTTCTAATTTACAGACGTTACGAGCAAAATCTATGACTGCACATTGCATCCCAAGACATATACCAAAAAACGGTATATTATTTTCTCTGGCATAACTAACTGAATTTATTTTGCCTTCAATTCCTCTAACTCCAAAACCACCAGGCACTAGAATACCCTTAACATCACTAAATATTTTCTTAATCGTTGATTTATTTAATTTCTGAGAATTAATTTTTTTAATATCAATTTCACAATCATTAGCAATGCCAGCATGTTTTAAAGCTTCATATATGGACTTATATGCATCCTGCAACTGAATATATTTTCCAATAACAGCTATTTTAACTTTCTTATTAGGATGTAAGGCTACATCAACTACTTTTCGCTTCCAATCTTTAAGATCATTTTTACTTTCCTTAAGAGATAATTTTTGCCT
>CAYQKA010000005.1:17506-20434 GCA_964418055.1 uncultured Planctomycetia bacterium | reverse complement strand
TTCGCTTCCAATCTTTAAGATCATTTTTACTTTCCTTAAGAGATAATTTTTGCCTAATAATTCTATCTAAACCACCTTTTTCATACATTAGAGGAACTTCATAAATACTTTTTACATCCGGAGCTTCAATTACAGCTTCTTTTTCCACATTACAGAAAAGTGATATCTTTTCTTTAGCTTTTAGGGGAAGCTTTTTCTCACAGCGACAGAGAATTATATCAGGCTGAATACCAATCTCTCTTAATTTATTGACACTATGCTGAGTGGGTTTTGTCTTAAGCTCCTGAGCTGACTTCAAGTAAGGAATAAGAGTTAAATGAATAAATATAACATTGTTTTTACCAATATCCTGTCGAAATTGCCTTATGGCCTCTATGAAAGGAAGGCCTTCAATATCACCAACAGTCCCTCCGATTTCACATATAACGACATCGAAGTTTTTACCTCGAGATACTTCCTTTATGCGTCGCTTTATCTCATCAGTAATATGAGGAATAACCTGAACTGTAGCTCCTAAATATTCCCCTTTTCGTTCTTTTTCAATAACACTATTATAAATTTTTCCGCTGGTTACACTATTGCTCTCACCAAGAGGCGCCTTCGTAAAACGTTCGTAATGGCCTAGGTCAAGGTCGGTTTCAGCTCCATCCTCAGTAACATACACCTCTCCGTGTTGCCAAGGATTCATTGTTCCCGGATCAACATTAAGATAGGGATCAAATTTCATAATAGTAACTTTTAAACCTTCTGACTCTAAAAGCTTACCAATAGAACTTGAAGCAATCCCCTTACCAAGACTTGAAACAACTCCACCTGTAATAAAAATATATTTAGGCACTAGGCTTCTCCATTATCTTTTTTACTTTTTCTAACTCTTCAGGAGTATCTACTCCGATGGAATCATTATCTGCCTCAACGATCTTTATTTTATACCCATATTCCATCATTCTCAATTGCTCTAAACCTTCAGTGATTTCTAATTCAGAAGGAGCTAAAGTAGCAAATGTTAAAAGAAACATGCGTCTATAAGCATAAATACCCAAATGTTTATAGTAGTTAACTTCATCACTAGAACGAGGATAAGGAATTAAAGATCTCGAAAAATAAAGCGCATAATCATCTTCATCTTTCACCACTTTGACGACGTCCTGACTTTCAAGACTAGCATCTTTATGACATTTAAAAACAGCTGTAACGATCTTTAAGGATTCATCATCATATAACTCTTGAACTAATTTATCAATTAACTTCGGATCTATTAAGGGTTCATCTCCCTGGATATTTATAATAATATCATGACTCAAAGATTGGGCAACTTCTGCAATTCTATCTGTTCCGGTTACCGCTTCAGAAGAAGTCATCACTACTTCTGCCCCAAAATTTTCAGCTTCCTTTTGTATTTTTTTACTATCAGTTGCAATTATAACGTCATCTAAAAGCTGGGCTTCTTTAGCTCTATTATACACATGCCAGAGCATTGACTTACCTTTTATTTTTTCTAATACTTTACCTTTAAGTCTTTGAGATTCAAATCTGGCTGGTATTATACCACAAGCTGTCATTTTTTTGCCCCCTCTTTATCCTGTTCAATAATCTTATTTTTCAGTTCATCAACTAAACAAACAGCAACTCCAACTTTACCAACTACCACTCCCGCAGCACAATTAGATATTAATGCGGCCTGTTTCATGCTAGCGTTGCTGGCTAAAGCTAAAGTAAAAACAGAAATTACGGTGTCACCAGCTCCAGATACATCATACACCTCTTGGGCCATAGTTGGTATTTTAGTAATTTTTCCACTTTTTTCAAATAAACACATTCCATCTTCGCCTAAAGTTACCAGTATAGAATTAAGTTCAAGTTTCTTTAATATTTTATTAGCTGCTTTTTTAAGGCTTACAGCATCTTCAATCTTTATATTAGTTACTTTCTCCAACTCGTCTTTATTAGGCGTAATACAAGTAGCTTTTTTATAATAGGATAGATGCTGCTCTTTGGGATCAATAGTAACTATTTTATATCTTTTTTTAGCTTCCTTCACAATAGAATTTAATAACTGAGGAGTAATTACACCCTTACCATAATCTTCAATTATAACAGCATCAACTTCTGGTATTTTTTTTATAATATAGTTTGAGATTTTTTTTAAAATAACACTATTTATATGGTAACTATCCTCTTTATCTATTCTCACAACTTGTTGATTATGAGCAATAACTCTTGTTTTTAATGTAGTTTGTCTACTACCATCAATAATCAGGCCATCCGTATTAATACCTCTGTCTTGAAGTTGTTGCCTTAAAATATCACCATAAAGATCTGAACCAGCAACGCCAACCATAAAAACATCTGCTTCTAAAGCCCTGATGTTATTAGCAACATTACTAGCACCTCCAGGCATAAAAGATTGAGATTTTACACGCACTACTGGCACTGGAGCTTCCGGAGAAATACGCTCCACGCTGCCCCAGATAAATTCATCCAGAATCAAATCACCTACAACTAAAATCCTGATTTTTTTAAATTTAGGTATGATTTTAAGTAATTTATTCATAATGTTTATTCTATCACATGCTAAAAAAGGTGTCAATTGCATATAAAGAATATATATAATTTAAATTATATGGAGCATTTCCTTTACCTTGCAGAAAGCCTCTTCAACACTTATTAAATTCAGACAATCTTTTGTGCCACATTCAGTAAATTTAAATCTTTGATAACACGGACGGCACCCAATTTCTCTCGTAATTACCACGTGCTCGCTTTGTTCTGAATAAGGGCCATAAACCTTTTCATCTACAGGCCCAAAAAAAGAAATAGTAGGTGTTTTCTGACTTACAGCCACATGTAAAGGGCCTCCGTCATTACATACTACCAAATTAGAGAGATTACATAAAGCAGCAAATTCTAAAATATTAAAATTAGAAA
>CAYQKA010000005.1:6872-17406 GCA_964418055.1 uncultured Planctomycetia bacterium | reverse complement strand
ACCAAATTAGAGAGATTACATAAAGCAGCAAATTCTAAAATATTAAAATTAGAAACGATTATAGCTTCTTTAGACTTCATCAAATTGAGCACCTTTAGACATATATCTTGATCTATCTCTGCTCCAGCAATTATAACCTTAGCCTTAAGTTCTAATATAAGCCTATCCGCTAATCGAGCGTATTTTTCCTGAGGCCATTGCTTATAAGATGCCTTATCAGACCAGCTTAATCCTCCAGCAGGAACCAGAGTTATTAACAAATTCCCCTCTTCTATTCCTTTAGTTATTAAATATTTCCCAATTTTATTAATTATATCTTGTTTTAAAGGAAACCTTAAAGGTTTAGGAATAGGATCTATATCTACTAATTTTAACAAAGAAAGATAATAATCTACAACATGTTTATCGCTAAAACCCTCCAAATAAATAGTTTCACTTAAATATCTTCCTCTGCCTTTATAATTAAAGCCAATTCTCTGCGGAATTCCTAAGAAAAACTTTCCAATAAAACCATACTGCGACGAATTAGACAAATCAATTAATAATTCATAGCTCTCTTTTTTAATAGAACGACAAATCTTAATTAAGTACTGCCACTTTTTAAAAAAACTTAGTTTATCAAAAAAACCCTTATCAAATACATATATCTCATCTACATCTGGATTAAACTCTAATATCTGTTTTGTTCTAGAGCCTAAAACAACACCTATTTTGCACTTCGGATAAAACTCCCTAAGATTACTTAATAGAGGAGTCGTAAAAAGAAGATCGCCTATTCCATAAGGATTAATTATTAAAATTTTTGAATAATTTTTCTGCTGCATTTACTACATCCTTTACTTCAATATTTTTAAGGCATTTATAGTTACGTTGGCAGTTGTGAGCTAGGCACGGTTGACAATTTTCTGGTTTATGTAAAACAATACTCTTCTTATCAAGTGGTCCCCATCGCCGAGGGCTTAATCCAGGCTGACTTCTACCAAAAATATCAATCACGGGGCAGCCAACAGCAACTGCTATATGTACAGGTCCAGAATCATTTGAAATTAGCAGTGCAGCTTTATGAAATAGAGCTGCAAGCTGCTTAAGTTCTAAATTGTTAAAAATAACTACTTTTCCCGGAGGAAACTCCATACGTATTTGCTGACAAATGGTTAAATATTCCTCGGAACAAACAAGAATTATCTTTGTCTTCAAATTATTTAATAATTGTTTAATTGCACCTACGAAATTGTCCTTCGGCCATATCTTTGAAGGGCAACTGGCCGCTGGATGTATTACAATGAATTTATCATTTTCCTTAATATTTTTTTCTAAAAGAAGCTGATCAATAAATCCAACATCAATTTTTGAAATTTCTATATGAGTCTCTCTCGATTCACTATTAACACTTATAAGTTTAAGTAAATCAAAATTATATTCAGCTTCATGTTTTAACCCTTGAGCTTTTTCATCTTTTATTTTACTCGTCAGAAGAAAACTAAAATTTTTATCATACCCAATTCTTTCGGAAATACCTGCTAAATATGTTATTATATGCGCTCTATTACTTGGATGAAGAATTATAGCCAAATCAAAATGCCTCTCTTTTAAAACTTGGGAAAATTTATAACTGGCAAGCAAACTTTTATGATTATGATACTTATCATAAGTAATAACTTCATTTAGATAAGGATTATCAATAAGAATATCGGAAACACTAGGCCTCAACATAAAAGCTAGCCAACTCTGAGGATATGCTTCCCTGAGGACTTTTATAACCGAAGTTGATAAAACTACATCTCCAATCCTATCAGTTCTTACAATTAATATCTTATTATATTTTTTCATATAGTTACTTTAATAAAAACACTCCCAAAACAACAAAAAGTGTTCCTAATAATTTCGTAAAAGTAAAATTCTCTTTTAAAATTAAAACGCCCAAGATAAAGGCTATCAGGGGATATACCGAAGCTAAAGGTACTATCCGTGAAGCATTACCCATTTTTAAAGCTGAGTAATATGTGAATACACCCAGTAACCCGGCTACTATGCCACTAGCAGCAAAAAAAGCCATACTTTTAACATCAACATTGAATGCCTCCTTAAACTTACCCGTAAAAAGTAAGCCAACGCACAATACAACCATTATAGCAACAGACCTAATGACTAAACCTTGCAAGGGAGTGCTTTTATTAAGAGCTATCTTATCTAATATGGGTGCCGTACCCCAAAATACTATGGTTAAAAATAACAAAAACCAGGGAGTCATGTTACTCTCCTTATAATTTTAAATGTTTAATTTCTTAAATAATATATCCACTTTACTTATAACATCTTGTGGCATTATTTGATTTAGACATTCATGATTAAAAGCACATTGTGCCTTCTGACATGGAGCACATTTAATGTTTTTGTGAATTATGACACTATTTTCACCTTCGGGACCATACTTTTTAAAATCCGTAGGTCCAAAAAGAGCGATTACCGGCTTATTTACTGCACTTGCCATATGCATAATAGCACTATCATTACAAATTAAGAAATTACACTGCTTTAAAACAGCAGCTAATTCAATAAGAGTAGTTTTATTAGTTAAATCAAGATAATCTTCAGTTATTTCAGCAGTTACTTTTTTCACCAAGCCTACATCGGCCTTATCTCCTAAAAAAACTAAAAATGTTTTGTATTTATCCTGCAATTCCTTACAAACTTGAATAAAATTATCCAGAGGCCACCTTTTGATATGACTACGGGCCCCAACTGAAATAGCCACTATTCTCTTTAAGCCTTTTGCACCCGATATAACCTTTTTAGAAAAAGCAACACTTTCTTTATCAATTTTTATTAAGAAATCAGCTCCTTCGATTTCAAAACCCAAAGCTTTGATTTTCTGAAGATGCTTTTCCTTCATGGAAATATTTTCTTTAGCTTTAAAAAAAAGTGGCGTTTTGAAATGAGCTCCTATCAAAAATGGCAAAGCACTATTTTTTAAGTCAATTATTAAATCATAATGCTTACAACGCAATCCTTTGATAAATGCTATTTTTTTTCTTATTGATGCATGCTTATCATAAACAATAACATCTCTCAGCGATTTATTGTTGCTAAAAAGTCCCACTGTTCTAGGAGAAACTAAGACATCAATTTTAGCCATAGGTAACCCCTTAAGCATAACTCCCAAAACCGGAGTTGTCAGAATAGCATCTCCAATATTAGTGAGTGAAATCAAGAGTGCTGAATTAATTTTATCTTTATCTTTTATCATTATTTAATATCTTTTTAACTGCTTCGAAAACTTCATCTGCCGTTATGGCTTTCATACATTTATTATCCGTACAGTTTACTTCATAACAAGGCACTAAACACCCAACATCTTTCTGAAGAATAATATGCTCAACATTTATATTATAAGGACCCGTGATCTGCGGGCTTGTCGGCCCGAAAATAGCCACAACAGATGTTCCTAACGCATTGGCTAAATGCATAGGACCCGAATCAGCAGACACCACAACATTAGCCCCTTTTAAAAGAGCACCCAACTCATTTAAATTTGTTTTCCCAACTAAAATTAATGCTTTATTTTTTAATTTTGAATTTATCGTTTGGGCTAAATCAATATCCTTTTTAGCTCCTGAGATTATAATTTTATATTTCAGTTCTTGCATTATTCTATCAGCTAATTGGACATAATTTTCAGCCGGCCATCTTTTAAGATCCCAGTTCCCTCCAGGATTTATCACAATATAATTAGTCCCTCGTTCAATCTTTGCTTTTACTAATAAATCAGCAATCATGCTCATTGCCTTAGAATCGACAAAAAATTCACACTTCTTATGTTTAGCCTCTATACCTACTTTATTTATTAAATTGATATAATACTCAGCTCGATGTAAATCATTAGTTGGGGGGTCAACTTTATCAGTAATCAAGAACCTAACTTTTTTTCTATAATAGCCAACACTTCTTTTTATACCAGCTAGATAACAAATCAAAGCTCTTGTAAATGACCGATGGAATAAAAAAACTGTGTCAAAATTTTTCTTTCTTAAAAAAACTATAAATTTTACCTTAGAAAGGAAAGATCTATGAGAATTTTTTTCATCAAACACTATAACTTCATCTATTGAGGGATTGTTTTCTAATATTTCAGAGCACCGCTTAACTACCATGCAAGCCAAGAAACTATTTGGATATTTTTCTTTTATGGCTTTGATGGCAGCCGTTGAAAATAAAACGTCTCCCAACCAATTAACCTCAACTATCAAAATTCTTTTAAATTTATCTATCTTCTTTATCATTTATCCGTGTTCTTTTTATCATTCTATGATGTTTCATTCTTTTAACTTTTAAGTGCCTGAGTATATACTTTCTCAACTTGATCTGCAAAAACGTTTAGTGAAAAATCTTTTTCACAAATCTTCTGACCTAAATTACCCATATCTTTTGCTAATTGGCTATTATTTATTATCTTTAAAATTGCGTCTTCTATAGCTGCTGGATTTTTAGGAGTGAGCAGATAACCATTTTTGCCCTCTGAAATCAAACTATATATACCTCCAACATTGCTGGCCACAACAGGAAGACTACTAGCCATCGCTTCTAATATAGCCAAACCTAAACCCTCTGA
This sequence comes from uncultured Planctomycetia bacterium, assembly GCA_964418055.1. GTDB lineage: Bacteria > Omnitrophota > Gorgyraeia > JAGLLT01 > JAGLLT01 > Kappaea. Next base: position 12,797 of record CAYQKA010000005.1, on the reverse strand, counting down.
GATTGAAGGCATCACAAATATATCCATAACCGCAAGGGCCTGAGCTGTATCTAAGATTGATTTATGAAAAACAACATTTTCTTCTATCTCAAGCGTTTTAGTAAGTTTTTTTAACTTACTTTCCTCAGGACCATCGCCAATAATTAAAAATTGTATATCTTTTCTTTTGTTAAGTATTAATTTCGCGGCTTCTAAAAGGTATATATGCCCTTTTACGGAAGATAAACGAGCTATAATGCCTACAACTATAGCCTTTGTGAGTGAAAATTCTTTTCTTATACTTTCTTTTTCTTCATTATTGTAATTTCTTTTAAAATTACCTATATCAACTCCATTATGAATCATAACAATTTTATCTTTGGGAACTTTTAAATCGTTGACTAAATGAGCTCTCACAGCTTCACTTATCGCAATTACCTTAATCCCCCAAAATTTAAAAAGTTTTCTCGTAATTTTAGGTTTAAAAAAACCGTGGCATGTTGTTATGTACGGTATTTTTGTAAATAATGAGGCAAGATAACAAGTCACCTGCGACACTCTGCTTTGAGCATGCATTATATCAATCTTATTTGCCTTTAAAAATAGAACAATTCTAAAACTACTCAAAATAATTTTTGGATGAAGTTCTGATTTTGTATTAAGAGCTACCTTCAAATGACCTATTTTATCTTCTTTAAGCTCTTTTACCATGTCACCTCCAGAAGAAGCAATAAAAACATTATGTCCTTTTTCTTTAAGTTTTTTAGCTAAAAAAACACTATAAGAACTTATTCCCCCAAAATTTAAATGACTTGTAACAATTAATATTTTCATTTTTTATTAATTAATTTCTCTATGGCTTTAGCTACCTCTTCAACGGTAATAATTTTAAGACATCTATTAGAGCTACATACTGGTTTATAGCATGGACTGCACGTAACTTTTTTATAAATAACTATGCAATTATCAGTAGCAGGCATGTGCCTCTTGGGGTCTGTGGGACCAAATATAGCAACAAAAGGAACACGCATGGCTGCCGCTATATGCATAGGAGCTGAATCAGAAGTTACAAACACTTTGCAACGACCAATTAAAGCGGCCAATTCTAAAAGATTAGTTTTTCCACAAGCTACAATCGGCTTCATCTTTGAAAACTTCTTGAACCGATTAGCTAATTCAATGTCATCTTTAGTGCCAGTAAGTAAAATTCTAGCATTATACTTCTTACATATTATATCACCTAATTTGGCATATTTCTCCAAAGGCCATCTTTTTGTCTGCCATCTATTACTTGCACTTATATTAAATCCAAAAAGCAACTGTTTACCAGCAACCCATTCTTTATTTAAAAATTCATCTACCCGCTCTTTTTCTTGTTTACCAGGTGAGAGCTCAAGTGTTTTATTCAAAATATCTACTCCTAAGAGATGAAGAACCTTTGCCTGATGACTTACAGGATCAATCTTGTCCTTATTGTCATTTATTCCATTATTCAGAAGAAACCCCATTTTACCATTTTTATATCCATATCTCTTGGATGTTAAACTTAAAAACCCTAATAAATGGCTTTTGGAATTATTTTGCAAATCCACAACAATATCAAATGATTCATCTCGCAAATAAGAAGTTAGACGCCAAAAATCCTTTGAAAAAATAGGTATTTCTTTAAGATGATAAGCCAATATATTGTCTATATATTGAGAATTTTTTAGAATGTCTTGAAATTGCATATCTACTAACAGTGAAATATTGGAATCGGGATATTTACTTTTTAAACTTCTCAATGAAGGAACAGCTAAAATTATGTCTCCCAAAGCACTGTATTTTATAACGAGAATTCTAAGTGACTTTAGAATTTGTTCGTAAACTTCGATTGTTCTTTCGGCCATCTGTTTTAAGCTATAAACTTTTTCAATTTTCTGCCTGGCCTTTCGAACTATATTCATAACCAGTTGTCTATTTTGTTTTAATTCAAGTATCGCTTCAGATAATGCATCAACATCTTTTGCCGGAACTAAGAGCCCTGTTTCTCTGTCATCTATAACTTCTGAAATCCCTCCAATATTTGAAGCAATAACCGGTACACCAACTGCCTGTGCTTCAATTATTACCCTGCCAAATGCCTCCGGAACTATACTAGGCAAAATCACGACATCTACATTAGCTAACAGATCTGGAATATCACTGCGCCGCCCCAAAAACTCAACATAATTAGAAATACCCAACTGTCTGATTAAAAGCTGCAATTGCGATTTATAACCCTGTTTTCCAGGAGAAGGATCACCAACAATCAAAACCTTAACCTTGGGTATTAATCTTATAATTCTAGAAATTGCTTTTAAAAAATAAATATGTCCTTTAATGGGAGTCAAACGGCCTATAATAGCAATTGTAAAATGACTACGCACTTTCAAATAGCTGGGATTAAAAGTAAAGATATCTAAATCAACACCTCGTGCAATATATTTTATTTTCTCATCAGAAACATTAAAATCATCTATCATATGTCTACCAATAACATGACTAGCTACAATTACTTTTCTGCCCCAGCCCATAACACGACTGAAGAAATGATTACTATAGTATCCATGACATGTTGTTACAAACTTACAACCTGTTTTATAACAAGCAATATATGCAATCCAAGCCGGCACTCGACTTCTAGCGTGAACTATATCAATTTTTTCTAATTTTATTATCTCTGCCAAGCGCTTGGACATCTTTATAATGTTAATAGGCGATTTTCTATCTACGGGTAATGTATAATGCCTAACACCAGAAGAAATTAAATCATCAACTAATTTACCTCCAGCTGAAACAACTACTGCTTTATGATTAGCTAAAATTAGTTTTTTGGCTAAATCAACTGTTCCTGTCTCAACTCCACCAGTATTTAGTTTTGGCAATATTTGCAGTATATTCATAATATCCTTGCTAAAGCTTTTTTAACTTGAAGCTCTTCACTTAAAACTTTGGCCTTTTCTTTTTGATGAACCTTATCTTCTATGATATTTTTCAGTTGTTCTGCTGTAGCTATACTCACAAACCCCTTATCTATAAAATTCTTTATCAACTTTTTATGCTTAGAAAACCCTTTTATTTTTTCTAAAACATACGGTAAAATTACAATCACATGACTATCTGAATTAGCCGCCTCACTAATCATGGAAACACTATCAAAAGTTACCAAAACAATATTACTTGCGGCCAACATATCAGCTGCTAAGCCAAGTGAATTTTCCTCATTTGCTATAACTAAATATTTACACCTATCATAATCAGCTAACTCCTGCTTAATAACAGATTCATTAGATTTAGAAGTCCTGCGCGAAGTAGTAACCAAAAGATTAAGGTCTTTTCTAATGCATACTTCCTTCAGGATTGACATTAAAAGATGCAAAAAAGAATCTTGATATTTTAAAAACTGAGCATCTCCACCGAATAATAGGGATATAGTTTTTTTATTTTTATCAAGTTTGTTTTTTACCCTATTCTCACTATCTACTTCAAGTTTGCGGTTTATAATATTTGGTGCTGCTTGCGTAATAACCACATTATTTGCATTCTGAAGCTCATCGTGAGCTGGAATTATAGCTAAATTAAAATTACTAATGGACAATGTTGGTTTCATAATAATAATGTTCGTAGATAAATTTATATACTTGATAATTACATTAAGAGCACTAAGACTATTACCGCATGAAATTACATAATCAACAGGTAATACACTAATCTTACGATAGCTTTCTTTAGTCAAACAATAACTTAATATCTTTTCAGGAAAAAATTTATAAATCTTGGTTTGCAAAGCAAAGTTTAATAGAATTGAACAAATTTTATGGCGATAGATTGGTTCCACTATTTTTATCTCTTCTTTATCTTGATACGGCAAAGCAACTCTTAATCCTCTTTTATTCAATTCCTCTTGTAGCCAGGAGGCAACAGCTTTGCTCTGATTTAGGTGGCCAGCTTTATTATCACTGAGAATAACAATATTACGCTCTCTGCTTGAACGCCATCTCTTCTGAAACCAAAGCCATTGTTCGGGACAATCCTTAATTAAAACGCTAAGTTGATCACAATATTGCTGGAGACCATTTTTTATATCTTCATCAGTTTTAATATAAAACGGCTGCTGCATGATAAATATATGTTTTAAGCCCTTAATGCGCCTTAGAAAACTAAAAATAATAGGAGATTTTGTCCTAAAAGCTATAGACATGGGCCCTGAAGGAGCCAAAACAGTTCTGCCAAAAAATTTAACTTCGAGACCGCCCTTTTTCACATCTTCATCTGCCAACATCCCCAAATCTTTTTTATCTCGCAATGTTCTTAAAGCAACTTTTAAATTAGCACCCTTAGTTACAACCTGACACCCATGAAGACTTCTATATTTATTTAATATATTATCTATAAAGGTCATTTTTTGTTGGCGAGCTAAAACTTTAGTCGGGTATCCTAAAAGGCTTACTATTTGAGAAGAAAATTCCCAGTTGCCAAAGTGTGCCGTAAGGAAAATAATACCTTTATTTTTATCTTTTTCTCCCTTTACATATTTTAGCCCTTCTATATTAATATATTTATCAAGATAAGCTTCATTTAAATCTGCAAAATGAGCTATTTCTGAAATTGAGAAACCTAAATGTTGATACATAGACCAAATAATGTTTTTCAGCTCTTTCGTGTCTTTACTATTATAAAAAGCGGCTCTCAAATTTTTATAGGAAATTCTTTTCTGTTTACCAGATAAACACCAAGCTAAACAACCTAAAATTCTGCCTAGGACTAGGGATAGCTTCAGAGGAAGCGCACTCAAAACTGTTAATAGAGATTTAATTATTAAATAACTGAGATAATTTTTCATTTAGCATTTCTTTTTTATCTACAAGCTCTATGGCAATTTTAAGCAAATAAAACCTGTGGTTATTGGATAATTTCCAGACCATATTAGCATCTAATCTCATCCAATCCTTTTCCGTTGTTATTATAATTTTTGCCTTAGAAACAGTAGCAGCATTGATAATGGCATCAATATCATCATCTCCATACTTATAGTGATCAAGATAATCCTTATAACCTACTATATTTACGTTTAGTTTTTTAAGTGTTCTTCTAAAGGACTCAGCAGACCCAATAGCACAAAATGTGAATACCTTTTCATTTATCAATAATTTTAAATTCTTATTTTTCTTATTGATTGGTTCATATAGCCCGGATGCTTTATGATTACACTCAAGAACTAATGCTTTATTGTTAATATTTTGTATAACTTTTTTGATTGAATTTAAGCCCTCAGAACATTCATCAACTTTAGTCAAAACTAAAACATCTGCTCTCATAAGGCTAGCTAAAGGCTCTCTCAATAATCCAGCAGGTAATAATTTACCGTTAGAGAAAGGATTTGACGAATCTATAAGCACAATTTCAATATCTTTTTTTATACGCCATTGCTGAAAACCATCATCTAAAATAATAATATCAGGTTTAAAAAGATTCTGAGCTTTTTCTATCAGTTGCATCCTGTTTCTCCCAGAAAGAATTTTCACTTGAGGTAAATTATATTGCAATAAATCAAGCTCATCACTATTATATCCACCTGAAATAATAACAACCTTCTTCTCCCTAAAAAAACTATTTACCAAAAAAATCTCAAAGGGTGTTTTGCCTGTGCCACCAGCTGTTATATTACCTATGCTGACTATCTTCTTTTTAAAAGTAGCCTTAGAAATCAACCCACTCGTGTATACAAATACTGCTATTTTAACTAAAGCAAAATATGCATAAGATAAAAAAAGAAAAAATAACCTTATAAAAAAAGCCATTATTCCACTCTTGTTGTTTATAACTACTTGATATAAATATTTTTTTAATTTCATTTTGAATCTCGTAATTGACAAAAATGCCGGTTATTTGCCGGCTTTTATCTAATTTTTTTACTTATTACCT
>CAYQKA010000005.1:2860-6772 GCA_964418055.1 uncultured Planctomycetia bacterium | reverse complement strand
CCGCTGTTTTTAGGAAAATAGTATCTATTTTTGCATGGGAGGTACTTTTGTTCTATCGCTTCTTGAGGATCACTGTGAGGATAAAGATACCCTTCTCCTCTTTTTAAATTTTTAGCTCCTTTATATCCAGTTCCCTTTAAATGATTAGGAATTTCTAAAAGTTTATTATTTGATACGTCCTCAAGAGCCTTATCTATAGCCAAATAGCTAGCATTACTTTTTGGAGCACAAGCTACATATATAGCTGCTTGTGATAAAATTATTCGTGCCTCAGGAAGCCCTATGTTCATTGCGGCCTGCATCGCGGCCTGAGCCAAAATAAGAGCCTGAGGATCAGCATTACCTACGTCCTCAGCGGCACAAATTACAATTCTTCTGGCAATAAATCTTATATCTTCCCCAGCATAAATCATTTTCGCTAACCAGTAAACAACAGCATCGGGATCAGAACCACGCATGCTCTTAATGAAAGCAGAGATTGTATCATAATGAGCATCATCTTTTTTGTCATAGAGTATAATTTTTTTACCTATGCACTCTTCGACAATTGAGCGAGTAATCTTTATCAGACCTTTCTCATCAGCCGGTGTGCTTAAAGCTCCTACCTCAAGTATATTCAAAGCTCTTCTGGCATCACCATCAGAAGCTTTTGCGATAACTCTTTTTGCTTCCAGCTCAAGGTTTAATCTTAAATTACCTAAACCCTTCTCTTTATCTTTTATGGCTCGATCAATTATTAATTCTATATCACATTCTTTTAAAGACTTTAATTCGTATATTTCAGACCTAGATAACAAAGCTGGGATTATACTAAAAAATGGATTATATGTTGTAGCTCCAACGAGAACTATATTGCCCTCTTCGATATCAGGTAATAAAACGTCTTGCTGAGCTTTGTTGAAACGGTGAATTTCATCAATAAAAACAGTTGTTCGCTGGCCATCATTTCTTTTTCTTTTCCTGGCAACCATAATAACATCTTTTAATTCTTTTACTGAGGAAAAAGCCGCATTTAAACGATGAAAATGGGAGTGAGTTTCATAATTAATAATGTAGGCTAAAGCAGTTTTGCCGACACCTGGTGGACCATATAAAATAAGTGATGAAAGTCTATCAGCTTTTATGGCTCTAAAAAGTGGCTTACCTTCAGCTAAAATATGTTTTTGATTAATAAAATCATTCAGGCAAGTAGGTTTCATCCTGTTTGCCAAAGGTATGTGTAAATCTAAGGTTGGCTTATTGCTTTTTGTGTTTTGATTAAAAAGGTCCATAGTCTAAAAAATCCCCGCCATAGCCGTGAGAAAGTGATAGTTTTGAACCCATTCTACTAAGTGGGCACCCTCTCATTCTGCCCTCAGGCATCATGAAGATAGGCTCCCCTTAAAATGGTGTTGGCTCAAACCTATGCGCCCTTCACGCACAAGGCAGGGAATTGCTCTCTACCTAAATAGTATCATATAGAATGTCCAAAATCAAGATGGGCGCTCTTATCTAATTTGAGCCTTAAGATTTTCAACTAAAACTTTTTGAATTTGAGTTTGAATTTCGTCAACTTCTTCATCAACTAAAGTTCTATCATTGGCCTGATACTTAATAGAAAAGGCCAAGCTTAGACAACCAGAAGGAATCTGTTTGCCCTCATAAACATCAAATAAACTAACCTCTTTAATAAGGTCTTTACCAGTTTTCTTAATTTCATCTATTATTTCTCTCGTTGACAGACCAGCCTTAACAATAACAGCTAAATCTCTTGTTACTGCTGGAAATTTTGCAATAGGTTTGAATTTTTTTTCCAAACATATATCCGCTAGCATATCTTCTAAATATACCTCAGCCGCATAAATATCTTTATCAACATCATAAAGAGAAATAACTTCTGCGGAAAGTTTCCCAAATTTAGCAATAACTTTGTTTTTATAATAAACTTTTACTCGCTCACCTTTTGAAAAATATGCATCTTTGCACTCTAAAAACTGAACTTCCTTGATACCTAAAATCTCAAATAAATCCTCAAGAATGCCTTTTAAATCATAAAAATCAATCTCTTTGGGTTTGTATTTCCAGTCACTTATATATTTTTTTCCGCAAAGACCAAAAGCTACATTTAATTTCTCTGAAAATTTATGATTTTGATTTATAAATACATCCCCTAATTCAAAAATACCAATATCGTCAATCTGTCTATTAATATTCCAGCTTAGCGCTTGCATAAGACCACTTAAAAGCGTCGGCCTCATTACTTCCTGCTGATTACTTAAGGCCTTTTGAAGCTTAACAATTTCATCAGTTTCAAAATTAAATACAGTTGATTCTCTACCGCTAATCATACTATAAGTAATTACTTCATTTAAGCCGCAAGCACACAATGCCTGACCTATTTTTTTCTTAACTGCAAATCTTGCAGCTTCATCAATTACACCTGAAAACGATTTATAGTTATCAATTTGTTTGCTACTTACCTTGGCAATTGTCGAGGGCATCTTATCATATCCATATATGCGCGCAATTTCTTCTATTAAATCAACTTCTCGCTTTACATCTTCCCTAAAAAACGGTGAGATAACATTCAAAGAACCTTGAATTTCACTTTCTATGGTAAAACCAAGAGAAATCAATATTCTTTTTACCTCGTCCTGCAAAATATTTATTCCTAAAATCCTTTTAATTTCAGATAGTCTTAAAGTACATGTCACTTTTTCTGATTTAAAGTTAGATACATCCAGATTATCAGTAATTACACCGCCAGCTTTTTCTTGAATAAAAGAAGCTGCAGCCAAGGCTATTTCGCCTACAGACGAAACAGGAACCCCCCTCTCGAATCTATATGATGAATCTGTCGAAATTCCTAATTTTCTAGCTGCTTTTCTTATATCTATAGTATCAAAACTAGCGCACTCTAAAAGTACGTTTTTAGTTTCTAGGTCTATCTCCGTACTAACTCCTCCAATTATTCCAGCAATTGCAATAGGTTTTTTTATATCAGCAATAACTAATATAGTATCATCTAACTCATATTCTTTACCGTCTAAAGCCAAAAGTTTCTCACCCTTCTTGGCATAACGTACAATAATTTTATGGCCTTCAATTTTATCATAATCAAAGGCATGCATGGGTTGCCCCCATCCCAATAGAAAATAATTAGTTATATCAACTACACTATTTAATGGCCTTAAACCCAATGCAGAAAGACGTCTGGTAATTTTTTCATCAGATACCTTAACTTGAATGTTTTTGATAAGCGTTGCATTATATCTAGGGCAGGTTTTTTTCTCCCTTATCTCAAGATCAATACTATTACCCGGAGGTTGACTATTTGCACTTGAGCCAAAGGGATCATTAAACTCACTATGCATCAAACAAGCAGCTTCTCTGGCAATTCCTTTAGCACACAACAAATCTGGTCTATTGGGTGTGATCTCTGCATCATAAATAAAATCATCTTTTATTTTCTCAAGAGAACTAACTTCTATTCCAGCCATAGTAAGCTGTTGAGCTAGCTTTTCAGGACTATCTTTAATATTTGTAAAATCTTTTAACCAATTATAACTTATCAGCATTTTGAGTTCCTTATTAAGTGAATAACTTAATAAATAATTATAAAACTATACAAAAAAACATACATCCCGATTATAGCTTCTCTCGAAGAAGCACACTTTTCGGGATAAATTTAGTTATACAATTTATGTTTATTACATTCCATAAATTGCGTCTTCATTTGCCACTACACCCAATTTCTGAATGCGAGGTAAATTCAGACAAGCAGTTTATGTTTATTGCATTCCATAAATTGCGTCTTCATTTAAAATTGTTTCAAAAATCTGTAATCATTTTCAAAAAATAATCTAATATCATTTATACCATATTTCAGCATAGCAATTCTTTCTACTCCCACGCCGAAAGCAAATCCGGTAA
>CAYQKA010000005.1:0-2760 GCA_964418055.1 uncultured Planctomycetia bacterium | reverse complement strand
CCATATTTCAGCATAGCAATTCTTTCTACTCCCACGCCGAAAGCAAATCCGGTAAATTCATTATAATCATACTTTACAGCTTTAAAAACCTCTGGATCAACCATGCCGGCACCCCCTATTTCAAGCCATCCAGTATTAGAACAAACACGACAACCTTTTTGATTACATACAAAACAAGAAACATCTAAATCAGCACTCGGTTCTGTAAAAGGAAAAAAATGAGGTCTGAATCTAACTTTAACATCCTTGCCAAATAACTTTTTAGCAAATATCGAAAGAGTTCCTTTTAGATCTGAAAAAGTTACATTTCTATCAACCAAGAGACCTTCTACTTGATGAAACATAAACGAATGGGTAGCATCTACAGCATCCGGCCTATAAACCTTGCCAGGCACAATGATAGCAAGAGGAGGAGATTCCTTCTCCATTACTCTCGCTTGAACTGGGGACGTATGCGAACGCAAAAGAAGATCTTCTTTTAAATAAAACGTATCAAATGCATCCCTAGCCGGATGATCAAGAGGAATATTTAAGGCTTCAAAATTATAATGTTCTTTCTCTGCTTCAGGTCCTTCAACCACATTAAAACCTAAAGATACAAAAACATCACATATTTCATAAATTGTTTTTGTAATTGGGTGCATATGGCCACAAGCATTTCTAATACCCGGGGTCGTTATGTCAATATTAGCTCCTGCATCAGATTCATTAGATGAAACTATATTAGCTTCAATTGCCTGATTAATTTTTTCTTTTAAAATATTAGCAGCCTTGCCAACTTCACTTTTTTGTTCAATAGTTAAGTCTTTAAGGCCTTTTAAAATCTCACTAAGCTTACTTTTTCTTCCTAAATATTTTATTCTTATTCGTTCTATATCATCTAAACCTTGAATTTTATCAAGTTCAGAAAAAGCAGCTTTCTGTAATCCTTTTATTTCTTTAAGCATAAAATTATTTCAGTTTCTTTTCTATTTTTTTCTTTTCTTTGTCTAACTGTTTCATTTTTTTAATACTGGTTTTAATCTTACCAATTTTCTTTTCTGTAATTTTTATTTCATCAAGAGCATCTAAATCTTCTATACCTTTTGGAATATAGCTCTTATCACCAAGGGCATCTAGAAGTTGCTCTGTTTCCTTATACCTGAACTCTAATATTCGCAAGATGTTATTCAATCTTCTATCTTTACTAATCTCAGCTATAATCTCACCTAATTCTGCTTGTTGCCTCTTGATTTTTGCCATTATAATGGCTTTATTCATAGCTCTACCTCCTTAAAAATAACACTATTATTACTTACCCAATTCTTTAACTAATTTTACGAGTTTCGAAAAACCGTTGTCATCAGTTGCAGCAACTTCAGCTAACATTTTTCTATTTAAGACAATCTTTGCTTTGGTTAACCCATTGATGAATTTTGAATAACCCATTGAATGCAACTTACAAGCTGCTGTAATTCTAGTTATCCAGAGAGATCTATATTCTCTTTTCTTAACCTTACGATCTCTATATGCATAGGCAAGAGATCTATTTAGTGTTTCTTTGGCACTTATAATGAGTCTGCTACGCCCACCACGAGCACCTTTTACCGCTTTTAAAACCCGCTTTTTTCTTTTCTTTGATGCAGGCGCATGTTTAACTTTAGGCATAATGTAATTCCTCCTTAAAAATTATTATTAACTATAGGGCAATAACTGCTTTAATCTTTTTTTGTCTTTTTTATCGACTAATACAGCTTTTCTCAATTTTCTTTTTCGTTTTGTTGTTTTTTTACTTAATATGTGACTACTGCCAGCTTTATTGCGTTTAATTTTACCATTTTTAGTTACTTTAAAACGTTTAGCTGTTCCTTTGTTTGTTTTAAGTTTGGGCATTTAAATTATCCTTCCTTTGCTCAAAATAGACTACTTTGTTTTTGGATCAATAAACATCATAATGGTCTTACCCATTTGATTAGGCTGTTTAGCTAATTCACCATATTGATTAACATCACTAATAAATCTATCTAAAAGTCGTTTGCCAATTTCAGGATGAGTTACTTCTCTACCACGGTAACGCAAACTTACTTTAACTCTTTCGTCTTTCTTTAAAAAATTAATCGCTTTAGCTAATTTAACCTGATAATCATGCTCCTCGATTTTTGGCTTAAACTTAATTTCTTTTAACTCAATGATTTTTTGATTTTTCTTTGCTTCTTTTGCTCTTTTGGATTGTTCATACTTATATTTAGAATAATCCATTATACGACAAACTGGTGGGTCAGCTGAAGGAGCAACCTCAACTAAATCAAGCTCTACATCCTGCGCCTTCTTAAGGGCATCTTCAATAGAGAGAATACCAATCTGCTCTGCCTCTTTACCTACAACTCTTACTTTGCTAGCCCTAATAAATCTATTTATTCTTGCTTCGCTAGAAATAGACCTCTCACCTCCTGTTCAGTACATCCTCGGTCAATAGTTTTACAAATTCATCCAAATTAACATTACCCAAATCGCCTTTCTTCAGCGATCTCACCGAAAGCACATTATCCTTTATTTCCCGATCACCCAAAATAATCATGTAAGGAATTTTTTCCTGCTGTGCTTTTCTTATTTTTTTACCTAGTGTTTCATTATTTAAATCAACTTCAACTCTATAGGTAGTATTCAATTTCTCACTTACTTCTAGAGCTAATTCTTGAGCTCTTGATGTAACTGGAAGTATCTTCACCTGCACTGGAGCTAACCATAAAGGTAAATCAAAATCATAATGTTCCAGAAGCA
>CAYQKA010000004.1:0-26886 GCA_964418055.1 uncultured Planctomycetia bacterium | reverse complement strand
ATTTCGGGGGAAAGGCAGGTCCTCTGCGTTTACCCCGAGAGCTAAATGCGAGGGACCACTATTTTTATCATACTCATTCATTTGGCATCCGAAAGTTTTAACAAAAACTTTTGGATGGCAACCCGAAGCATTTCGGGGGAAAGGCAGGTCCTCTGCGTTTACCCCGAGAGCTAAATGCGAGGGATTATTATCATTTTCTATATTTCTACCCATTTTTCTTACTTAACACCTTATCCAATCTTCTACCGTTAATTAGCTCTTGTTTTTGCCTGCGGTTCAACCGTTTTATTTTATACTCAGCTCTCATTGCATAACGTAAATACTTATACTCTTTACGCCACACCAACTCTACCGGCTTCTTTCCCCTTAAATATTTCGCCCCGCGTTTACTATTATTATGCTCCTTAATCCGTCCTTCTAAATCATTTGTATATCCAGTATAATACGTTCCATCATTACATTCAAGTATATATACGCGGAAACTATTTACGCGCTTAATCGTTCTTTTCATATTTTAAGTATATCCGCTTATACCGTCATCTTGACCGCATAGCGGCCATGCCCGAGGCACGCGGGGTAAATATCGCACCCTCTGGAATTTCATACTGTGAAATTCCGAGGACTTAGTCCCGGGTATTCTTCGAATTCCACGGGGGAGATTTACCCCATTGTTTGTGCCCGGCCAAAACATCATACTCGTCCCTGTGTTTAGATTTCGAGACCAAAGGCCGAGAAATCTGCGGGGAGCCTTCTTTGGCTTGGTCTTTAGTGCTAACTCTTATATAAATGGCAACGTTTAGTCTTGTACTCATTTTAATAACATTGTCTCATTTCAATCCCTTTATTAAACTTTCTATTGTATCAACAAAATCTATTGCATTACTATAAATCTTTTCTGCGTCTTTTTGAGCAATAACTGAATCGGCCCTATATTGCGCTGTATTCCTTTTAGATTTTGTAGCCCACATTCTATTAACATATTTTTCATCAAGTCTCTTTGCGGCTTTTATCTTCTCGATATCCTCTGAATCTATAGCTTTTTCTTTTAAAACAAAATGATACTCTAACCCCTCAATAAGGCTTTCATGATTTTGAGCTTTTATCCCTATTACGGCCAGCGCGGCTGTTGCCGCATGAAACATTGCGTAATATCCACAACTTATGGTCCAATCATATCCAATATAATCGGCACTTACTTTTAGTTTTTTCTTACTTTCTTTATCTTTTGAAACTTCCATAAGCAAAGAACTTGTTTCAATATTATGCCTTGCCTTATCAACATGATATTTTACTAATGCTGTAATTGTAGAATCTACTTTTAAATCGCCGTTTTCAAAATACCCTTTTACTTTTATTTTTAGCATTTCTCTCTTCAGATCACTCATTTTATTACCTCCAATATCAATTCCCAAAATTTCTCCGCGCCGAACAATATTATTTTATTTTTTAATATCTCCTTAGCTACATTATGCTCCTTATCTTTTAACATTGTTAATAAATTTGTTGGCTCGCAAACTATAGGGTTTATTTCAACACCAAACCCTTTTGACAAAGCAACACATTCCATATCTATGATTTCGTCATATTTATTTTTTGACGGAACAAGGATGAAAAGATCAATATCGCTTTTTTTAAAGTCAGTCCCTTTAGCTAAAGAGCCAAATAAAACAACGGATAATAAATTAAAATCCGTCTTTTTAGGTAACACCGAAAGAAGCTTTTCAACAATAAAAAAAATTTTATCCCTTTTCTTTAAAAAATCGTCAGCTATCTGATTTGATATTTTAACAAAGCTTGTTTTTACTTCAGGATTGCTGTAGTTAGGTTTGCAATATTTACGGTTTGTACGCTGATTTACAATTAAAATACCTCTACCTTCCAGCTCTTCGACTTGTCTGTGGACATAACTGTAGGAAATCTTTGTTTTAGTAGCTAATTCGTTTATTGTAAATTCGGAGAATATATCGTCGTAGAAAAGTTTAATTATTTTATCCTGCATTTTAACCTCCATTATCACTTTTGGTGATAATATTATCACTATAGCTGATATGTGTCAAGTTAATTTTGAAATGGGTAAACAGGCAAAAGCCTATTTCGGGTGCCCTGTGGAATTTTACACAGTAAAATTCCCAGGATTCAGTCCCGGGAAATCTACGATTTCCACGGGAGGTGGGAAAAATAACTAATCAGAAACAAAAACCTTGGTAATTGTTAAATTAGTCTTTAGTATATCGAGCTTGTCTACTTTAGGGCTTATGCGAAATTTCACTACTCTTAAGAGGCTGTCTGAACTCTGGAGATTATGGATAAAGGTTATAAGCTGATTCATGTCGGATTCGGTTTCGATTTCAATTCTATATTCAATACAAAAATCTTTTCTTTTAGCCGAATACGGCTTTAAATCTATCAACTGAAGCTGGGCTTTTTTGGCTATATCCTCTATCTCTTTAAGAAAAGAGGCTGTTTCTTCCTCTTCTGAAAGTTTCTGTTTTGCATAGTTGGCATACTTACGAGATTCCTTTTGAATATTCTCCTTTTGGTTTAAAAAGCCCAGGGAATCTTTAATCATTCGCCTTTTAAGCTGAATCTGGCGGTTCAAGGCAGCAGAGTTACCTATAGCGGGTAATAATGTTGTCCTATAAAGAATTGCGCAGCCTACAAATATAATCGCAATAAGAAAAAGATTTTTCTCTTTTTTTGACATCCTATACATCATAACTCCAACTGTAAGTAATAAGAATTAACTACTTTTTATCTTCTATCATTTATAGCTTTGCCATTCTATTCTTCTGTCACTTAATCCTTACACCTTAATACTTAATCCTGATTTAATGGGCATGTAATCTCAAAATCAGTAAGGTCTTTGCCTTTCAGCCTTCTCTTTGTAACATACTTTGTTTTCACATTCTTAAAAATAGGGAGCTCCTCTAAGGTTTTAACAAATTTAAAAACCTCAGACATAGCTTTTAATGTCCCGCGCAGGGAAATCAATTTTCCTTCCTCGAAGCTAATATTGGTCAGATAAATCTCTTGAGGCACGACTTTATGAATTTCACGCAAGACTTCAAGCGCTGAGTTTTTTGTGTCCATTCTATTCTTTATTAAGTTTATCTTTAAATATTCTTTTTTAAGTTCTGAAGTTCCATCTTCAAGTTTAACAAATTGAGCATCCAGCCTCCTAAGAAGCAATGTTTTTGTGTATATCTTCTCTAAAAAAATCCCCAAACCCATGATAAGAACTAAAAAGGCAAGTATGCCTGTCAGCATAAGTTCTTTTCTCTTAATACGCTTAAGGCGCGCCTGTTTCAAGCCCTGAGGCAAAAAGTCCATTAAAGGCCTATCCGGGTTTAAGGCCAATCCTATTAGCTTGGAAAATGAAACGCCTTTTTTCCTTTCCTCGTTCAAAACGGCCCTTGCCCCGTTAGATATGCTGATACCTTCGGCATCCTCAAAAGGCCCGAGCGCTTCTAAAGAAACCTGCCCGGCTAAAGCGCTCTTCATGTCTTGGTTAAATTTCTCTTCGGGGTTCATACCCATAATGGCAACTTTATTGAATGTCGGGCCAATGCTTTCTTTCCTGTAGGCATCAAGAGAAAGCCCGAGCTCTTCTAAAAAACTCTTCTGCCATGTTCTCTTTGACAAATCACGCCTGCCGAAATGAAGGAGTTTTGTAAATAAAAGCTTGCCTTTTGAAAAAACGCAAAAATCAGAAAAATCATTACTAATATCAAGAACGGCAAAGGTCTCGCCTGCCCCGTTAGAAATCTCATTTTTAACGGGGACTCCAATTTCAGGCGCAATAATTGAACACCAATTGACAAGCACTTGAGAACCCAAGACTATCTTTGAAACGGCCTCTTTTTTTTCAGCTAAGTTGTTGAGAAAGTTATTTACTGTTGTCCTTTGAACAATGGCCAGCAAAACTTTTGTGTAGTGCTGCCGGGTTAAACCGATTGTCTTAAAATCAGCGATTATCTCATCTCTGGAAAAGGGAGTTTGCTTGCCTGCCTGGATACTGATTATATCTTTTATCTCCTGCGGGTCAGTTGTAGGCAATTCAAGGTTTCTAACTGTTACCTGGTTGCGGGATAAAATAATTATCAGATCATCGCATTCCAGCAGTAAGGGATAAGAATTAAGGATTAAGTTTTTCTCATCTAATTTGCCGGCGGCCAATTTAGTTACTGTCTTGCCTCCCTTAAAATCCTCCTCTACTAGAGCAAGTTTTAAATAAGCCTTGCCTATTTCAAGTATCCCTGTAATCCTTTTCTTCTTAAATAATGTCTTCATCATTCCCGCCAGTGTTTGATTTCCTTTTCTTTATCTACAATACAAACAATCTTCTCTTTCCTTCGGCTAATTTTTCCTTCTGCATTTATAGTAAAATTCTTTGAGCTTACAGAAAGTAACCCCTTAGAAATTAATTCCGCTATTTTATTCAGTTCCTCCTCAGTAAGCCCAACACCACCTTTAAGGTCATTGGCAATATTGGCTGAATTTTTTAAGACATTATCATCTTGTGTGCCTTCGATGCCGTCATCTCCTTTTCGATAAAAAATAATCTTATCTGCCAAAACCTCACTCATTCCTAAAGCACGAAGCACTAAGCGAGACGCGGTATTAATATTAACCTTGCTGTCACCATAAACAGTAATGAAATCCTTAACCTTTAAGAAAATATCGTTTGTCATCCCTCTTACCAGAAGAAGCTCCTCTAAGACCTGAAAATTACCATCCTTGCACTCATAAGATATTTCTAACTGCTTATAGAAACTGTCTTCAGCGCCGCCTTCTAGAGGATTACTGTCCGTATCTCTCCAATCCACGATTGAACTGGCAATAATATGGGCGTCGTCAATATCAACGCCGGATGCTATGCGAAACAATTTTTCTAAAGTATCCTGCGAAACTGTGTTTATGTTAACCTTCCTATTCTCATCAACCATGCCTATGCCATAGGCCCCATTGCCTAACTCGGCTTTATCAAATACAGATTCCTCATCATCAGCATACCGGCCCGTAACCCAGAATTCATTTAAGGAATCAAATGTATTTGTATCATCTTCTAATATAGCTTGAGCCCTCTTTATTGCAGCCTCAGCGAGATATCGTGCCTGCGGTTTATTTTGAAAGTAAGATGCGGCATTTATCTCCTGAGAAACCTTGCTTCCCAATCCAACGGCAAGAATGCTCAATAAACACAATGACCAAAGAGCGATAATAAAGATACTCCCTTCTCTATGGTAAATATACTGTCTTGACAAACTTCTGCTCCTTTTCATCGCTTAGTGTGGTTAATTCTATTCTCACTCCTAAAGGGAAATCCTGCTTATCACTCCAGGAATCCTTCCATTTATATGTTTTACCGATGGCGTCAAAAAAATAATATCTTATTTCTAAATCTTCCACTTGTGAAATCTTCTCTTTTGCCTGCGGAAGTTTGTCCCGGAATAAATCAATATAGCTTTCCTGCCTCCTAGAAAAGACTCCTTTCTTCGAATCAAAGAAATAGCTAACCCTGCCCACTTCCCATTTTGGCGCCTTAGCAATACCGGCTGTATTCACATAAGTCGGAAAGCAAATTCCATTTTTCGTTCCTTTAAATTCTATCCCGGAAAATTTGAAACTACTTCTTAATTCTTTTGCTAAGCTCTGCAGGGTAAATCTTACCTCTCGCTCAACAATATTAGTCTTGCCTCCTCTGTCCCAAACCATTACCCCGCGAACAAATGTTGAATATATCGCCAGGCCCATTAAGACAATGAGAGAAGTGGTGATTAAAAGCTCAAGGAGAGTAAACCCCTTAATCCTTGTTTTCCAGATACGTTGCCGCAAAAATACTCCTTTGATTTTTACCTTCAGTCCAGGAAATTTTTAATTCTACTTCGTTTAAAGCCTCTTCCACATCACTTGGCATAACATTAAGACTCCATCTATAATCAGTGTAATCTGTTTTTAAATCTGTGTAATCAGTATTCTCAAACTCACCAAAAGCATTGCCGTTAGCTATTCCTTCTTCCTCTTTTGCTTTCTCCTTTACCTCCTCCATTTTTTCTTCTAAGAGATGCGAGGCGAGCTTAACGAATTCTATCCGCTTTATGCCTTCAAGCGTGGTAGCAAAAGAGCGCAGCACTAAAACTAAACCAAAGGAGAGTACAACAACCGAAAACATTATCTCAATGAGGGTAAATGCCTTATTGCCAGTTCGTAACATCATCTTCCGTGCCTTCTGCTCCATCTTTTCCTAATGAATACAAGTCATAATCTTTATGAACACCGGGACATTTATATTGATAGGACTTCCCCCATGGATCAATTGGGCTTCTTTCTAAGTACGGCCCATTCCAATTTGCAGGCATAGGTTCTGATGAAGCTTTGACAAGAAGAGCGTTTAGCCCTTGATCAGTACTGGGAAAATTTCCATTATCCATTTCATAAAGCTTAAGTGCAACAGCTATATTGGAATTAATATCTGCTTCAGCCACCTGGATTCGCGCCTGCTCTGAACGGCCGGTAAATCTTGGCAAGACCATTGCCACCAGAGCACCGATGATAATTACTACCAGCATTAATTCAACCAAAGTAAACCCCTTCTTATTCTTCATAATTTCTCCCTCATTTTAACGCAAGCTCATCTGAAATATCGGCAAGAGCATAGAGACAACAATAAAACCAACCACCAACCCAATAGTTAAAATCATTAACGGCTCTATAAGCGAGCTCATTACTTTCATTTGCTCATCTAATTGCTTTTCGTAAGAGTTGGCTACCTCTAAAAGCGCCTCATCTAACCTGCCAGCCTCTTCTCCTACGCCAATCAAGCTAATAACAAATCCCGGCAAAAACGGAATCTTAACCAGGCTTTTAGCCACAGATATTCCGGAAGCCAAATCCTTACTTACTATCCTTAAGTCCTGCTCAAGCGCTCTGTTGCCTAAAGTAGGAACAGTAGCCTCAATAGCATCACGTATGGGAATACCATTACTTATAAGCAGGCCTAATGTGCGGCAGAATCTGGCTGTTTCCCTCATAAGTATATACCTTCCTAATAAAGGCAGGCGTAGTTTAATCCTCTCTAAAGGAATTTTTTTCTTATCCATAAGATGTAGTTTTTTAAATGCAAATATAAATAAGGCTATCAACAAAATAACCCAATACCAATAGTTTCCGGCAAAGTTGCTTATAGAAATCAATATCCTGGTCGCTAAAGGAAGGCTTTGTCCCATATCAGAAAAGAGCTTGATAAGTTTTGGCATTACAAAAGTAATCATAACAAATATAGTTATGGCTCCTACCGTAAGCATAAGTAAGGGATAGGCTAAAGCAGCGCGTATCTTTGCCTTTACCTCTTCTTCTTTATCAGCGAAATCAACCAGCCTTAAGAGTATGTTTTCCAACACACCCCCTTTTTCTCCCGAGGCAATCATATTTACATAAACCCGCGAAAAATACTTAGGGTGCTTAGCTAAAGCCTCGGAGAACTGTTTGCCTTCTTTTACCTCATCCCTTAAATCAGCAATAATCTCTTTTAGTCTCACATTCTGGCTCTCACGGCTTAAAATTTCCAGGGCCTTAACAAGCTGAACCTTTGACTTAGCCAGGCTGGCGAGTTGGCGTGTAAAGGTATTTATGTCCCGCGAGGAAATGCTTTTATGATGAATAATAACTGGCGAAGAATGGATAGCCTTATATTCAACCTTAATGGGTAAATAACCCATTTTTTCCACTTCAGCAATAGCTGAACGTTCTGTTTCTGTTTCTATCTCGCCGGTTACTGTCCTTATTCCGTCTTTTGCCTTATAAATAAATCTTGCCATCTGTCGCTTCGCTCCCTATTTATTCACGAATTACCACCAATCCAAAACTAATTACCACAAATTCGTGGTCATTCGTGTTCTTATTCGTGGATATTCGTGTTCTTAATCTCTCTCCTGCGTTACCCGCAAAACCTCTTCCTCTGTAGTAATCCCCTGGGCAATTTTCTCCTGGCCATCTTCCCACAGTGTTTTCATCCCCTGGGATATGGCTTTTTTCTTAATCTGGCCTGTCGGCGCCTTCTGGGTAATAAGTTTCTTTATCGCCTCATCTACCAGGAGCATCTCAAATATAGCGCTCCTGCCTTTGTATCCGGTAAAATTACACGCCTCACACCCTTTTCCTTTACACTTTCCACACACCATCCTTATCAGCCTCTGGGTAATAAATACCTCGACAGAAGAAGCGATCAGATACGGTTCAACTCCGATATCAAGCAGGCGGGCCACGCCGCTTGCCGCGTCATTGGTATGCAGTGTGGAAAATAAAAGATGCCCTGTTAAAGCCATACGAATGGCAATCTCAGCAGTCTCAAAGTCCCGAACTTCACCCACCATCATAATATCCGGGTCATGCCTCAACATACTGCGCAGGCCCCTGGCAAAGTTAAGGCCGATTTCAGGATTTACCTGGATTTGGGTTATCCCCTCTAATTCATACTCTATGGGGTCCTCAATAGTAAGTATCTTTGTGCCTTTATTTTCTTCTTTTATCTTGCTTAATGCGGTATAAAGAGTAGTAGTTTTCCCGCTTCCTGTGGGTCCGGTAACAAAGATTATTCCATGAGGTTTCTTTATTAATTCTTCAAAATTCTTTAAATCTCTGTTTAAAAATCCCAGTTTTTCTAAACTAAACAGCATCGTGGCCGGTAAAATCCTTATGACAATGCTTTCTCCGTAAGGGGTGGGCATAGTGGAAATCCTTAAATCAAAGACTTCGTTTTTAATCTTCACCTTTGCCCTGCCGTCCTGAGGAAGCCTGCGCTCCACAATATTTAAGCCCGACATTATCTTTACTCTTGAAATAATGGCTGGCAGGAAACGCACAATATTGGAAGGCACTTTTGCATCATACAAGACTCCGTCTATGCGGTAGCGTAATTTTAGTTTTCCCTGATAAGGTTCTATGTGTATATCCGTGGCGTTCTTTTGGTGCGCCTCAACCAGTATCTGATTGACCAGCCTTATTACTCCCGGTTCCTCGGCAAGCTTGGCAATATCCTCATCTTTTATCTCCTCCAGGCCCGCGGTCTCGAGCCCGTCACCTGAAATCGATTCCTCCTCCAAAATCTTCTCCACGGTCTCCGCGCCTACTCCGTAGAATTTCTTTATTGCCTCCAAAATATCAGCTTCAGAAGCCCTTGCCATCTTTACCTTAAATCCTAAAAACTGGCTCAAGTCATCCCTTAATACATTATCGGGACTGGCAGTAGCAACAGTCAAGACATTCCCCTCCAGCTTTACAGGCATAAATTTATAATGCCAGACAAATTTTGCCGGGATTTTTTCTATAATCTCAGGTTCAATTTTAATTTCTTTCAAGTTGATTTTAGGAAATTCTGTCCTCTGACTTCTGTCTTCTGCTTGCCCCGTAGGAAATCTTTGATTTTCCTTCGGGGACTTCTGTTCTATGTTCTGCTCATCTACAACAAAGGTGTCTTCTGTTTCATTTTTTTTATTAATTTTTAACTTTCCCTCTTTACTCTTCTCTTTTATCTTCCGTATATAAACCTTAATCCATAACATAAGATATCTTCTGCCAATAAAAATACCTGCCCCTATAATAGCCGCCAATATTGCCAACCAGATAATTCTTTGTCTTTTACCTCTTGTAGCCTGTTGCCTGCTGTGTGCAGCGCGAAGCTCTTCTTTTATTTTGCTAAGTTCCCTTTTATTCTCTCTATAAGCTTTGATATGCGCGCCTATATCGCCGACTGGAGTCCCTTCGCTCCCCGGAATCATCCACACATCCCGAACCCGTATCTTATAAATGGTAGTCTCGACAGGCTGCAAAAGAACCTTCCCTGCAACAAAAAGAGACCCCTTCTCCACATCAAACCCAACCTCAAGCCCGTCCGAAGAAATAACATCCTCTTTCGCAAGCTCTTCAGGCAAATCTATTTTAACCTCTACCTCCTGTGTTTCCTCATCTGAAGAATTGGTAACTGAGATATCCAGGGGGAGTGTATGCTCCTGCGCCAAAGCAGGGGATAGGGTATAGAGAATAGAGAATAGTGAGATTGCTAATAGTGCAAAAATAGCTATTAGAGAATATCGCATAGGCTTCCTTTTTTCTTCTTGCTCTCGTATATATTTTGCAACCACCTGTAACAAATTGGCTGGTACCTCTTTGTAGCCATATCGTCGTGCCCAAAAATGTCGTTTCCCCTCTACAGGCTTACGCCTGTAGTATCCAGAATTCCCCATACGTAAGTGTGGGGTTTCGTGTATCTTTTTTGCCGAGACAGTCTTGAGGGTTCTAACTATCGCTGAGAGCTCCTTCCTATCGGCTGCTTCCAGTAACATATGCACATGGTCTTCAGTAGTTTCTGACTCCAATATCTTATAGCCTTTGCTCTTCGCTACCTCTGCAAAAGCAGATTTTGCTATTTTTTCTACACTTCCCAGTAATTTCGCTTTTCTGTATTTAGTAAGAAACCATATATGGTAGTACATTTCTCCTGCCCACATTCCCCACACGTAAGTGTGGGGTCTCCCCCTAACCACTATCGACTAATTTCCCAGCTTTTTCTAATAATCGCTTTCTTGCTCTCTTTCTTCTTCTCCGCCACAATCTCTTTACTCAACTCTGATATTGCCTTTAGCTCCTCAAGTTTCGCTTTCAAATACTCCACATCCTCTGCCTGCTTAGCTGAGACCTCATATAGGCTCATTACCTTCTCACCCTTTACCACACCTGTTGCCTTGAGTTGATTGGCAAGCTCTAAGACTTGAGCATACAAAGGATGAGTTGAGGCAGTCTCTAACTTCTCCAAAGCTATATTTACTTTATTAAGAGAGGCCTGTAGATTAAGTAAAGCTTTATAAGCCGGTGCAGTCTTACCCAGAGCCCTTACCTCTGCCCGCAAAGCCTCTAACTGGCTATAGGCATCAGTTGCCGCAGTTAACACCTCATTACTCACCGTATAAGGCACAACCGTTGCCCCGGCAGTAATATCATAAATATCAGAAGCCGCATAATCTCCCCATTTTTCCTGCAGGGTTTTTACATCACCAAAAACGGTATCTGCTGTTGAGGCGTCCGAAGATGTGCCTAACCTTGACTCCACATTATCCACGTAGGCGACAATATCCGCCGCCTCATGAGTATCCCACTTGGCAATCACCGCGTCCGTATCTAAATTTATATTGTCCACTTTAGTATTAGTATCATCAACTGTGGTTTTGATAGCAGCGATCTTATCGGTCTCAAGTTTTATGAGCGCGGTCTCGGCCTTGACTAAGTCCACTGTTGTATCTACGGCATCTACTTTTGACTCTACTTCATCTACATAACCCTTGACTAAGACCATATCAGAAAAGACCTTTTCAGTCTTACCCTCATAGCCTAAATCTGCTCGGACACCTGTTATAGTAGTATAGGCATTGTTGGCAGCATCATAGATTGCCTGAGCGGTTTGAGTGTTCCATTTTTCCTTCAAGAGGTTACACCTTCCAAAGACTGTATCAGCGGTAACAAGGTCAGCGGGTACTCCTAAGTTGGTTTCTAAGGTATCGATGTAGGTGATGATTTCAGCGGCGGTTGAAGCGCCCCATTTAGCCAGAATAGTATCAACATCAACACCCACAGCAACCACCTTGGTATCTAAAGAGGCGATATTGGTCAGGATACTCGGTATCTTATCGGTCTCAAGTTTT
This sequence comes from uncultured Planctomycetia bacterium, assembly GCA_964418055.1. Taxonomy (GTDB): domain Bacteria; phylum Omnitrophota; class Gorgyraeia; order JAGLLT01; family JAGLLT01; genus Kappaea. The sequence continues at coordinate 15,193 of CAYQKA010000004.1, read as the reverse complement.
ATGAGCGCGGTCTCGGCCTTGACTAAGTCCACTGTTGTATCTACGGCATCTACTTTTGACTCTACTTCATCTACATAACCCTTGACTAAGACCATATCAGAAAAGACCTTTTCAGTCTTACCCTCATAGCCTAAATCTGCTCGGACACCTGTTATAGTAGTATAGGCATTGTTGGCAGCATCATAGATTGCCTGAGCGGTTTGAGTGTTCCATTTTTCCTTCAAGAGGTTACACCTTCCAAAGACTGTATCAGCGGTAACAAGGTCAGCGGGTACTCCTAAGTTGGTTTCTAAGGTATCGATGTAGGTGATGATTTCAGCGGCGGTTGAAGCGCCCCATTTAGCCAGAATAGTATCAACATCAACACCCACAGCAACCACCTTGGTATCTAAAGAGGCGATATTGGTCAGGATACTCGGTATCTTATCGGTCTCAAGTTTTATGAGCGCGGTCTCGGCCTTGACTGCATCACAGGTAATTATTAAGGTATCGATATTTCCATCAACCGTATCAAGCTTTCCCTCAACCGTGGTAAGGCTGGTAGAGACATCCGTAATTGCCGAGCGGATATCCGCTAAATCCGTAGTCAAAACAGATAAACTCAAAGAATCAAGCTGACCGGTAGTAGTATCCGCACAGACAACCGTAAATTCCCCTGTTCCCCATTCGCTGTCTAAGGTAAGACTATAAGCGTAAACCCCTGTTGCGCCAATCTCATTCATTTTGGCGTCAGCAAGCCTCTGGATATTGCTGGCGTCAAATACATCAACTTCCGGCCTATCAACTCCCAACAACCCTGAAACACTGCGATACCTTACCTTAATCGTGCTTCCACTCTTAACCGAAGTCTCCCTATTCAGAATCTCTGCCTTTAACTTATCTGTCTCTGCCTTAATCAAAGGTATTTTATCCGTCTCAGTCTGGATGGTTGAAAGTGTAGCCGCAGTATCCGTCCTGAAAGTGCCTTGCGCTGCGCGTTCTGTGCTTTGCGCAGTTCTCTCTGTGGTTGCTGCTGAACGTTCTGTGGCCTGAGCTGTCCTCTCGGTTGCCTGAGCTGTCCTCTCGGTTGCCTGCGCTGTTCTTTCTGTCGCCTGAGCTGTTTCGTGCGCTTTTAACTGCTTCGGTATCACCACATTAAAAGCATCTCCCGAGGTATAAGTATTAGGCGAATAGGTTATTGAGGTCTTGGCAAAATAAACCTTATCACCACTAACATTGGTTGTATCCCAGGTAAACCAGAAAACTCCACTGCTATCAGGCGAAACAGTCGGCCCCAGGGTCTTAACCGGATTATCCGCCGCGTCATAAATTATGATAGTCGCGTCTTGAGAGCTGGCTAAAATCTGGCCGTTTCTCTCTAACCAGGTATTAAACTTCATCACATCATTATCAGCATCATAAGCAGTATTGGTAAACACATGCCACTCTGCCTGTGTCCCTGCCGCTGTCTCCATCCACACAGTCATACTCTGGGTTATACTGGCAGTATTACTTATTGTCCAGCCGGCATAATAGCCGTTATTATATCCGCTCTTACTCCAGGTAGTAGAATAAGTATCATAAGCGTAATCGTGGCCAACCGGTGAACTTTGCCCTACAACGCCCCAGCCCGAAGTATCATCAACAGAAAGCGTTCCCAAATGCGCCAGGCTCTCCACATCCTTTACATTCCAGGTTACTGTGCAGTAGTCAATAGTAAAGTCACTCCCTGATGTAGTATAGGCGTCAGAATCTGCGGCATCTTCTACCTTTACCCGCGCCTGCGTAGCATTATTCAGGTCAGGCAAAGGGTTCCAGGCAAAACTACCCGTATTAGAATGGGGATTTGCGCCAATGGCATTAGGATAGCTTACCCCGCTATTAGTGGAATAATAAAGATTAACATTTGCCGCTGTCCCCGAGGTAGTCCAGGAAATCGTGCGGTCAGTTGCCTTTGCCACCCAGGTTTCTCCTCCTGCAGGAGCAGTCAAACTAAATCCGGCCGCAATCTTAAATTGCCCTGACTTATGATAAACCCCGGTATACTCATTGGACTTTACTCTGATTTTAACCGTGGTTGATTGCGCCGCCGAAGGGATATCTGTCCAGGTATATGAACCGGTTCCCCCTGCGCCTATAGAGGTAGAGGAGGTAAGCAATCCTGTCCAATTTGTCCCGCCATCCAGCGAATACCAGATATTCACTGTACTGCCTGCTGTTGTCTCATAAGTCCAGCTGATTGTCTTTTCCGAGCCTACCGGCCAGACATCGCCTGGGGCCGGACTGCTGATAGTTATACTCCTCTTTACATCGATTACCGCGCTCTGCCCGGTCATCTCTGTATTTGAATCATCCGTAGCGGTTATTACCACCCCCTCAATTACACTATCAATAAAATCAGAGCTCGCCGCCCCACTGCTAAAATTTACTGCAGTCAGCGAACCGGGGACTACCACACCTGAACCGGTAGAACTCACACTCACTGTAGTTGCCGGGCTATAACCTGTCTTTGTGTCCCCCTTCCAATTCTTGGCCGTAATCGTAATCGTATCACTAACCCCTCTTTCTGTTTCGCCGGTCGGCGCGTTATCCACCAAACTAAAATTATCTATGGCAATTACGCCAATATAGTTATTTACGTCCGGAGTAAACTTTATCCAGCCCACGTTCTCACCCCAGGCATAACCCGAGAAGTTTCCGTTAAAATCAATACTCACCCCGCCATTTGTAGAGTCAAACTTTATCCACCCCACCTTCTCACCCCAGGCAAACCCTGAGAGATTTCCGCTAACATCAATACTCACCCCGGCAGGGTTATACGCCGAGGTATTAAAGTTCACCCACCCGGCATTTTCACACCATGCATAGCCGGAAAGGGCCGAGGAAGAAACTGTAACCTCGCCATTAGTCGAGCGGTGATTAACCCAGCCAATCTTCTCCCCATAGCCAAACTTCTTTGTCGGGCTAATCGTGCCGGCAAAGGCATCCCCGGCCATAAAACCTATACAAAAGCCAAGGATTAAAATAAAAATAATCACCCTACTATGTCTTTTAAACATTTCCGGGCCTCCTATATCTTCTCTTTAATCTTGTTCCATCATAAAAGAAAAACCTATTTATAAAAGCGTACTTAGTCCATAACTGTTGTTTAAGATTATAGCTATTGGCTAACTTAAAATGGGCTAAATATGAAGAAACCGTAGCCAGCATATTCTCTAACACATTATAGTCAAACCTTAGTCTTTTATAGCCATCGCTTTCATAAACCAGCCTCTGCCTATACTCTTTTAATTTTGTCCTCAGGTTATTAATCACCCTGCGCCGCACAAGTATATAATCCGGCCTTATGATATAACCTAAAAAATTAACTCCATTTGAAATAGGCCGGATAATCTGCTGCTTAGGATGGAGGGTTAATTTTAACCTATTTTGCAGAAACCCATCAATAAGCCCCTTCCATACCTCTAATTGTCCCTTATCATTATGCAAAATTACAAAATCGTCACAATAGCGTAGATAATACTTGACCTTCAAATTGTGCTTTATAAATTGGTCAAGTTCGTTCAAATAGACATTGGCAAAGAATTGGCTGGTCAAATTCCCAATCGGCAGACCCCTTTTATTCTCCTGCTCAAAGAGGCTTTTATGAGCCGGTATCCTTTTCAATAAACCCCTGTCACCTTTAAAAATATAATCCTTAGTGCAATCGTGAAATATAATTATCCTCGCCAACCAGAGGATGTTTTTATTTCTGGTCTTCTTAGCAATCAGACCAAACAGCATCTCCTTATCAATATTAACGAAAAAACTTCTTATATCCAATTGCATATAATACGCCCTGCGGGTTCCATTTCTCGTAATCTTACGCATGAAAGCCTGCAATCTTTTTACTCCTTTATGCGTCCCTTTATTCTTACGGCAGGCATAGGAGTCAAAAATAAATATTTTCTCCCAGATTTTCTCTAAATAATCCACCAATATGTGGTGGATAACTCTATCTTTAAAGTCAGCCGCAAATATCTCCCTTAGTTTTGGCCTGTTCACCACAAAACAAACAGAACGGGATGGATAATAGGTCTTCTTTTGCAATTTCTCCTGAAGTTTTAAGAGGTTCTCCTCTGCCCTAACTTCAAACTTCAGGGCATTGATGGTATTTCTCTTGTGCTTGCGGCATTTTAGATATTGCCGGTAAATATTAGCAAAAGAAAATACCTCCCTATTTTTCTGTCCCTTCTCTTTGACCATTAGCCTGCCCGCACCGGCCGCACATAGTACGCGTTAGTCTTATTGTTGTTGTTCACGTTGCCATTGTTGAAATTCACGTTCCACGCGTTGCTGGTGTTATTGGCGTTGGTAGTAGACGACCAGTAGTAGCTCGTTTTTTTTGTCTATCCACTTATTGACTTTTCTAAAAGTCTCACCGGCAGCCGAAGCCTGATGCTAAAGGATACAACTGCCTGTTTTCTCCATACCCCTTAGGGCGGGATAGACGCCCAATGATCGTTGGCACGCTCCCCTGAAATTAAAATTTCAAGGAATTCTGGCCGCTCAGAGCCTTTCAACTCTGAGACTTTATCCATCCCTCATTCTGTTTGGCTATCTCTACTATTCCTCTTATACTGTATTCAAAAGAGCGAAAACTCCTGAATGCCTTTATTTCTTTTGCAATCTTAACCCGAATCTTTAACTCCTCCAGCCGGTCACGAATCTTTAAAAGCTCAGGCAGTTTTTCTTTCTGTGAATTGGCCCTTACAATTAAAATTACTATCTCTTTACTCAAATTTCTCAACTCAGTTCCAACGCTATACTTATGATAGCGGCTAAAATTCCTCACAATCTTCTCAAAATAAACAGCCATATCCAGCGCCTTCTTGTAAATTGGTAGGTTTTCATGCAAAACCATAAAAAATTCCTAAATTATCAAATAAACAAACTCACTGGCCTGCCCGCACCGGCCGCACATAGTACGCGTTAGTCTTAGTGTTGCCGCCCACGCGGCCAACGTAGAAACGCACGTACCACGCGTAGCTGGTGCTATAGGCGTAGGTAGTAGACGACCAGTAGTAGCTCGTCTTTGTATTAGTAAAATAAGTCGGCGTGCCGGCTGTCTTGCCTACGCTGGGGTTATATTCTCCATAATCAACAATGCTCATCAATTCCCGGCTATTAGGCAGGCGCCAGTCAGAGTAAGTGGCATAGGTCAAATTCTCACAAAAACTCAACGCCGCCTCCCATGTTAGTGTCACTCCACTATTACAACCCGCGCTATTACCATCCTTTACCCACATCAGCCTGGTGAGATTATCGCTTATCGTGCCGTCGACATTGTCCGTGTAACTCGGCTGTGCTCCGGCCGGGTTATAGTCATGATCTTCTCCAAATGTTGCGGTATAACTCGTTGTCTGCCCGGTATCAGGCAGGTATTTTTTTACTACCCCATATAACTCATCAATAGTATGCATCGTGGGAACAGTCGTATTAACGCTCGGGTCAAGCGAATGCCCCCCGGCCGTCGCCTCTGTCCCGGCAACCGCCCTCTGATACACATCCTCTAAGGTATACCCATAAGCCTGGGGCGTGCCCAGGCTTGAGGCATTAGCCACACTTGAATCATCCAAATCCCCGGCAAAACACTTCGCAAGCCCAACTTCCAAACTGCCCTTATACTGCAGACGCAAGTCCATCCCAAACACCATCACCAACACCACAACCACCACCATCACCAACCCAACCAAACCCCTCTTTACCTCTCTTTTTCTCCACATCATCCCACCCTCCTCTAACTTTACACTCAAGGTTCAACCTTATTTGTCAAGTTATACAAAGCCTGACGACTGGTATTCAAAATCTTCGCTCTTTCAGTCACATTATACCCTCTACTCTTCAACTGTTCTGTTAAATAAACCATGCCTTGTTTTTCTTCAGGCACTTTTTTCCGTTTTTTCTTCTTAAATTCCTCTATCATATCATCTAAATTTATTTCAGCGCCTATAAAATCCTTCTTGATATTCCTGCCTTGTAAAGTTTTCAATAAACTTTTAAATATTGCTTTGGCAAAATTTATTCCTGCTTTTGGATCTTCTATGATATTTTCGTACTCCACATCAGAATATTTTTTCAGCATATTCTTATAAAGTGATGATGCCTTTTTAAAATCATCATTTATTACTTTTAGAATAAAATCATTTTTTATAAAACTTTTAATTTCCGGATTGATATAAAGATTTACCGATGACCAACGATAATCTAAAGCGTCTTCTACTATTCTTGCCTTCTGGGGATTAAGGTGAATATAAACTGAACTCCCGATAAGATGTACATCGTCTAAACACATTGATGCCCTATAAACACCACAGAAAACATGACCCTTTCTCTGATATTTTTTGTTAAATCTCATTCCATAAGAGGTGTTTAAAGAATGCATGCTCTTGGAAAGATTGGGTTCGTTTATTCTCAAAAGAAGATGGTAATGATTTGGCATAAGGCAAAAGGAAAAAATAGTTAGATTAAATTCCTTAACCCAATCTTTTAGGAGCGATAACATATTAAGATAATCGCTATCCTCTACAAAAAGCATCTCGTTGCCCGGTGCGCGTTGAGTAATATGATAAATTTCCCCCGCGCTAATAAGTTTATTTCTATATCCCATTTCTAACTTTACACTTAAGGTTCAACCTTGTTTGTCAAGTTAATCACTGACCTTCAACTCCGACTCCTTATCTATCACCCATTTGCGCACCTTTTGTGCGTCCTCGCCCTGCGGGGCAATTCTTAAATAGGCACGGTAATGCTCTAAGGCGCGCTTGTTATCCTTCATATATTCATCATAGATAATGGCTAAATTGTAATGGGAATCTTTATCATCAGGCTTTACCTCTAAGACCTTTTCGTATTCTTTTATTGCTGTCCTGAAATTATTTTGCTTGGTTAAGATTACGCCTAAGTTATAGTGCATATCGGCAATTTCGGCCTTTAGTCTTGTATTCTTTTTATTTGCCTTGGAAAGTTCGGAAAGCGTCTTGTTTAAGTCCTTCTTATGTTCCACTGTCTTTGTCAAATATTCGTCTCTTTCTTCTTCTACTAACTTTATATAATCCTTTGCGCTGGATAGACCCTTTTCTAATTTTGCCTTTTCTTTATCAAATTTGGTATTGAGTTTTTCTTCTATTCTCTCAGTAACTGTCTTAAACCGATTCTCTGTTTTATTCAACTTCTTCTCGATAGACAAAAGTTTTTTCTCTAAACTTGTGACTTGTGACTTATGACTTGTGACTTGCTTTTCCGCTTCTCTCAACTCCCTATCCTTATCTTTAAGCTGCTTTCTCACCTCTCTTATCGGCATAAGCTCTTTTTCCAGCTCTGATATTTTGACGCTCTGACTCTTTGTTAATTTCTCCAATTCTGCCTTTTCGCTTTGTAGATCTAAAACTCTTGCTTTCAAATCTTCTCTGCCTTCCTGCAGGTTTCTGACTTCTGTCTTCTGTTTTCTGATTTCTGTTTCTGCCTCTTTCAATTCCTTTTTATATCCTTCATTTTCCTGCTGCAATTCATCTATCTGCGTCTTTAGGCTGCTTGTTATGTTGGTAGAACTTTGAAGATTTGAACTTAAGTTCTTCATCTTTATACCAAAGGCTATGCTGACAGCTATTATAATTACTATGCCAACCAGTATTACCATCTTATCTTTTCTCATTGAATCCTCCCTATCAATAAATTTCTATAAATTCTTCCTAACCCCTAATTGCTGACCACTATTCACTACTTTTGTATCCCCTTAGCCCCCTTATTTCTTTCTCTTCCCAATCCGGCATATCCTTATCGCCGGTGATAATATGCGGGGTTAAAAATACCACCAATTCTGTCTTTTCTTTATTCTCATCTATCTGTCTAAAAACCATCCCTAATAAAGGTATATCGCCTAATATGGGAATTTTCTTGGTTGTGCGCACTGTCTCATCTTTAATCAAGCCACCAATAATAATGGTATGGCCATCTTTAACCATCACCGTGGTCTCAGCAGTTGTAGTATCTACTATGGGTATCTCATCTCCATCTGAGGTAGTAAGGGTTCTGCCAACCGAGCTAACTTCAGGCCTTATCTTCATTGTTACAAAACCATCTTCATTTATAGTTGGAGTAACATGTAATTGCACTCCTACATCCAAAAATGTAACGCTTGAAGCAGTCGTAGTTGTAGTTTCTCCTTGAGTTACTGCCTTGGTAATGTATGCCTCTCTTGTTCCTATCAGTATGCTTGCCTCTTCGTTATTGACAGCGGCAATGCGGGGTGAGGAAAGAAGTTTTGTTTCACCCACTGTTTTAAGAAGCTTTAGGGTTGCGGTGTAATCATCGGTGGCTAAGGTGCCGACGGTTAACTTTCCGAATGAAGAGATAGAAGAAGCAACGGGAAAAGTCCCGGCTAAAGCCAAACCGTGGAGATAATCATCGCTAAATAAACGCTCCCAATCAATACCCATATCAAAGTCAGGATTCAAACTAACCTTGACAATCTTGGCCTCTATTAAAACCTGCCTTGTTTTTTTATCTAATTCAGCGATTATTTTTTCTACCTCATCCATTCTTTTAGGCAAAGCGCTAACTATTACCTGATTACTTCTTTCATCTGCCTGAATGCTCCCTACACCTTTGGCGTCTAAACGACTTTTTAAATTCGCCTCTACTTCTTTTGCCTTAGCATATTTTAACTCAAAGACCTGGGTAAGAGACTCCTTATCCATTGAGCTGATTGCCTGTTTCATCTTGGCAATCCTCTCCGGAGTATCCATTATAACCACTGTGCCGGATTCATTATCTACTACTATACTCCCTACTCTGCTCTTTAAGCTGCCCAATACCGTTAAAACATCAGTCGGCCGGGCATACTGGAGCTTAAATATTCTCACCTGCCTTGGGTCAGCCCATTTTGTGCCATGAAGCGTTTCATAATCTTTCGCCAGCATCACATAAATTATCTCACCCCTTGATTCAGCAGCTAAGTCATTGGAAAGTAAAACAATATCCAGGGCGTCTTTAATAGTAACGTTCTTAAAGGAAAGGGTTATTCTTCCACCCACATTCTTGCTGACGGCAACATTTATATCCGCCTTTTCTGCTAAATATCTAATGGCATCGGCAACATTGGTATCTCTTAAGTCTAAAGAGACTTTTCTTAGAAGGTTGGGGTTGTCAAGGGCGTAGCTGGACCGAGTAGATGTAGGTTCTTCTTCAGCCCAAATAGCCGATAGTCCAAAGCTAATAGTTGATAGTAAAAATATTAATAAAACAATCGCTAATTTTGTTTTCATCGTTCTTACCCCTATTTAAGTTCTACGACCTTATTGTCATAACGCAAAGTTACCCTATCCCTAAAAATATCCATAACCTTTAAATCCTTTACAGACTCACCCTTCTTGACAAAATAGGTCTTTTTGATTTGGGTATCCTCAATCAGGGCTACGGGATTTCCTCCCCAGTCCACGCCTACGAGTTTAAGCCCGGCATATGGCTGGCTCCCCGAAGAAATCTCTCCCTTTGCCTTTACCAACGCTATTCTCTGAGGGCTGAAAAGGTCTTTGCCTCCTATTCTGTCCAGGTAATAACCCAGGGGGCTAAGCTTGGCTGAAGAAGCCTCTTTTTCTTCTACATACGCTGCAGGTGATACTATCGCATTTCTCGGTAAAATTGCGCTAACAAAATCAAATACAAGATAAATAACCATTACTGACAAAATCCCGATTAATACCTTATTTAGTGATAGCAAATTCGGTTTAGAAAAAGGAATTTCTCCTTTTCTCAACCTGCAGAAGGTTTCTAATAATTTCTGTTTAACAAAAAATGTAAATTCTTTGAGCTTTTTTGAACCTATTTCAAGGCTCTTTCTTCTCTGTATATCTTTTAAAGTGTCTTCATCGCCCCTTATAAGCTTAAATAACCTCTCCCGCTCTGAGTATCTCTTATTTGCCATTAGCTACCTTTACCTCCTCAGCGATGAGGTCCTGGACTATCTCCTTATCCACTGCGTTCTTATTTTTTATTACCAATGTTTCTAAGGCATCATGGCATAAATGGCAAATCCGCCGGGGACACCCTTGAGTATAATCATAAATTATCTTTATCGCTTCATTATTGAACAGAGGGATTCTATTTTTATAGCCTGCCTGTTTAAGCCGGAATTTAATCACTTCCCTGGTTTCCTTTTCATTTAAAGGGTTTATCACATATTTTAAGGCAATCCTTTCCCAGAAGTTTTTTATCTCTTTTATCTGGGGTAAAAGTTCCATCTGGCCTAAAAGCACCAATTGGAGAAGTTTAAACTTATTCGTCTCATAATTTAAAAGTGTCCTTAATACCTCTATCGCATTGGGTTTAAGCTTCTGAGACTCATCGATTAAAAGAATGATAGTCTTGTTTTCATCTACTCCTTTTTGAAAAAGATACCTCTCCAGGGTCTTCTTGTAACCGGATACAGATGAATTATCCGGCTTAATTTCAAAAATATCTGTAAGAGAAAGCAAAAATTCAGGCTCTGATTCAGATACAGGATCTAATATCATATTAAAATCATACCTGGCCTTATCGGAAAAAAGGCTAAAGAGCTTTCTTGCCAGGGTAGTCTTGCCTGTTCCCACATCTCCTAAAATCACACTCAAGCCCCGCTTTAATTCTATGGCAATGCCTAAGCGAAGAAGCGCCTCCCGGTGCTCCACGGATTCATAGAAAAATTCCGGGTCCGGGCTGGTTGAAAACGGCTCCTCTTCCAATCCTAAAATTTTAAAGTAGCTCATTGGCCGCTCCTAAAATAAAAAAACCGACCTTCTTTCATCAAGAAAATCGGGTCTGAATTTGTAATTATAAAATTTGTTAGTAAGCTACTTCTCAGAGAGAGAGAGAGAGAGAGAGAGAGAGAGAGAGAGAGAGAGAGAGGAATTATTGGACTTATAGTATTTTTCATCATTTTACTCTTCTTTTTTTCTCTTCAATAACCTTCTTTACTTGTTTAAGGTGGGCTTCGCTATACATCCTCCAACCCCTCCAGTCTTTGGGAATTTTAGAAATCTTCCCTTCTCTCTCCCACCCAAACAATGTGTTCTTGGAAATACCGAATTTATCAGCTACGTCTTGAGCCCAATAATAATCTTTTTTCTTTCGAAGTTTCATAGTTTTCTCTTCTAATTCATTTTTTGACCATTTAAGCCAAAATTATTAAAACCAATATGCCGATATAACTGATATATCAAATATACATTGTATATTTAACTTTGTCAAGGTAAAATCTTCACCAGCTATTTTATTGAGTTTCCGTTTGATATGGAGTTGTGATTGCCTAAGAGAGTAAACAGGTAACAGGGGCACTGCCCTTTGACTTCGCTCAGGGTGAACTTCAACCCGAAGAACTGAAGCCGCCTGACTGCCTGTGCCCTGTGGGTATGACTGCTTGGTCAGGTTGGAATAATATTCATCAAGCAACACGTATTTCGACGATAGTCGAAACAAAAGTCTTTTTGCCGAAGGCGAAATGTCTTTTGGTGTTGTGGTCTGTTCTGGCCTTTTGGAAAAAGGACAGAATAGTGATGAATATTGCATACAGGAAGCTCCCATCCACTTTTTCTTTAAGGGAAAAAGCTGGCTCGGAGCGCAGGAAGCGAAATCCGCCAAAAGCGGATGTAGCCCGAGCACTGAGACAGACTTTGGGTGGGTGGGGCGTATCTTAGCAGGATAGATTCGGCTTAGCGGCGCAAAGCGACGCGCGGACTCCCCCGAGCAAAAACACCTTTTATCCTCAAAAAGGATACCCCGATAAGCTTGATTAAATTTCTACGAAATTTAATCAGTCGGCCCTTCGGGCAGATTTTGACATTGTCAAAATCTGGGTTATAAATTTTTCGCCCTTCGATTTCTCACAGGATTTTACCGCCGCCGACGACTTGTCCTCCGAAGCTTTCCTGTCCTCCGTAGCTCAAAGAGCGTAGGGGGAAGCGTAGGGGGATATGAAATAAAAGAATAATTTAAGAGAATTTTTGCAAGGGAGAGGCCGCAAAGTGGTTGGCTACGGGGACAGGCAGCGAGGGTGAACGGCGCTAACACCACTCACGGAGCCCGATGGAGCCGACGTTCAGTAGGCGGAAGCGGGCGGGGAATCATGTATCGAAAATCCGAAAAAAGAAAGGTTTAAGCAATTTGTAGAGAACGAACCAAGGGTCAGCCGAACGTTCTAATATAGACTTTAGGCGATTTTGGGCTATTTTCTTTTGATTTTTCAGACATTTTTCTTTTTTCTTTTTTTAGTATATCCTATTCAAAACTTCTTATACCAAACATTCATGCTTTCAATAGATCCTGAGATGTTGGTATTGTTAATAAGTGTTCCAGCATAGGTGTATCCGCATCGAGCAAATGTTATGTTTATTCCTGGTGACATAGCTCGGGCAATAGTATAGGACATCCGAAAGTCTTTTTCTTTTATGTTTCTCTCCATTTCATGAAGTAATTTCTGCGCTATTCCTTGTTTTCGATATTGAGGCAATGTGGCAAAATCAGTCATCTCAACATTTTTAGATTGTTGATCCATTTCTGCTGAAGAAAGCGCAATAATATTTTGACCGTGACGCACAATAAAATAATCTATATGCCTTTTCATCGTCTCACGTAAATACTCCGGATCATGAATCGGAAAAGGATACGACGGAAATACTTCTCGATATACTTTGCTCATTGCGCCTACATCGGACTCTTTAGCCAGATAAATATTATACCATTTGAATTTATGATTCTCTTGAATTCTATCATGAGCTTTCTTTTGTGCTAAAAAAATAATGTCTTTTATTTTCTGCGAATATATGTTTTCTTTTCTTTCTTTTTTATAGTATTTCGAAAGAAAAACTCCATCTATCTCTCCGTCAAAGAAAAACGGGATTACCGCTTCTTTCTCATATCCATGGTTTTCAAATTCACTTACAACTATAGCTGAAACCTTCACGAAAGCTTTTGAGTATCCGCACTTAACTGCCAAATTATCAATATCATTCAGAATGCTAGACATATCCGATAAGTCTAATTTCATTAAATAGACTCTATCACTGCGCATCCCATGCTGGATCATAGAATTACGCATTTTCTCAATAGAGTCAAAGGTCTTGCTCACTTTTCTTTTCTCCTTTTAAGACGTTCATTGCTTGAAGGCGTAAGAGAGATGGTCTTATCATAATCAGAAAATAACTTCCCTATTCCAACAGCGGCATTTTCTTCGGCTCCATCTAATTTTAGTTGTAAAGTACATTGTTCGCAATTGCGATCACAAAAAATAGGTTCATAAGAATCAGGCTCTTTATATGTTGTAATAACACCTTCGTAATTGCGTAGAATAACTTTATTAGTTGACCAGGAAATAAGATATTGAGGCATTACTGGAATTTTTCCTCCTCCTCCGGGAGCATCAATCACATATCTTGGGACTGCTAGTCCACTCGTATGCCCAATCAAACTTTCTATAATCTCTATCCCCTTTCCCACTGGCGTACGAAAATGTGCTAAACCTTCAGATAAATCACATTGGTATAAATAATACGGTCGCACGCGATTCTGCAAAAGCTTATGTACAAGCGCCTTCATGATTCGACAGCAATCATTTATTCCCGAAAGTAAAACAGTCTGGTTGCCCAAAGGAATTCCCGCGTCTGCTAATTTCTTTAGGGCTTCTTGTGAAGAATGTGTTATTTCACGGGGATGATTGAAATGTGTGTTTAACCATATGGGGTGATATTTTCTCAGCATGGATACTAACTTATCTGTAATTCGATAAGGCAGCACAACAGGCATTCGTGTGCCAATACGAACAATTTCAACATGCTTGATCTTTTTTAGCTCGATAAGCAGCCACTCAAGATATTCATCGGAAAGCATTAAGGGATCACCACCAGATAAAAGGACGTCTCGTATTTGGGGATTATCTTTTATGTACTTAATTCCTTTTTTAAGAGTTGTTTTATTCGGGATACTATCTTTATCACCAACTTTTCGCTTTCTCGTACAATGTCTGCAATATATAGAACATATATTACTCACTAAGAACAACACTCGATCTGGATAGCGATGTGTTACCCCAGGCACCGGGCTATCTGAATCTTCATGCAAAGGGTCACTCATATCTCCGCTGCTACTTTTCAGCTCTTCGACGGCAGGAAAAGCCTGTCTAAAAATTGGATCTTGCTCATAGTCTTCTACATCAATCAACGAACAATAATAGGGTGTGATTGCCAAAGGAAACCGTTCTATTGTCTTCTGCAATTCATACCTTACATGTTCATCAAATACAATCCCTGTGATTTTTTCGAATGTCTCAATATCACGAATGGTATGTTTAATCTGCCATTGCCAATTACACCAATCAGAAACCTCAAAACTTTTATCGAATGCATCTTTTATTCCCTGCTTTTTTCTTGTCAATCGATCCATAAATATTATCCTTTTTAAATTGTTTCTTTCAAGAAATTAACTATTTCCATAATTATAAAATAACCTCAAAATCATCCCTACGTACTTGGACATACGGCTATCCAAAAGTACGGATATAAACTTTATTATTCATAGTATTAATAAGTTTCTGCCCCCTCATTTATTCACCCGCTCTAGCCTTTCAAATTTACAAAGACTAGTCCTTATTTAGCTTCTCTAAAGCAGCTTCTTCTGAATCAAATATTGAAAAAAGATCACTACACTTACAAATATCCAACATATATTTGAACTTTTCAGGCACATTAATTAATCCAAGCTTCTTATTGCGCTTCTTTAATTCTGACAACCTTAGAATAAGAGCTCCCAATGAAGCACTATCACCATGTGTTGCCTTTTTTAAGTCAAGGAGTACATTCACCGCATCAATATCTACTCGCTTTTTTATTTCTTCTTTAAAACTGATAATTTGCGGCAACGTTTCACTATCAATAGGACCCTTAAAACGTAAAATACGAACATTCCCAATTATTTCATACTTATCTATAAAGGGTAATTTAAGCTCATTAATGTCATCAAATGGCGTTTTAGTCATATATACCCTAATAGTTAAAAAAAGATTTAATCTATATAATATTTACTTTTATTGTAGCCTTTTTAGGAGGGATTTGCAAGAAGATTTGATTTCGATAGCTTAATTTCCGTAATTCCATGGAATTTGAATATCATATAGCGGGACATGCTGTTGGGCACCAAGAACATCAGA
>CAYQKA010000003.1:0-31697 GCA_964418055.1 uncultured Planctomycetia bacterium | reverse complement strand
CAAGGTTGACCTCAAAAATTATCCAGAGGCTCACACAGTAGTAAAGGGTAATATAGAAAAGGATGAATCTTATTATACAAATTCAATTCACTTTAGAGCTGATGCTGATATCGATTTGATCACTCGCATTCAAAAGCAGAGCAGATTTCATACTATGATTGAGTCAGGGGCGATAATTCATGCCTTTATTGGTGAGAATAAGCCATCTAAAGAGGCTATTATGAAATTGGTGGAAAGAACATATAAAAATACTCAAGCAGCTCAGTTGGTTATATCACCAGAATTCACTATCTGTAACGATTGTAGTAAAGTCAGCAGAGGATTAGTAGAAAAGTGCGGACATTGCGGATCAAGCAACGTTTATGGAATAACCAGGATTGTAGGTTATTATTCCAGGATTGATAATTGGAATAAATCCAAAATAGGTGAATTAAAAGACCGCCAGAAGGGTGCATACGGTCTTACATAAAGCATTACCGTTCTTATGTATTTGGGAACGATAATTTATTAACAAGAAATTGATTACTATATATAATTGAGGGAGGGCAGGGCCGTGCATATTAAAATATTCGGCAAGCAAGGTTGTGCTAAATGCAAAACAACCAAGAGTAAAATAGAATTCTTTATAAATAAGTGGAACTTAGCTGATAAATTAATTATTTCTTTTCTTGATATGGATTCAGTTGAAGGTCTTACTGAGGCTGCTATGAACGATGTCTTGGATATTCCGGTAACTATTTTAGAAAAAGAAGGTAGCGTTGTAGCTCGTTGGGATGGGGAAGTGCCCAAATCAGACGAGTTCAAAACTTATATTTTATAAATTATGAAAGATTCAAGTATTTTAAAGAGGTATTTTTATAACCTCCAGTATGATTTGTGTCTTATATTAGGCGCATTGATTAGTTGGGGGTTTTTTATTTCTATATGCACTTTTAAAATTAAAGGCTAAAATTTATAAACTAAAAAGAGGAGGTAGAATATGCCAGAATTCGCAAATCCCTTTTCAGGTCTCGCTAAAGATCGCAAAATAACCAAAGAAGAGTTAATTCGATCTATTAGGTTTATGATAGCTGCAGAGTATGAAGCCGTTCAATTATATATGCAACTAGCTGAATCAACAGATAATAAATTAGCAATTGAGGTTTTAAAAGATATTGCTAATGAAGAAAAAGTTCATGCAGGTGAATTCTTACGTTTATTGAAAGAGCTGGCACCCGATGAAGAAAAGTTTTATGTAGAGGGCGCAGAAGAGGTAAATGAAGAAATAGAAAAATTAAATAAATAAACCTCTGATTATATTAAACATTACTTTGTAAATTAGCTTCTTCTAGAAGATTGCCAAACCAAACTTGAAAAATTTCCCCTTGTTTAATTTGTAGAGCTTTTTTGCTGAATTCTTCTTTATCACTTTCGAACTGTTTTAAATCAATTGAAGTTTTGTCTTCAAGTGTCAGAATTATTAAATTCTTTGAAGTGGGAATAGCTTTTGAGACTTCACCTTCATTTAAAGTAAAGGCTGCATTGTTAAACTCAGGAGATTTACCTATACTTTGAACGTAATCGTTGTAAGAGAAGAAGTCAGTTTCTGTTACATTCAAATCTAATGATTTCGCAACATCCTTAAAACTTTCACCAGTAGCCATTCTATTTTTAAAATCTATCTGATATTCGGCAGCTTTACTTTTAGCTAATTCAACGGCTTCTGTGGCAATATATGCCTGCTTAACTTTTTCCTTTGTTTCAGCAAATTCAGGAATATAAGATTCTTTTCTTTCTTTTAATCGTAAAATATAATATCCATCAGGCATTTCAGTGATTTCACTGACATCATTTTCTTGTAAATTAAAAGCTGTTTTTAAGAATTGAAAATTCCAACCTATTTCAGGAATAGATTGATTGGCTGCAAAAAGACCAGTTTCTTTAATTTCAATATTATTTTTAGAAGCAGCTATATCAAGTGTTGTCCCATCGTTAATTTCCTGCTCGATGATAACTGCCTGATCTAAAGCGAAGTCTTTAGCTAGCTGTTTCAAAAGAGATGTCTCTATTTCTTCTTTGACATCAGCGAGAGCTTTGTATTGTGGTTCTTCTTCTGATATTTCGGCTTCTGAGGTAATAAGAAAAGTTTCCTTGTTTGATGTATAATAATTTTCTATTTCCTCTTGGGTTACTTCTGCTTTATCCAAATTGTCATCGGTGGCTAAAACTATATATTGCACGTTAATTTGTGGTTGAGTTTTAAATAGGTCTTTATTTTCATTGTAGTATGATTCTAAATCAGCGTCGCTGGGGGAAATGGTATCCATAAAGCTTGCTGGTTCTATAGCAATATAGGCGACCTTTGCTTTTTCATTTTCTTCTTTGTACATTTTTAAGATTTCCTCATCAGAGACGGATATATTGTTAGTAATAGTTTCAAGAAGGTTGCTGATTTTTAGGGAGTTTCTTATTTCTTCTTCGAAGGCACGAGGGGAAGTATTGAAATACTGAGCTAATATATCATCGTATCTTTCTTTGTTAAAATTTTCTGCACCTCCAAAAATGGTAATTATTTTATTTTTTACCTCGTCATCAGCGACAGCGATTTTTTGATTATTTGCTTCTTTTATAAGAATGATTCTTTCCCAGGCTTGTGTTTTTAGATTTAGACGTTCTACGACTTTAGGTAAATCGGTACCGTAGAGCATAAGTGCCTGATTATAGCAAGCTTTATAACTTTTGGCATAATCTTCGTTCGATATCTTTTTACCATAAATAACCCCGGCATATTGTGAAGCAGGTCCCTGGCCCATGCTAGGTGTTCTCATGCCGAAAAAAACAAAACTAACTATAATAATTACACATATAACCCAAAGAATTACCCGCATATTCTCTTTTTTTCTTAATACATTAAGCATTCTCATCTCCTCCTTGAAATATAAAGTTAATGAGGAAATTATATCACACCCAAAACCATTTACAAGAAAAAAATGATTAGAGACTCTAGATAAGTGCCTTTTTTTCGGAATTTATATAGATTATTTATATATTTTTAGTTGACATCGGCCTAGCACATAGTATAGAATAAATTTCCAGTGTTCTAAAGTTGATATTTCTATGAAAATAAGAAAAACAAGGGATATTAAGCCTAAGACCAGAGTAAAAAATGTAAAAAAAAATTACAAGCGGAACTTAATTAAAAAAGAGGATCATAAGATTTTAAAAGAGGAAAAATTAAATGAAAATTAGATTGGGATTACCGAAAGGTAGCTTGCAGGAGTCTACTTTTAAATTATTTAAGAAGGCTGGTTTTAATGTATCATGTCCTTCGCGTTCTTATATTCCATCGATAGATGATGATGAGATAAACTGTCTTTTGATAAGAGCACAGGAGATGTCACGCTATGTTGAAGAAGGTGTTTTAGACTGTGGGTTAACAGGTAATGACTGGATTGAGGAAAATTCATCCAATGTTATTAAAGTAGCTGAGTTGAAATATGCTAAGCAGACTCTTAATCCTGTTAGATGGGTAGTAGCTGTTCCAAAGGATTCTCCAATAAAGAAGGCAAAAGATTTAAAAGGTGCTAGAATAGCGACGGAATTAGTAAATGTAACTAAGAAATATCTTAAAAAGAATAAAGTTAATGCTGAAGTTGAATTCAGTTGGGGGGCTACAGAGATTAAAGTTCCTGAATTAGTGGACGCTATTGTAGAATTAACTGAAACTGGTTCAAGTTTGCGCGCTAACAATCTTAAAATAATTGATGTGGTATGTTATTCAACAACTTGGCTTATAGCAAATAAGAAGACATGGAAGAATTTATCCAAAAGAAAAAAAATTGAGAATATAGCTCTTCTTTTAAAGGGGGCAATATTAGCAGAAGAGATGGTTGGCCTTAAAATGAATGTCATGGAGAAAAACTTAAAAGATGTTTTGAAGATTCTTCCTGCCATGCAGAAACCTACCATATCCAATTTAACTCAAGATAAATGGGTAGCTGTTGAAACCATTATATGTGAAAAAGAAGTTAGGGAGTTGATACCCAAGCTTAAGCAGGCTGGAGTTGTTGGAATTATTGAATATCCATTAAATAAAGCGATTTATTAACATCTGATGAGTAATATTGATAACTATTTTAATTTTGATATTACACAGAGAATTTTGTTGTTTTAAGACGGGAGGAAGTTAACATGCCTTGTGGTAAAAAAAGAAAAAAGAAAAAAATAGCCAAGCACAAGCGTAAAAAGAGACTAAAGAGAGATAGGCACAAGAAAAAGGATAAGTAAATGAGGCATTTAAATATTGATTTGCCTAAACTTGGGGTTTGCCTCGCAACTCTTTTATTTTTATTTACTATTGCGGAATTAAATTTTGCGGGAAACCGCATTGTATGCGCCAAGGTTGATACAGTAAATGAACAACTTGAGCGTGACACGAAAACCTATACTCATTTTATGATGGGATTGATGTTTGATAGACAAAGAGAGCCTGCTAAAGGTATAGCGCAATACAATAAAGCTTTAGAGTATAACGAAAGTGCTTCTTGGATTTACCTTAGAATAGCCCAAGATTATGTTAATCTTAATGAATTTAAGAATGCCAAGCAGTATATTGATAAAGCTTTGCAAGTTAATTTACAAAGTGTTGAGGCGCACGCGCTCTTAGCTTATATTTATACTTTTGAAAAGGATTACGATAAAGCTGTAGCGGAATATGAAAAAATTATCGAATTTGATCCAGAAGATAAAATTGCTTTATCTTCATTGGCCGATATACTAGTTTTTCAAGGCGAGAATCAAAAAGCGATTGAGATCTATGAGAGACTTCTTAAGCAGGTAGATGATTTACCGATTCTTTATTTTAATTTAGGACTTATTTATTTACACATTGATGATTTTGGCAAAGCTACAAGTCAATTTGATAAGGCTCTTGAAATTGATGATGATTTTGTACCTGCCTATTTGAGCTTAGCCCTTATAAATGAAATTCAAGATAATAGCGAGCAGGCAATATTTTATTATGAAGAATCGCTTAAAAGAGACCCCTTGAATATTAATGTTTACAAACAACTAGGGCAACTTTATATTGATAAAAAGGATTATGTTAAAGCAACTGTTCAATATGAATTGGTAATTAAATTGTATCCAGAAGATACTACATCCTATATAACTTTAGCTTATCTATATGCGGGTGAAGACGAACTTGATAAAAGTATTGGAATTTTAAAGAAAGCTCTCGAAGAAAATGTAGCCCAGCTTGATAGTATATATATTGCTTTGGCAACTATTTATCAGCAGCAGAATGCTAATATTTTAGCTGAACGTGCTTATAAAAATGCTCAGGAAATTAATCCTGAAAACGATCTAGTTTATTTCTATTTAGGTGTTTACTATGAAAGCAACAAAGATAGAGAAAAAGCTACAGATCAATTTAAAAAAGCAATTGAATTAAATCCTGATAATGCGGATGCTCTTAATTATTTAGGGTATTTGTATGCAGAGGAGGAGATTAATTTAGAAGAAGCTGAAAAAATGCTAAATAGAGCCCTTGAGATAGAACCTGATAATGGTGCTTTTATTGATAGTTTAGGTTGGGTATATTATAAATTGAATAATCTCGAAAAGGCTCAAGAGTTAATCGAGAGAGCTTCAAGCTTAATTGAAGATTCAATTATTTTTGATCATTTAGGTGATATATATTATAAAAAAGGTCAGATAAAAGAAGCTGAAGAAAGCTGGCGTAAATCTCTAAAAATAGACCCCGATGTTGAAGGCGTTGAGGAAAAGATCGAAAGGTTGAAAAAATGACTAAAAAAAGGCCTGATGTTGACGAGTTAAAAGGAAAGGCTTTAAAAATAAGGGGTACTATTTTAAAAATGCTCCAGATAGCCGGTAGCGGTCATACTGGAGGTTCACTTTCTGAAGTCGAAATTATTCTTACTTTGTATAAATATGAATTATCACATAATCCCCAAAAGCCAGACTGGGACCAGAGGGATAGGTTTATTCTCTCCAAGGGACATGGATGCCCGACGTTGTATGCTGTTTTGGCGGATTGTGGTTATTTTAGCGAAGACTTGCTTTGGACTTTAAGAAAGATGGGTTCAAAGCTTCAAGGACATCCTCAAAGAAATGTTTCATTGGGTTTAGAGGCTTCTACTGGTTCATTGGGGCAAGGACTTTCCATTGCTTTGGGTCTGGCCTTAGCAGCCAAAATGGATAAAAAAGATTTTAGGACTTATTGTCTTATGGGTGACGGAGAGCTTCAAGAGGGTCAGATTTGGGAAGCAGCAATGATGGCCTCGTTTAATAAATTAGATAATCTTTGCGGTATTGTAGATAACAATAAAATTCAAAGAGATGGTTTCTTAAAAGATGTTATGAATGTTGAGCCACTAGCTGAAAAATGGGAGTCATTTGGCTGGGAAGTTATTAGAGTTGATGGTCATAATGTTGTAAGTCTGATGGATGCTTTTGATAAGGTGCGAGAAATCAAGGGAAAGCCATCAGTGATTTTAGCTGATACTATTAAGGGCAAAGGTATTTCCTTTATGGAAAATAAGGCATCTTGGCATGGCATTGCGCCTAAAGAAGATGAAGTTGAAAAAGCTTTAGTTGAACTTAAAAAGCAAAAGTGATCTATTTTAGGAGAAATAAATGGAAATTAAAAAAGTTCCTACGAGAGATGGTTTTGGTAAAGGACTGCTGGAACTGGGTAAAAATAATAAAGATATTGTAGTTCTTTCGGCTGATTTGACAGAATCAACCAGGGCTAATTGGTTTAAAAATGAATATCCAGAAAGATTTGTATCTTGTGGAATAGCCGAAGCGAATATGATGAGTGTAGCTGCTGGTATGGCTTTGGAAGGTAAAATTCCTTTTTGTTGTACATTTGGAGTTTTTGCCGCTGGGCGCGCTTGGAATCAGTTAAGTATTTCAGTTAGTTATATGAATTTAAATGTGAATATTGCTGGAACTCACGGAGGAATTTCAGTGGGGCCAGATGGAGCAACTCACCAGGCTTTAGAAGAGATTACTCTTATGAGAGCATTGCCTAATATGATGGTAGTTGTGCCAGCAGATGCTATTGAAGCCAGAAAAGCTACTATTGCGGCTGCTAGTATTCCTCAGCCTGTATATTTACGTTTTACTCGCTGCGGAGTGCCATTGGTATCAAAGGAAGAGGATGAATTCATTATTGGAAAAGCCAAGACATTAAAAGAAGGTAACGATTTGACAGTTATTGCGTGCGGCAATATGGTTTGTGAAGCTTTAGAAGCTGCGCAAATTCTTCAAGAACAAGGTGTAAGTGTGCGAGTTATCAATATGCATACTCCTAAACCGCTAGACGAAGATGTTGTCATTAAGGCTGCTAAAGAAACCAAAGGTATAATTACTTGTGAAGAACATACTGTTGTTGGAGGTTTGGGCTCGGCAGTAGCTGAAGTTGTATGTCAAAATAATCCTGTTCCCATGAGATTAATCGGCGTGAAGAATCAATTTGGACAATCTGGCGAGACAGAAGAATTGATGAAGTATTATGAACTTACTGCAAATGATATTGTTAAACGGGCTAAAGAACTTCTAGGAGCTTGATAGAGACTGCCATGTGCAGAGTGAAGGTAAATTCGTTAGCCAAAGTTAATTTATATCTAGAGATTAAGAAAAAAAGAAGTGACGGTTATCACGAAATAGAAACTTTTTTTCAAAGAATAAGTCTGCATGACACCATCCTAATAGAGAAAACTAATCAAACCAATACTAAAGTTATTTGTGATCATCCAAGTGTACCCTCTGATATAACAAATCTTGCATATAGAGCTGCTGAATTATTGTTTAATGAATCTGGTGTTCGAGTTGGCTTAAACATTCACATCGATAAGGTTATACCTGTGGCTGCCGGTTTGGGTGGAGGTAGCAGTAATGCTGCAGTTGTAATGTTAGCTGTGAATAAAATGTGTAATTTGGGATTTAAGAAGGAAAGATTACTTAAATTAGGGGCAAAATTGGGGGCTGATGTCCCATTTTTTTTACTAGATGAATCTTGTGCTTTTGGTAGAGGCATAGGAGATGTTTTAGAACCCATAAGAAATGTTCCTACCTACTGGTATGTAATAATTTACCCTAAAATTCACATAAGTAGTAAATGGGCTTATGAACATTTTAAGTTAAGCTTGACAAAGAAAAAGCCTGGTGTTACAATATTTAGTCGCGCCCTTAAAAGCGCTAATTTAGAAGAAATCGCTCCGGTTCTTTATAATGATCTGGCATCTATGGTGGGAGCTTCATATAAAGAGGTTCAAAGCGCCGAAAAAGCACTAAGAACTGCTGGTATTAAGGCTGTGCTGTTATCGGGCAGTGGTCCATGTGTTTTTGGTATTTGTCAAACAAAAGAGGAGGCGGAAGCAGTAAAGGAAAGAGTA
Organism: uncultured Planctomycetia bacterium; assembly: GCA_964418055.1. GTDB lineage: Bacteria > Omnitrophota > Gorgyraeia > JAGLLT01 > JAGLLT01 > Kappaea. Next base: position 23,295 of record CAYQKA010000003.1, on the reverse strand, counting down.
AGTAAAAAAATGGGGGACACGAGTATTTATATCTGTCGTTCTGTATAAAATTGATGACGACAGAGTTGTTTGTCAACTTCGTGAAAGGAGTAACCAATGGAAATTACAGAAGTTAGAATATTTCCAAGAGAGAGCAGGGACAAAAAATTAAAAGCATATGCAACTGTAACATTTGATAATTGTTTTGTTGTACGTGATATCAAGGTTATTCAAGGGAACAAAGGGTTATTTGTTGCCATGCCTTCAAGAAAAATGAAAGAAAGTTGTTCTAAATGTGGACATAGAAATGTAGTTCGCAGTAAATATTGTAATGGCTGTGGAGCTACTTTGCCTATAATTGAAATTGTGCCTACGGATAAAGAGGAAAGACAAAGCGAACATAGAGATATAGCTCATCCGATTAACTCTGAATTTAGGGAATATATCCAAAAGGCAGTTTTAGATAAATACGACTCGCTTCCTGAATCTGAGAAAGCGTCTAGAGCTGATACGTATATGAGTCATGAAAATATAGATAACAGCAATGAGGCAAAAGCTTAAGTAATAAGTGGGTAGCGTTTGCATATAGAATAAATTCAACATCTTAAGTATTTGCCCGGTGGTGAAATGGTATCACACCGCCCTTTGGAGGCGAGGTTCGAGGTTCGAATCCTCGCCGGGCAGCCAAAATTAACAAAGTATCTATAAATAATTTTCACATAAATTTTAAAAGGTTAATGATAAATGAAAAAAGGTTTAAAAAAAATTCAAAAAGCCTTAGGTAATGTAGCATGTATTGTGTTAGCTGCTGGCGAAGGAACCAGAATGAAATCAGAAACACCCAAGGTTTTACATAGTATCTATGGCAAAACTTTAATTGAATATGCTTTAAATACTTTGAAAAAATTAGGTATAAATAAAACTGTTACTGTTATTGGCTATAAATCAAGAGATGTTGCTAAATTTATTGGTAGCAAAAGTGAAGTTGTGATTCAAGAAAAACGATTAGGTACTGCTGATGCTGTTAAGCAAGGACTAAAAAAACTTTCTGGTTTCAAGGGAGATATTCTAATTTTATGTGCTGATACACCTCTTATATCTAGTGAAACACTTCAGGCATTAATTGAAGTGAGTAGAAGAGGTAAAACTGATTGTGCTGTTTTAACTGCCATAATTAAGAATCCGACAAGTTATGGCCGAATATTGAGGAACGATGAAGGCCAGATTGTAAAGATTATTGAAGAAAAAGATGCTTCGCTATATGAAAAGGTAATTGAAGAAATAAATACAGGAGTTTATTGCTTTAAAGCTAAAAGCCTTTTTGAAAATATTGATAAAATCAAACCTAATAAAATAAAAAAAGAATATTATCTTACTGATATCATTGAAATACTTTCCTCTCAGGATTCAGTAGTTGATTCATATGAAACTATTGATATTGAAGAGATTATTGGAATCAACTCGCGTTTTGAATTAATCCAGGCTCACAAGATTATGCGCCAGAGGATTATAAAACGTATTATTGATAGTGGTGTTACGATAGTTGATCCAGATACAGTTTATATAGATGAAGATGTAGAAATTGGGATGGATACGATTGTTGAACCCTTCGTTAGGATTGAAAGAAATGTCAAAATTGGTAAAAAATGTCGGCTAGGACCTTTTTTAAGAATTAGACCTGGCTCTGTTATAAAAGATAACGTGAGATTAGGGAATTTTGTTGAAGTTGTTAGGTCGACTATAAAATCAAATAGCAAGGCCAATCATTTAGCCTATATCGGAGATAGTCAGATAGGGGAAGAAGTTAATATTGGTGCTGGTGCGGTTACTGCTAATTATAACGGCAAAGATAAAAATGCAACAATTATAGAAGACAACGCTTTTATCGGAAGTGGTAGCATTCTTGTGGCTCCTGTTGAAATCGGTAAAGGAGCTATTACCGGAGCTAATTCACTTGTAACTAAAGGGAAAGTTAGAAGCGGGGCTGTTGTAGTGGGGGTACCAGCCAGAGAGATAAAAAAGAAAAAAGAATCCAAAAAGGCAAAAAAGGTAGGAGCGTAAAATGAATGGAACAATTGCTTTATTTTCCGGTAATGCTAATCTTAAGCTTGCAGAGGATATCGCCAAAAATTTGAGAATAGCATTAGGTAAATCAACCGTAAGTAGGTTTGCTGATGGGGAAATCAGAGTGAAAATTGAAGAAAATGTGCGCGGCAAGGATGTCTTTGTAATTCAGCCTACTTCTCCTCCATCAAACGATAGTATTATGGAGTTACTTATTTTAATAGATGCTCTAAAGCGTGCTTCAGCAAAGCGAATTACAGCAGTTATAGCTTATTATGGTTATGCTAGGCAGGACAGAAAAGATCAGCCTAGAGTTCCTATTACAGCTAAGCTGGTTGCCGATCTTTTAGCAACGGCAGGAGCCAGTAGAGTTTTAACGATGGATTTACATGCTGAGCAGATTCAAGGTTTTTTTAATATTCCAGTAGATAATTTATATGCTGTCAATACGTTCGTAAGCTATTTTTCTAAAATGAATATAAAGGATTTATGTGTTGTTTCTCCTGATGTAGGAGGAATCAAGATGGCCCGTGCCTATGCCAAGCGTCTTGGAGCAGGATTAGCGATTGTTGATAAAAGAAGGCTTAATGATAAACAAGCTGAAGTTATGCACATAATTGGTGATGTTAAAGATAAGAATATTGTTATGGTTGATGATGTTGTTTCTACTGCTGGTACTTTAGTTGAAGGTATTGTAGCCCTAAAGGAAAAAGGCGCTAAGGATGTGTATGCAACTATTACTCATCCAATTTTAGCTCCTCCAGCTATTGAAAGAATAAATAATTCACACTTAAAAGAACTGTTAGTGACTGATACGATTGCAATTGACAAAGAGAAGAAATGTGATAGAATAAAAGTTCTATCTATAGCGCCGCTGTTTGCAGAAGCAATTATGCGTATTCATAAAGAAGAGTCAGTGAGCGCTTTATTTATTTAGAAATAAAAGTATCTACTGAGATAAGAAAGAGGTTTTAATATGGCAGAAATTATAATTAATGCCCAGCAGAGAGAAGCAACAGGAAAAGAAGCGGCAAAGCGCTTAAGAAATGCTGGATTAGCCCCAGTTATCGTTTATAAGAAAGGTAAGATTGGTGTTAATTTAACTATTAAATCAGTTGATCTTATTCATGCATTACATACATCAGCTGGCGAGAACGTTATCGTTAAGTTAGAGTATGAAATAGAAGGAAAAAAAACACATAAAACAGTCATTATAAAAGAAATGCAGCACCATCCTATTAGAGGTAATATCATTCATGTGGATTTCAGTGAAATTTCACTTACACAAAGTATTCAGGTAAAAATACCTGTTCATCCAGTGGGAGAAGCCATAGGTGTTAAAAGAGATGGCGGTATTTTAGAGCACGTACTTTGGGAGCTTGATATTGAGTGTTTACCAACAAAGATACCAGAAAAAATTGATGTCAATGTTGATGAGCTTGAAATTGGTAATTCCATTCATGTTAAAGATTTAAAAGTTGATAATGATATAAAAATATTAACTGACCCAGAAGAAGTTGTTATTATGGTTGAACATGCTAAGGCTGAAGAAGAACCAGTTGTTGAAGATGAACTTGCTGAAGAAGGCACTAAAGAGCCTGAAGTTATCGGTGAAAAAGAACGAGACGAGCGCCAAAAAGAAAAAGGCGAAGGTAAAGCTCAGACAGAGCAGCCAGAATAATTTTTTATGAAAGCTATTATCGGTCTGGGGAATCCAGGTGAAAGTTATCAAGAAACACGTCATAATGTAGGTTTTAAGGTAATTAATGCTATAGCCGATGATAAGAGCATTACTATAAAAAAAAATTCTTACAATTCTTTAGTTGGAATTGGCAAAATAGATTCAGAGCAAATTATATTGGTTAAGCCACTTACCTTTATGAATTTAAGCGGGCAAGCAGTTAAAGCAGTTATTGAAGCTAAGCATCTTGAATTGAAAGATATTCTAATAGTATGTGATGATGTTAATTTGCCTGTAGGTAATATTCGTTTAAGGTCTAGTGGCAGTGAAGGTGGCCATAACGGTTTAAAATCTATATCAGGGATTTTGGGTACTAAGGATTATCCACGTTTAAGAGTTGGCATAGGTAATGATGTAGTAGCTAACAGACGTAATTTAGTTTCTTTCGTATTGTCTAAGCCAAATAAAAAGATACATATAGAACTAGAATCAGCTATTAATAAGGCTAAAAATGCTGTTTATACGTGGCTTGAGAAAGATATAGATGTTTGTATGAATTTATTCAATGAAAAAGTAAAAGATTAATATTAGATTGTAATAAAAAAGGAGGATTTTTAAGTGACTTATGAAGGTTTATTTATAATAAGGCCTGATCTTGATAAAGAATCTCAAGATAAGACTGTTGAATTTATCAAAGGTGAGATTGTTAAATGCGAAGGTCAAATAGAGAGTGCTCAAGGACCAGATAAAAAGCAAATGGCTTATGCGATAAAAAAATATAGTGAAGGTTTTTATTATTTACTAAATTTTTCTGCTCCTCCAAAAGCCATCGCTGAAGTAAACACTATATATAGATTAAACGATACGCTCCTTAGACATTTTATTTTAAAAAAGGAGGCATAAATGGCTAGTTTGAACAGTGTTTTTTTGATAGGTAATTTAACTAGAGATCCTGAACTTAAATTTGTTCCAGGTGGAACAGCAGTTACTAATTTACGCTTAGCTGTAAATGAACGTTACAAAGATTCTAATGGTGAAATGAAAGATGTTGCTTGTTTTTTAACCGTTGTTGTTTGGGGAAAGATAGCGGAAAGTTGCAGTCAGTATTTGAGTAAAGGTAGTCCTTTGTTTGTAGAAGGAACTCTTCAGAGCCGATCTTGGCAGGCCCAAGATGGTCAAAAAAGAAACGTTCTTGAAGTTAAAGCTAGACGTGTTCAGTTCTTAGGTAAAGGACCAAATAAAAATCAGGATAATGAAAGTCATGATTTAGATAATATGCAAAATCATGATAATGATGCAGCTCCAGCTGATGAAGAAGTACCGTTTTAATTTAATTAGTGATATTTACTGAGGAGAGTTTGAAGAATGATTAAAAAAGAATTTAGAAAAAGTTTTGGCAGGAAAAAAGTTTGCAGATTTTGCAAAGATAAAGTCAACACTCTGGATTATAAGGATTTAAATGTGCTTCAGAGCTTTATGACTGACAGAGGTAAAATTGTACCATCAAGAATAACAGGCACTTGTGCTAAGCACCAGCGAATGTTGGCTACAGCTGTTAAAAGAGCTAGGTTTATGGCTCTAGTACCTTATTTGGGCAGAGCACGTTAATTTTTTAACCGAAAGGTTTGTATATGAAGGTTATCCTTAAATCTAATATTGATAAAATTGGCTTAAGAGGTGAAGTTAAGGAAGTTAAAGATGGTTTTGCTAGAAACTTTTTGATTCCTAAAGGTTTAGCTGTTGAGTCGAATAAGTCAAATTTGAAAAATTTAGAGCAAGAGCAAGTTAAATTAGTGGCAAAAGAAGCAAAGAATAAAGAAGAAGCAAAGGTTTTTGTTAGTGAACTTGAAAATCATTCCTACACTATTTCTTGTAAAGCAGGAGTAGATGACAAACTTTACGGAGCAGTAACAGCGCAAGATATATCTGATTGTATAAAGCAGGAAGTTGCTGAAATTGATAAGAAGAAAATTCAACTTGATGAGCCAATTAAAAAATTAGGCATATATCAAATTCCAATAAAAATTTACCCAGATATTATTGCCAATATTAAAGTCTGGGTAGTTAAGGAATGATGAGCGGGTTAAAAACTAAGGATAGTATTTTAGAAAGAGTACCTCCTCAAAGTGTTGAAGCGGAGAGAGCTGTCTTAGGCTCGATGCTTATTGAGGAATCTGCAATATCAGCTTCTATTGAACTGTTGCATGAAGATGATTTTTACAACAGTGCTAATAGAAGAGTTTTTTCTGTGATGTGCGATCTATTTTCTGAAAATAAAGCGGCCGATGTTTTAATAGTAACGGAAATTCTAAAAAAGCAGGGTTTTTTAAACGAAGTAGGTGGGCCAGCTTATTTAACATCTTTAGCGTCAGAGGTTCCGACTGCGGCCAATGTGGAACATTATGCTAGAATAGTAAAAGAGAAAAGTGTTCTACGTAAATTAATTAATGCCTCAACTCAGATTGTAAGCGATGGTTATGGTGACGAGTTTGAGGATGTGGATGAACTTCTTGATAAAGCTGAAAAACTTATTTTTGATATAACCAGTCATAAAGTGGAGGCTGGTTTTATTTCGTTGAAGGATATCATTAAAGATAGCATTGAAACTATTGATAAGTTATATCAGAACAAAACTCATGTAACGGGAGTTGCTACTGGTTTAACCGATTTTGATATTATGACCGCTGGTTTACAAAAATCAGACTTAGTGGTAGTGGCCGGACGTCCTTCAATGGGAAAAACTTCTTTAGCTTTGAGGATGCTTGAGCATGCTGCAGTTAGAGATTCTGTACCTGTAGCTATATTCAGTCTTGAAATGTCTAAAGAGCAATTGGTGCAAAGATTGCTTTGCTCGCATGCTAGGGTTGATATTCAAAAAGTGAGAACAGGTTATCTTTCGGAAAAGAATGAATGGCCTAAGCTTACAAGTGCGGCAAGTATTTTAGCAGACGCACCTATATATATTGATGATACCCCTAGTATTTCTGCTTTGCAATTGAGAGCAAAAGCTAGAAGACTTAAGTCTCAACATGATATTCAACTAATTATGGTTGATTATTTGCAGCTTATGCAAGGATCTGCTCGTTCAGATGGTAGGCAGCAGGAAATCTCTGATATTTCGCGTTCTCTGAAGGCGTTAGCTAGAGAGCTAGAAGTGCCAGTTATAGCTGTTAGTCAGCTATCAAGAGCTGTAGAGTCAAGAACAGATAGAAGGCCCCAACTTTCGGATTTGAGGGAATCTGGTGCCATTGAACAAGATGCTGATGTAGTTGCTCTTCTTTTAAGAGAAGAGTATTACAGCCCTTCTCCGGAAAATAAAGGGCGAGCAGAAGTAATAATGGCTAAGCAAAGAAATGGACCCGTCGGTAATTTTTATCTTACGTTTATAAAAGAATTTGCAAGATTTGAAAATTATGCTGAAGGTGAGCACACATAATTTTGTAAGGAATTTAAGTGATAAAAAACTTTCAATATACAGTTTACAATTAACCTATACTATGATATATTATATGATAATGCGGAAGAAATTTTTTTTTATAATAGTGGTGATGCTAGTATTAGTGGGGATGAGGGCTGATTTATTTGCCGAAGAGGACCTGACTGGCAAATTAGTTGTTGAAGTTAAGGTTGTAAACAATAAATTAATCAGCACGCCTACAATACTTTCGAAAGTAAAAACTCAAATAGGTTCTGAGTTCTCACAGGATAAATTGAATGAGGACATAAAGAACCTGTATGCGTCTGGGTATTTTACTGATATTAATGCTGACCTTCAGGATGAAGATGGAGGTGTTTTAGTCACTTTCATAGTTACTGAAAAGCCCCTTCTGAAAGAAATTATCTTTAGAGGTAATCAGCAAATAAAAGATGAGAGACTTCGTAGACTGATGGATTCTCAGATTGATCAGCCTTTAGACTATGTCCAACTTCATCAAGATATTGATAAGATAAAAAACTTTTATATTAAAGAGGGTTATCATCTAGCTATAGTTGAAGAAGAGATACTTGTTGATAAAGATACGAATGAAGCTAGAGTTTTTATTTTGGCAGATGAAGGCGGTAAATATAGAATTTCTAATATTAAGGTTAAAGGCAATAAGGCTGTAGCTACAAAGGTTATATTAAAGTCAATACAGACTAAAAGAGATTCATTGTTTACTTCAGGGTTTTTTGATGATGCTAAATTTAAGAGTGATATTAGAACTATTAAGCAATTTTATGCTGATAAGGGTTATGCCGATGCAGAAATTACCCATGATGTTGAGTATGATAAAAACAAGAATACTATGACTATAATATTGGATATATATGAAGGCGATAAATATACAGTTGGTATAATTAATATAAAAGGTAATGATGTTATTGACGCAGCGACCATAGAAAAATCCTTGAAAATGCATCCTAATTCAACATTTACACCATATAAACTCGAAAATGATGTTGCTGGAATCAATGAACTCTACTTTGAAAAGGGTTATATATCAGCAAGAACTATTCCTGAGGTGGTTTTTAATAAGCAGAAACAACAAATGGATATTACTTATAATATCACTGAGAATGAATTAGCTTATATTGAAAAAGTTATAATTCGGGGTAATGATAAAACAAAAGATATTGTTATAAGAAGAGAATTAAAAATTAAGCCAGGAGGAGTTTTTGATGGGGCTCAGCTTAAAAGAAGCAAGCAAAATCTAAATAATTTAGGTTATTTTGAAGAGATTACATATGATACGGCTCCAGGTTCAGCTCCTAATAAGAAGGATTTAATCATAAATGTGAAGGAAACTAAAACTGGACAAGTTAGTTTTGGGGCTGGTTATAGTTCTGTAGATAAGTTTATTGGTTTTGTTGAATTACAGCAACGTAATTTTGACTGGAGAAATTGGCCCACCTTTACGGGTGACGGTCAAAAATTATCTATAAGAGCAGAATTTGGTAGCGAGAAAGAATATTATGAGTTAAGCTTTACAGAACCTTGGATTTTTAATAAACCGATATCATTTGGATTTGATTTTTATAATAGGTATCGATCAAGGAATTTATACGAATTACAACGCTTGGGTGGAGATTTACGTTTAGGGAAAAGAATAAATGATAATATTCGTGTTGGTGCTATGTATAAACTAGAGCAGGTTAAACTTGGCGATATTCCTTATTGGGCTACGCCTGAGAATCTTCCTGATGTTTGGGAAGAAGAGGGTGAACATACAATAAGTTCACTCCAGCTTAGCCTTGTAAGAGACACGAGAGATAGTAGCTATAATCCTAAATCTGGTGGTATTATTGATAATACTCTTGAAATAGCCGGTGGTCCTCTTGCCGGTGATAGAGATTTTGTTAAATATATGGGTGAGCTTGATTGGTACTTCACGCATTTTGAAAATTTCACATTTGAAACTAAATTGAGAGCTGGTCTATCTGGTGAATATGGTGACACGAATATGGTTCCAATTTATGAAAGGTTTTATGCTGGTGGTGCAAATACTATTCGTGGTTATAAAGAAAGACACGTAGGTCCAAAAATAAGCGGTGAACCAATAGGCGGAGATTCAATGTTAATAGGTAATTTGGAATATACTTTTCCGGTTGTGAAAAACATTAAAGGTGCTGTTTTTTATGATATAGGAAATGTTTGGTCTGACATTGGAGATGTGGGTAAGGATTTTAAATCTGCAGTTGGTTTGGGTGTCAGAGTCAAAACTCCTATTGGTCCTGTCAAAGTTGATTATGGTTATGGACTTGACTATGATCCAGGAGACAAAAAAGGTAGATTTCACTTTAGTATGAGCAGGGGCTTTTAAACTTTATCTAATACTAGACGGAGGTAGCTTGATGGGCAAGATAGGCAGAATATTAGGAACTAGCTTTATTATATTAATCATGTTCACGCTTCTATTAACAAGTGTGTCTTATGCGGAAATGAAATTTGGCTATGTTGATTTTGTAAAAGTTTTTAATAATTATAAAAAGACAATTTCAACAGAGAAAGACTTAGAAAAAAAAGGTGAAAAAAAGCAAAAAGAGCACGATAAAATGGTAACACAAGTAAGAAAGCTCAAAGATAAATTTGAGTTGGCTAGTGATGCTGAAAAGGATAAAATACAAAATCAAATAAATGAAAAAATTAGAGAACTACAAGCTTTTGATCGGGGAGCTAGTAAAGAATTGCTCAAAGAAAAAGATGATGCAGCTAAAGAAATCATTAAAGAGTTTGATAAATTAGTAAAGGAAATTGGTAAAAAAGAAGGTTACACACTAATTTTTAATGAACGCATGATACTTTATGGGCAAGATAGTTATGATTTAACTGAAAATGTTTTAAATGAACTTAATAAAAGGTGTAAGTAAAATAAGGTATATATATGAAAACTACACTAAAAGAAATTGCTAAATTAATTGATGGCACTGTTGTAGGTGATGAAAACATTCATATTACTGGTGTTTCAGGAATAAAAGAGGCTAAAAAAGGAGATATTACTTTTATAGCTAATTCAAAGTATATGAATTTAATGGATGCTACAAATGCCTCAGCTATAATTACCTCAAGTGATGTAAATAGTGGACCTAAAACAATTATTAAAACTGATAACCCATCGTTAGCTTTCTCTCGATTGGTTTCCCTTTTGGCTCCCAATGAAGATAAACATCCTGAAGGAATACATTCAACAGCTATTATTGGTAATAGTGTAAAGTTGGGTAAAAATGTAGCTATTCAACCTTATGTAGTTGTTGAAGATTATGCAGAGATAGATGACAATGCTGTTTTGTATAGTGGCGTATATCTTGGGCATCATGCTAAGATAGGTAAGAATTGCATTATTTATCCCAGTGTGTCTATTAGAGAGAGAGTTACCATAGGTGACAGGGTAATTATTCACTCGGGAAGTGTTATAGGAAGTGATGGTTTTGGATTTGCTACGGTTAAAGGTGTACATCATAAGATACCACAGATTGGGACTGTGGCTATTGAAGATGATGTTGAAATAGGTGCCAATGTTACTATTGATAGGGCTAGATTTGATAAAACTGTTGTTGGTAGAGGTACAAAAATAGATAATTTAGTCCAGATAGCTCATAATGTAGTAATCGGAGAAAATTCAATAGTTGTTGCTCAAGCTGGCATTTCTGGTAGTACCGTTATTGGTAGAGAGGTTATTTTAGCAGGTCAATCTGGCGTAGTGGGCCATATTAGTATTGGAGATGGCTCTATCGTTGCTGCTCAAGCTGGAGTAACTAAGTCAGTCCCACCTAACACAAAAGTTTCCGGTTATCCCGCTAAGCCCCACAATATTGCCAAAAGAGTCAATGCTTGCGTTCAGAGACTGCCTGAAATGATGAAGACTATTAAGGAACTTCAAAATCGTATTGAGGAATTGGAAAAACGTAAATAAACTAACATCTCCATAAGATAAAATATTCTAAAGGTTTAATGAGGATGGAAAAACAAAAAACTATTGAAAAAGAAGTAAGTTTTAGTGGATTTGGTATACATACTGGTAAAGAGGTTAATGGGAGATTTAAACCTGCTTTAGCAGATAGTGGTATAAATTTCATAAGAGTAGATTTACCAGGAAAGCCTGTAGTTAAGGCACATATTTCAAATATTATTGATCCAAAAAAAAGATTGAGAAGAACGTCAATCGGGATAAAAAAAGATGGCATGAGCGTTGAGATACATACAATCGAACATATAATGTCCGCTTTATGTGGTACAGGCATCGATAATATTGTCGTTGAACTAGATTCCGAAGAACTTCCAGGATTAGACGGTAGTACTCAAGGTTTTGTGGATTTGGTAAAAAAAGCAGGCACAAAGGAACAGGAAGCTGAAAAAGAATATTTTACACCCAGAATACCTATTTGGCTTGAAGAAAATGACCGCTCCTTGATTATATTGCCCTATGATTCATTTGAGGTTTCTTATACTTTGAGTTACGAAAACCCTCTTTTAAGTTCCCAATTTATGAGTATTAATATAGATAAAAATGTTTTTGAAAAAGAAATTGCTCCAGCCAGAACGTTTTGTCTTAATGAAGAAGTAGAAGCTTTAAAAAAGATGGGTTTGGGAAAAGGGGCAAATTATGAGAATACCATTGTTATTGGCAAAGAGGGTATTATAAATAATAAATTGAGATTTAGCAATGAATTCGTGCGTCATAAGATTGCGGATTTGATTGGAGATTTATATCTTCTAGGAAAACCCATTAAGGGAAAAATTATTGCCTTAAAAAGTGGGCATTCTTTAAATATAAAACTAACTGAAAAAATGTTTAGTTATATTAAAAAGGTTAAAGAAGCAGGTATAAAATCACCAGCAGTATTTTCAGGTATGCCACCACTTAATATAACCGATATTCAGAATATTTTGCCTCATCGTTACCCATTTCTACTAATCGATAAAATAATTGAATTAGAGGAAGACAAAAGGGCGGTAGGCATAAAGAATGTAACCATGAATGAATATTTCTTTGAGGGACATTTTCCAGGAAAACCGATTATGCCTGGAGTTTTAATCGTCGAGGCTATGGCTCAAGTTGCTGGGGTTTTACTTTTAAGTAAATCGTCTAGTGCAGGAAAAATTGCATATTTTATGAGTATGAATAATGTTAAATTTAGAAGGACAGTTGTCCCTGGAGATCAGTTAGTATTTGAAGTAGAAATTGTTAAAATTAAATCAAAGACAGGTGAAGTTCGCACTAAAGCATCAGTAGATGGAAATATAGTTTCTGAAGCTGACCTAAGATTTAGTTTAGTTAAGGCATAAAAAAATGAATATTCATTCAACAGCATTAGTTCATCCAAAAGCTAAATTAGGTAAGGGAGTTAAAGTAGGACCTTACAGTATTATAGAAGAAAACGTTAAAATAGATGATAACACTATTGTCGGAGCCAACTGCTATGTTACGGGTTATACATCTATAGGTAAAGATTGTGCTTTTTATACGGGTGGTGTAATCGGTTCAGTTCCTCAAGATTTAAAATACAAGAACAGGGTTACTTATCTTGAAATAGGTAATAATAATACTTTTAGAGAATACGTGACTATTAATTCTGCTACAGAAGAGGGTAACAAAACAGTCATTGGTAATAATAATCTTTTGATGGCTTATTGTCATGTTGCTCATGAATGCATTTTAGGTAATAATATTATAATCGCTAATTGTGGAACTTTAGCTGGTTTCGTTGAGATAGAAGATAGGGTAGTTGTTGGTGGTTTAGCAGCTGTGCATCAGTTTACGCGCGTAGGTACTTTTGCTATGATCGGTGGTTGTTCAAAAGTAGTGCAGGACGTTTTGCCATATTCATTGGTGGATGGACATCCCGCTAAAACAAAAGGGCTCAATGTTGTTGGCTTAAGAAGAGGCAATATTCCCTCTACCATAAGAAATGATTTAAAAAAGGCTATACAAATTTTAACAAAATCTCAACTTAGAACATCTCATGCAGTAAAACTCATCCAAAATGATATTAAGAAATCTCCTGAGTTAGCTTATCTTGCAAATTTTATTAAAAAATCAAAAAGAGGATTCTGTAGTTAATGAATCGCCTAGGTCTTATTGCGGGTAATGGTAAGTTTCCAATTATGGCGGCAATATCTGCCAAGCAACAAGATGTAGAAATTATTGCTATAGCTTTTATTGGTGAGACATCCATGGAAATTGTTAAACATGCAACAAAAGTTTATTGGATAAAAATTGGAGAGCTTGGTAAGTTATTTGATATTTTTAAAAAAGAATGTATTTCCGAAGCAATAATGGCTGGTCAAATTAGACCAATACATCTATTTAAACCATGGCTAAAAAAAGATAAAGTTCTTAATGATATATTAAAAAAAGTAAAGGATAAGCGCGGCGATTCTTTGTTAATTGCTTTAGCGCGGGAGCTAGAAAAGAGAAATATAAAGCTTCTTGACTCATCATTTTTACTTAAGGAATGCTTAGCTCCTAAGGGTCTCCTAACAAATAGACGGCCGACTGATAGCGAATTAGATGATATTGAATTTGCAAAAAAGATTGCGAAAGAGATTGCTCGACTGGCCATTGGCCAAACTATTGTAGTGAAAAATAGGGCAATTTTAGCAGTAGAGTCAATCGAAGGTACTGATGCAGCCATTAGAAGGGCAGCTAAATTAGGTGGTCCTCAGGCTGTTGTAGTTAAAGTTTCAAAACCAAATCATGATATGCGTTTTGATATCCCTGTAATAGGTTTAAAAACACTTAAAATTTTAAAAAAATCAAAAGTTAAAGTAATTGCAATTGAAGCACAAAAGACACTTTTGATTGATAAAAAAACATTGATAGATCAAGCTAATAAATTAGGAATTACTATATTAGCTTTATAGATTTGATAAAAAATTTAAAATATATTCTGCCGTACGTTTGCAAGCTCCTGGATTGCCCAATGTCTTTGTTACCTCTCGTAAGTCATATTTAATTTTATTAATTTTCTTCTCATCATTTAAGACATCTAATGTATAAGCTGCTATCATTTTGCTTTTAGCATTAAATTGCAAAAATTCTTGTACAATCTCTTTTCCTGCTACAATATTAACTAAACTTACAAATGGTATTTTGATCAAATTTTTAATTACCAACCAGCTTAGAAAACTAACTTTATAGATTATGAGCATGGGTATTTGTAAGATTGCAGTTTCGAGAGTTGCTGTTCCAGAACAAACCATAGCAAAGTCAGAAATGCTCAGAAGGTTGTATGTATCAGACTCAATTAACCTTACGGGTAAATTTTTAATATCCATAATATCTTCATAAATTTTATTATTTATATTGGGTGATTTTATAATTAGAAATTGAATGTTTTTGTTGTTATTGTGTATTATGGAAACGCTTTCTAGCATAACTGGTAAAATGCGTTGGACTTCATTGATTCTTGATCCCGGAAGTAGTGAAACTATTTTTTTTGATTTATCAATATTGTGATTTTGCAAAATACCTTCGTTATAATCAGTAGATTTTACTATATCAATTAGTGGATGGCCATAGAAGACCACTTTAACGCCCTCTTGTTTATATAGAACTTCCTCAAATTGGAAAACAACAATCATTATATCAACAACTTTTCTAATTAACTTAATTCTTTTTCTTCCCCAAGCCCAGATCTGAGGACTAATATAATATATTACAGGAATATTTCTTTTTTTTATTTCAGCCGCTATTTTAAGATTGAATCCAGGATAATCAATTAGGATAACTGCAGTAGGTTTAATTTGATCAATTTTTTGAAGGGTTAGATCAAAAGTAGTTTTAAAAAATCTAATATTTTTAATGACTTCAATAAAGCCTATAATAGCTTTGTCAGTTAAGTCCTCAAATATTTCAGCTCCTGCTTTTTTCATTTGAGATCCACCTATGCCGTAGGTCTTGATAGTTGGATCTAATGATAATATGCTGTTAATTAAGTGAGCTCCGTGGAGATCACCTGAGGATTCACCTGCAATAAAAAATAATTTTTTTGACATGTTATTTGTGAATTTTTTTTACAATATCCAACGCTACCTTAAGAGCAATAGTTGCTTCTTCACCGGATACCAGGGGTCTTTTGTTTGATTGTACGCAGGCTATAAATGATTTTAATTCTTCATTTAAAGGGTCCTGTTTTTCAATATTAATATTTTTTTTAGAAATTATTTTTTTATTTTTTTGGTAGATTGTGGCTTCTTGATTTACGTAATCAAGTGAGATGTAGGTATCCTTTTGGAATATTCTAATTTTTCTAACTCTTTCTTGAGATATACGGCTGGCAGTGATATTGCAGACGGCTCCGTTTTTGAAAACAAGACGCGCATTTGCGATATCTTCATGGTTGGAAAGTACTTTTACACCCACAGCTTCACATTTTTTTATGTTAGATTTTACGAGATGAAGTATGATATCAATGTCATGAATCATTAGATCTAAGACTACACCAACATCAATACCTCTGGGCTGGAATGCACCTAATCGGTGGCATTCTATAAATTGAGGGCGTTGTATAATTTTTTTTAGAGCCCTGATGGCTGAATTAAATCGCTCGATATGGCCCACTTGTAATAAAACGCGATGCTTTTTAGCTAAGCGAACTAATTCATTGGCTTGTTTAAGATTTTCGGCAATAGGTTTTTCTATTAAAACGTGAATTTTGGCTTTGATTAGAACTTTAGCTATTTTGTAATGTTGTTTTGTTGGAACGGCTATACTGGCTGCATCAATTTTGCTCAACAATTGTTTATGATCATAATAGACGTTTGTTTTATAGGTTTTTGCGATTTCATCAGCTCGCTCTTTGTTGATATCTGAAATGCCTACTAACTCAACATTCTTAAGGGATTTGTACACCTTGGCATGGTACTGACCTAAATGCCCAACTCCTATAACAGCTACTTTTATTTTTTTCATTGTATTTACTCCATTTACGAAAGTATAACATTTAAAAGCTATATGAGCAAGTAAATAACTAGGTTGCAAAGACTTACATAATAAAATTTATCTCGACAATAAAATCGCCTTGTGATAATATATGAAATATGAGAAAATTTAAAGATTATAGTAAATTACTTCATTTTATAAAGCCACATAGTGTTCTTTTTGCGATTTCCGTTTTTTTTATGTTGTTAACACAATTAATAGAAAAAATCGCTTCAGTAGGAGCCATTATTCCTTTTATTACTATTCTTATAGCTGGAAATAAAATTAATATTCCCGAAGGCATTCGTTTACCACTAGTTATAAATAATAGCTTAAGGCAGATGACTGATTATGTAAATTCAATTGATAGATTAAGCCTCCTTGGGTGGTTGGTTATTGGCATAGCAGTTGCATTTTTATTTAAGGGAATTTTTACTATATTGCATAGTTATTTATTGAGTAAACTAAGTCTTAAAGTAGTTAAAGACATTAAAAACACATTATACGAAAAGCTTTTAAGTTTATCGTTTGATTTTTATAGTGAGAACAGAACAGGTCAACTGGTTTCTAAGATAACATATGATGCGGGTGTTGTGCAGAATGCAGTTGCGGAGGGATTAAGAGATTTAATATATTCCTGTATAGAACTTATGGTTTTGATAACCTTAACTGTAATATTAATTATTGCTTTCGCGATTCCATGGACATTGATAATTATGATGTTGGTTGTTATGCCAGCAATAGTTTATCCTATTACCAAAATAGGTAAGAAGTTAAGATCAATAAGTACTGATGCTCAAAATAAAATGGCAGACATGAATTCAATTCTTTATGAAACATTCTCAGGTATTCGGATTGTTAAAGCTTTTGATATGGCTGCGTATGAAGGAAGAAGATTTAATAAGGTAAATGAAGATTTTTACAGAATAATGCTAAAATCTGCCAAAAGGTTAGTTTCTATTGGCCCAATTTCTGAATATGTTGCTATATTGGCTGGGGTGGGAGTTATTTATTTTGGCGGTAAGCTAATGATTACTGGAGAGCTTGATCCTGGAGCTTTTACAGCTTTTGTAGGATTGCTATTGCAGATGATAGCTCCTTTTAAGAAATTGAGTAAGGTTCATGGCATTAATCAGCAGGCATTAGCTGCCTCAACAAGAATATATGAGATATTGGAATCTGAACCGAGCATTCAGAATATTCCACAGGCTAAAAAATTGAGTTTATTTAAGAGTGAAATTGTTTTTTCTGATGTTCATTTTAAATATCACGATAATGATGTATTAAAGGATATTAACTTAAAAGTTAAAAAAGGAGATGTTGTAGCAATTGTTGGTAAAAGTGGTGTTGGTAAAACTACTTTAGTTAATTTGATTCCTCGTTTTTATGATGTAATTAAAGGTTCGCTTGAAATTGATGGCAATAATATTAAGGATTTAAATATAGCCTCACTTAGGAAGAATATTGCTGTGGTTACTCAAGAAACCATACTTTTTAATGATACGGTCAAAGCCAATATTTGTTATGGTAAGCAAAAGGCCAAAATGCAAGATATTGAAAAAGTAGCTAAAGTGGCAAATGCACATGCCTTTATTAATAAACTGCCCAATAAATATGAAACTATTATTGGAGATAGAGGCGTGAAACTATCTGGTGGAGAAAAGCAACGTCTAGCAATGGCGAGGGCGATTTTAAAAAATCCACCTATACTTATTTTGGACGAAGCTACCTCGCAGCTGGATAGTGAGAGTGAAAAGTTGGTACAGGAGGCTCTTGATCACTTAATTGAAGGTAGAACTGTGTTTATTATTGCTCATAGGCTGTCTACTATTAAACATGCTAATAAAATAGTGGTTCTAGATAAAGGTAAAATAGCAGAAGTTGGTACTCATGAAGAACTTATGAAGAATGCAAGACATTATAAGAAGCTTTATGATTTACAATTTATTGATAATTGAAAAAAAGCTTGCATTGCATTCTGAGTATGTTATAATTATTTCTTATTGTATTTTATGAATTTAGAAACATAAAAAGTAAGGAGGAAGACGTGTAGTGGCTACAGAACTAATAAAACAATTTTTAGAAGCCGGTTTACATTTTGGGCATCAAACTAAGCGCTGGAACCCCAAAATGGCGAAGTTTATATACGGCGAACGCAACGGGATCTACATCATTAATCTAAAATTAACTGCAGACCTCTTAAATGAGGCTAAAAGTTTCCTGAAAGATGTAGCTTCGGCAGGTAACTACGTTTTATACGTAGGTACCAAGAAGCAGGCACAGAATATAGTGCATCAGGAAACTCAGCGCTGCGGAATGTTTTTTGTCAATAATCGTTGGTTGGGAGGCATGCTAACTAACTTTGAAACTATCAAAAAAAGTATAAAACGTCTTTATGAAATTAGAAATATGAAAGAAAGTGGAGTTTTTGATAAATTGACTAAAAAAGAAATTGCTTCGTTGAATAAAGAACTTGAGAAACTTACAAAGAATCTATGTGGTATCTTAAAGATGGATAGATTGCCAGGGGCTATTTTTGTTGTTGATCCCAAGAGAGAAAGTTTGGCTATCAAAGAAGCTAGAAAGCTCAACATACCTGTTGTAGCTTTAATTGATACTAACTGCGATCCTGACGGAATTGATTTCCCTATTCCTGGAAATGATGATGCTATTCGGTCTATTAAATTAGTTACTTCAATTTTGACTGATGGTATTATTGAGGGAAGGCAGGACTATTTAGAGCAGGAAGAGGTTCGCAAGCTAAAGGAAGAAGAAGAAAAAAAAGAAGCTGAAGCCCAGAAGAAACCTACAAAAGAAGATAAAAAAGATCCCAAAAAAGAAGAAGGCAAAAAAAAGAGTAAGAAAGCCGAACCTAAAAAAGACACAACTAAGAAGAAAAAAGAAGCAGCAGTAGAGAATAAGGAATAGTCATGACAGAAAAGATAAAACAATTACGCCAGATGACTGGTGCTGGTATAATGGAGTGTAAAGGTGCTCTGAGTGAAGCTGAAGGAAATATTGAAAAGGCTGTTGAAGTCTTAAGGAAAAAAGGTCTTATGACAGCGCGTAAAAAAGCTGATAGAGTTGCTGAAGAGGGTCGTGTTGAAAGTTATGTGCATTCTAATGCTAAAATAGGTGTTTTAGTTGAGGTTAATTGTGAGACTGATTTTGTAGCGAAGTGTGATGACTTTAAGCAATTCACCAAAGATATTGCCATGCAGATAGCAGCCGCAAATCCCCTCTATCTAAAAGGGGAAGATGTGCCAACTGAGGTTATTGAAAAAGAAAGAGAAATCATTAAATCCCAAATAAAAGATAAGCCAGCTAATGTTTTAGAGAAAATTGTGGATGGTAAAGTAGATAAATATTTACAGGAAGTATGTCTTTTGGAACAACCCTTTATTAAAGATGATAAAATTAAGATAAAAGATTATCTGAATCAAATTGTTGGTAAAATAAGAGAAAATATTGTAATAAAAAGATTTGTTAGATTTTCATTAGGTGAAAAACTATTTGAAAACAATGGCTAAAAATGGTAATGCTATTTTTAATAGAGTTCTTTTAAAGCTCAGTGGTGAGTCGCTGCAGGGTTCTAGGGGCTATGGAATAGATCCGCATAGTATAAAGTCAATTGCAATGCAGATTAAAGAAGTGAATAATCTTGGTGTTGATATAGCTGTTGTTATAGGTGCTGGAAATATATTTCGAGGTATTCCCAATTCAAAGAAAAAAGGCATAGATAGATCGACAGCTGACTATATGGGAATGTTAGCAACTGTTATAAATGGTTTGGCTCTTCAGGATAGTTTAGAGAAAATTGGAGTTGCAACTAGGGTATTAACGGCTATTGAGATGAATGAACTCGCTGAGCCTTATATTAGAAGAAGAGCCATACGACATCTTGAAAAAAATAGAGTCATTATTTTTGTGGCTGGAACAGGTAATCCATATTTTACGACTGATACAGCAGCAGCTTTACGGGCTATTGAAATTGGGGCCGATGTAATATTAAAGGCTACAAAGGTTGATGGCGTTTATACTTGCGATCCCTTGAAGAATAAAAAAGCAAAAAAAATCAAATCTTTAACTTATATGAAGTTTTTTGAGCAAGAGCTTAAGGTTATGGATTTAACTGCTGTTAGTTTGTGCATGGATAATAAGTTACCAATTATAGTCTTTGATCTATTAAAAAAAGGTAATATTAAACGAGTTATAACTGGTAGTAAAATAGGTACGGTTATTAAGTAGGAGTTGCGTTATGGCGGATGAGATAATAAGGGATACAGAATCAAAAATGAAGAAGAGTGTTGAAGTGGCCCACGTAGAATTTGCGTCGGTTCATACGGGCAGAGCTTCTAAATCATTAGTTGAAAATTTAAAGGTAGAGTACTATGGAACTCAAACCCCCCTAAAGCAATTAGCAAATATTTCTATACCTGAAGCGCGACTTATAATAATTCAACCTTGGGATCCTGCTTCAATGGAAGCTACAGAAAAAGCAATATTTAAGTCAGACATTGGTCTTACCCCTAATAATGATGGTAAAGTAATTAGAATAAATGTTCCTCAATTAACGCAAGAACGAAGAGAAAATTTAATCAAAGTTATCAAAAATATGGCTGAAGAAGGTAAAGTTGCTATTCGTGCTGTTAGGCGCGATGCTAATGAAAAAATAAAAAAATCAAAGAACTTGGGTGAAATTTCCGAGGATAAAGAATTCGATTTTCATGATAATATTCAGAAACTTACCGATAAATATATTAAAGAAATTGATGATTTGCTCGATAAGAAGCAAGTCGAAATTAGAGAAATTTAGCGGGCCGCTAGCTCATCCGGTAGAGCACCGCCCTTTTAAGGCGGGTGTGTCAGGTTCAAGTCCTGAGCGGCTCACCAATTTAAAAATTAACTGGCTGTCCCCATCGTCTAGCTAGGTCAGGACATCGGATTTTCGATCCGACAGCAGGGGTTCAAATCCCCTTGGGGACGCCAAATTGTTTATATCCTTATGTGCGGAATAGTAGGTTATGTAGGAAAGAAAGAAGTTGTACCTATACTCATAGATGGTTTAAGACGTCTTGAGTATAGGGGATATGATTCAGCAGGCATTGCTTTATTAGACAAAGGCAATTTAACAATTGCTAAAAGCAAAGGCAAGCTAGAGTTTCTGGATAACTTTATAAATCGTAGTCATTATTCTGGAACTGTAGGTATTGGTCACACACGCTGGGCTACTCACGGTGAACCTTCCAAAACCAATGCACATCCTCATGCAGATTGTACTAAAAATATCGCTGTTGTGCACAATGGGATTATAGAAAATTATCTTAATTTAAAAGAGAAACTAATCAGCGAAGGGCATATATTTAGGACGAAAACAGATTCTGAAGTTATTGTTCACCTTATCGAGAAGTATTATAAAGGTAATCTAGAAAAAGCAGTTTTATCTTCTATAAGGAAATTAAAAGGTTCATATGCCATTGCTGTAATTGCAAAAAATGAACCACATAAAATTATTGCTGCTAGATTCAGAAGCCCTTTAATTATTGGCATTGGAAAAGATGAAAATTTCGTAGCTAGTGATGTACCTGCTGTATTAACGTATACTAGAAAAGTTATGTATCTTCATGATTACGAAGTTGCTGTTTTAAGTGAGAAAAAAGTTCAAGTAAAGAATATTAAAGGTAAGAAAGTTAATCGTAAAATTGAAGAAGTAACTTGGAATATTGATGCAGCTGAAAAAGGCGGATATCCTCATTTCATGCTTAAGGAAATAGAAGAGCAACCTGATGTAATTTCACGCATAATTAAAAGACGGGTTGATGATAAAAGAAGAATATATTTTGAGGAATTGAAGCTTAATAAAAATAATTTTAAGTTTATTAAGAAGATAACAATAATTGCTTGCGGTACGGCTTGGCATGCTGGTCTAATTGGAAAATATTTGATAGAGAAATATGCTCGTATTCCAGTCGAAGTTGATTTATCTAGTGAGTATCGTTACAGAAACCCACCAACTGTAAAAAATGAATTGGTTATTACCGTAAGTCAATCAGGTGAAACAGCAGACACTCTGGCTGCATTGAGACTGGCTCGGCATAATAAGCTCAAAGTAATTACTATTTGTAACGTCGTTGGTTCTTCTATGGTTAGAGAATCTGATGGGGTTATTTATACACATGCTGGTCCGGAAATTGGGGTGGCATCAACCAAGGCTTATACAGCACAGATTTCTATTTTCTATTTATTAGCCATTAATTTAGCTTTTCTAAAAGGTATTATTGGTCGCAATACAGAATACAGACTTGTCAAAGAGCTTGAAAAACTCCCAAAGCTTATTGCTAGAGTTTTAAATAACAAGAAAGATATTCAGAAATGTGTTGAGAAATATAAACAGGCCAATAGCTTTTTGTACCTAGGCCGTAATATTAATTATCCAACTGCTTTAGAAGGAGCTCTAAAATTAAAAGAAATATCATATATTCATGCTGAAGGTTGTAGTGCAGGTGAAATGAAGCATGGATCCATAGCTTTAGTTGATGAAAAACTTCCAACAGTATGCCTTGTTCCAAAGTCTGAAACTTACGAAAAAATGCTTTCAAATATCCAGGAACTTAGGGCAAGATGTGGTATTATTATTAGTATAGCTACTGATAGAGATAGCATAATAAAGAAGTATTCTGATTTTGTAATACATATACCCAATATTAGTGAAGATTTAAGCTCAATCTTAGCTGTTATACCTTTGCAGCTATTAGCGTATTATATGGCTGTCGCGAAAGGGTGCGATGTTGATAAGCCTAGGAATCTTGCTAAAAGCGTAACGGTGGAATAGCGTTTGACATAGGATCATTTATATGTTTAAATATTGCTTTATATACGGGCGGTTAGCTCAGCTGGAAGAGCGCGTGACTTACATTCACGAGGTCATAGGTTCGAGCCCTATACTGCCCACCATTTTGATATAACTTATAGTTTATAATAATATATTAAATATCTTACATGGGGATGTCGTCTAGCTAGGATAAGACCCCGGACTGTCGATCCGGTGACCGCGGGTTCGAATCCCGTCGTCCCCGCCATTTATTTTCAAAAAAAAGTAGTAATGCCGCGGTAGCTCAGTTGGTAGAGCGCGGGACTGAAAATCCCGGCGTCGGCGGTTCGATTCCGCCC
>CAYQKA010000002.1:34375-39054 GCA_964418055.1 uncultured Planctomycetia bacterium | reverse complement strand
CTTAATTCCGGATTGCTTCTTAAAGCTACTTCAATAGGAACACATTTTATTATTGTACCGTTTACAGTTTTATGTGTTCCAAAGCGATTTTCATATATAGGGCAATAATATTTACCCTCTTTATCTTGCTTTAAATGTTCACAAGGGTCACCATCTTCAGAGCCGCAACAGATACCGCACCGACAGCAGATATCCCCAAAGTCATCTTTACTTAAATGCCTGCGCATGAATTAGCTGACCTTATTGCCGCTACCGACGGGTTTATCAGATGTAAGAAGACATAGGTTTTCACCATCTTTAATCGCCAGCATCATTCCATTAGAGTCTTCTCCCCTGATTACCGCCGTCTCAAGGTTATCTATTATAATAACAGTTTTGCCGATGAGTTCTTCATTAGTGTAATAGCCTTTTATGCCGGCAACTATCTGTTTTTGTTCTTCGCCAACCTCGACTTTTAAAAGCAAAAGCTTATCCGCGTTCGGATGATCAATAGCTTCTAATATCTTAGCTGTTTTTAATTCAAGTTTCTTAAAATCTTCAAAACTAACCATTGCTGTTTACTCCTTGTTATTTAAGTCAGCATTTCCAGCCCTATTTTTTTTTAAAGCTTTTTCATCTGACATGATAAAGCCGCTTTTCTATTGGTTGGCTAACTTAATTCTTTTGGCTACCGGTGGATGATCATAAAGCATAATTTCAATGAACCTTGAAGGTTCAGGATCGCTTAGATTTTGCTCGGTCAATTTCTCCATGGCTGATATGAAGGCTTTGTTTAATTTAGTAAGTTTAAGGGCGTATTGATCAGCATCATTTTCCAGTTTACGGGTAAAAGCATTCTGTAAGGGTGAAATAATTAAATTTATAGTACTAAAGATAAAAAGTATTATTGGTAGTCCAGCCATATCAGATAAGCTGCTTATATAACTTGAGCTAACTGATAAACCTAGTAGTTTATTTACGATAAAGAATATACCTATAGAAATCACTCCTCCAAAGATTAAAAGAAGCCTCATGTGCCTGAGGGCGTGATGAGCTAATTCATGAGCTAGAATAACCTCAATTTCCTCATCAGTATATTTTTCCAAAAGTGTATCAGCCAAAAGAATACGCCTGGTACTGCCAGAGCCGACTAAAGCAGCATTGGCTTTTTTAGTCTCTCGGCTTAAATCTATCTCGAAGACGTCTTTAATATTCTGCCCCGTCTTTTTTGCTAATTTTAGTAGGCGACTTTTAAGTTCCTGGCTCTTTAAGGGTTTTTGTTTGTAAAATAAAGGCAGAATAACCACAGGCATTACCTTAGCCATCAGGACACTAAATAGAAAATAGAAAATTGCAGCTAGAATCCACCAAATATTTGAAAAATTCCTCAATAGATAATATAGGGCTGAAATTAAAATTAAGCCGATTATTAAGGAAACTACAAGTCTCTTTAAGGTATCCAGTATCCATTCTTTTTTGTTTTGAGTTGAGAGATCAAATCTTTTCTCGATTGTGTAACCGTCATGATAATCCAGAGGTAAGCCTAAAATAAAGAAAGCAAAACTAAACGTTAAATAAAAAATAATAAGATTTAAATAAAAGTTAATTGAAATATTGGACACAAGGTTTCTTAAGTCAGTATTTAGCCCACTTAAAATAAAAACTAATAAGATGCCTAAGCTAAAGGCTAGTCCTAAGAAATATAGTCTATGCTTTAAGGATGAATATGCTTTTATTTTATTCATATCGAATTTCATATTAGTCATAATTTTTATCTATAACCTCAATCACATCATTTCTTATATCTTCAATAACATCGCTGAAAGCGGCATCTAAAAGCTTTAATTTGTAATTAAATCCCCTTGAGTACCTGGCAAGTGAACATAATCCGGTTGGGAGTTCTTTATCTTCAGTGAAATTATATGTTTTCTCCAGTATTTTTTTACCGGTGGCGTTATCTTGAAGCAGAACGTCTATTTCAACAGCAATAATAAATTGATCTTTTGTCCAGACACCCGCTACTGAACCAAGATAAGGCACCATGGTTATTGTGGGTAATTTGACCGCTGTCTGAAAGTGGTTTATATTGCCTGAGAGAACATAATGACAGGCTGAAGGGTCATCGTCTTCATAGTCAAGAACGTGAATGTCTATGTCGGTGAATTCTTCTTTTAAAACCTCATCCAATGATTGAGTTATGGGATTTTTAAAGTGCTCATCTTTTGAGGCGAACTTTAAAAATTTATCTGTACTACCCTTTTTTTCTTCTATAGGCCTTAAATCTTGAAAATCTTTTATAGCTAAAATGTGCATTTTATCCCAATTAATACTGGTATCATCAATATCATATTTAATGACGTGCCTTGAACAACCGCAAAAAATTAAACAAATTAATAATAGTAGTAGAATTTTTTTCATTTTTTTGCTACCTCTTCTGTACTATTTCTTATTCCCACCTGATAAGAGAATTTCCTTCAAAGAAAAGATGCCTTGTCTTTGCCAGATAGTCTGCATTAACATGCACCGCGGGATATCGAGCATTATAAATCCACTCTTCTTTAGCATCGGTAAAGGCAGTGCTTTCTTCGAGTCTGTTGATTGAGCTGGGCTCACCCCAGTATTCTGTGACTTCTTCTTTGGACATACCTTTTATAAGAGCATCAGTTCCAAGGGGATTTCTAAGAACATCCATTGGAGTTGGCGGAGACATTTCCGCACAGGAAATAAGACTTATAGATGCCGTAAGGCACATAAGTAAGATTAATAAATTCTTCATTAATTTTCCCCCTTAGTTAAATTAATTATCATTTTGATTTCTTGTTGCTTACATTAAAGCAGAGCTTTAGCCATTTGCGTATATATTGATTGTGTGCAAAAACTTTCCAGACCATGCCACTGCGATAATTTTCTATCATGATTATACCGCTACCCATACTGATACCAATACATTCATTAGAATACCAGTTTTTATCTATGTTAAAAGCATCTACAAATCCGTAAGTCTTGTAAATTCTACCCTTATAATTATCATATAAATAACGCATGCTGGCAATTGAAATCTCAGGCGTAAAAACAATAGAACCTAAAGCTCCATAAGGACATATAGTTCCATCATGAATCGGGTTTCCTGGTTTGGCGCCATAACCCTGGTATCCACGCGGTCCTGTTGAAGCTGTTAGCCCCCAGACATTTGTTCCGTAGGTCTTATATTTATCCTGATTATTAATACAAAATTGCCTATTAGCTTTAGTAGCTTTTATAGAGTTTTCAAACCAATTGATTCCATTATCATCAAGTGACCTAAAATCTATCCAACAATGAGAATATTGATAAACGAATAAGCTTCCAGTTGAGCAATATATTAATTCATAATCTTCGTATTTTGCTACTGGTCTCTTCCATGCTTTCCAGCTGGAGGCCGGTAGCGGGTGTGTTGGAGAGCCAATAGCTAAGGCGTATAAAATCATAGCTTCATTGTATGAACTCCAATAATAAGGGAAAATGCCAGTTTCTGGTTTATAACCCATACTGATTAGACCGTTTCTGGCTAACCAGGTCCATTCTACCCTCTTGTATAATTTGTTTGCTATTTGTTCAACTTGGGTTCCTTTGAAATATTCTCCTGCATATAAAGCACCTGCAAAAAAAAGAGCTGTATCTATAGATGAAACTTCGCATTTCCATACTCTTTTGCAATTTCTCATGTCAATGAAGTGATAGAAGTAACCATGTTCATGCGGAACCTTATCTCGAAAAGTAGTCAACATTTTTAAGGCTCGCTTATAAGCCTCTTCTTTTGATATCCAACCCCTCTCTGCGCCAATACACAGAGCTGTAAGCCCGAATCCGCAAGTAGCAACACTACAAGGTGCCCCCGGCCTAGAAGAATCTTTTATGAGACCGTTTTGAGGGTTAGTTTCGTCTACAAAAAAATTAAATATATCATGCTCAATTTTATCTAAAAAAACAGCATCGTTTTTAGATATATCAGCCGCAATTACTGCTGGCTGCATGAGCAAGATAAAGAAAACAATGAAAGTTAATAATATTCTTTTATACATAAGTTTTAGGTTTTAAGCTAAATTGTATTATTCAATACTTTTGTAATAAGCGAGTATTTTCTTTATTTCATCTACTTGTTTTTGATTTTCAATGATGAGTTCTTTAATTTCCTTTGTGCTTCCGGCCCCTGTGCTTTCCATCTGAGCACTTATTTCTTCAAGCTTTTCGGAGGCTTTCTTTAATTTGAGTAATCTCTGTGAGAGTGAGTTAAGCATATCATTGATGCTGCTGGCTAAAACCTTAAATTCATCTGCCCAGCGGAGTTTTATGCGGGTATTTAAATTGCCTCCCATGGCATCTCTAATGGTTTGTTCAAATCTGTAAATAGGCCCAGCTATCCGATGTGTCAAAAAGATACCAAAGGAAAGAATTAGAGCAACTAAAACCATAATCCAAGGTACTAAATTTTTATTTACCTCATGTAGGACCTGGACTACTATTTGAGTTTCATAGTCAGAGAGCATCTTGGCTGTTTCCGGGAAAAACATTTGAAATTCATTATTTTCTGTTATCTCTGGTGAGTATCTGGCTACCTGCCTCATGCGCATATCAGCTGCTATTTCTATTCTTTCTTTGAGTTTATCAGTGGAGAATTCAGGGAGAACAGAATTGAGTATATTGAAATAAAGTGAACTAGC
>CAYQKA010000002.1:28515-34275 GCA_964418055.1 uncultured Planctomycetia bacterium | reverse complement strand
TGTAATTATATAATGCATCTTGACTAAAAACACTTGCTTTGTCTAAAAGTAAAATTGTGACTGTAGCTCTTGCATTAATTAAATGCCTGGCTGTGACAAATCCATCACCTGCATTATTGCCCTTGCCACAAATCACACAGATATTTTTCTTTTTTTTCTTAGATTTAATAATCTCTAAAGCTAAGTCAGCAGTTCTTAAACCGGCATTTTCCATAAGTATTTTTGAGGAGATGCCGTATTTCTTTTGAGCTGTTCTATCTATATAGCGGGCTTTTTTAACAGAAATAGCCTGCATATTATTTATCAATATCCTTTGAGAGCTCAATGATTCTATGGCCTTCAATTTCCTGAAAGCTTTTTTCTTTAAAGCCATTTTTATACAGTAATGAAAGAATTGGCTTCATGAGCTCTGTAGAGCGAAAAGAAATCTTCTTATAACCTTTTATTTTGGCAACGTCTAGGCCTCGATGAAGAAGATTGGTGCCAAATTTTCTCTGTCTGTATCCTTGGTGGACAAGCAACCTTCTGATGAGGGCGGTTTCATCTGATTCCTCTTTAATGGCAATAAAACCGATAGCCTGATTGTCTTCCTCAGCCACAAGAATAATATCTCTTGTGTTAGCATAAGCCATTGTGAGGCCACTTAAATCTTCATCAGATATTTCTTCAAGCTTGGAGGCAACCTCTTCTTTTAGAAAATGCTCTAAGATATTTTTTAAATCTTGTGAATCGTTGTCTTTATAATTTCTTATGTTCATTTTGCCCCAGAGAAAAAGTTATCAAACGTTTTAGTTATACCGCATTTAACTGACCAATCCTGGCTTTCATCACTTAATCCAGCACTGGCGCCTACGTCAAAACGGCAAACCTCTGTTTGATATTGTAAGCCAGCCATAAAATGAGAAAAATCGTTGTTATCATCAGAACAACCCTGCCCATTAACTTCTAAAGCAAAGTTAAGCTTATCAGTGGCAGGTATAATAACTCCCACACCATACATTAAGACATCGTCCTGGTTATTATTTTGATAAGGATTGCCAAGAATTCCCATGCCTAAATTAAAATGAGTCTCAACTTTACCTAAATGCTTACTCATTAAAAGTCCACCTGAGAAATCAAATTCGTCAGTGCCCAGCGTATCTTCATTGGTGGCATTAGGTAACTTTGTCCCAAATCTAAAACCAAAAGCAGGCATGTCATCTTCTTCTCTGAGTTGAACCTTAGTAAAGAGTTCTAAGTCCCCTGCTCCATATTTACCGTTAGAATCTTCTTCATCAGCATAAATACCATCAAAGTAAGCCTGAATTTCTACAACTTTACCAACACCTACCGACAAGTCAAGTGTAGGGATATTCCATACGTCTCTGTCTCTGTTAGTATTTGTGCTAAAGGCAACATTTAAATCTTCTGAATACTCAACACCCAGTCTAGCTTCTAGACTACCAGCTTCAATTACATTAGCATCCTGAGTAGATAAAGGTGATAAGCTTTTAGCAGCTACCATTGATGGCATTAAAGTGAGAGACATAACAAAAACTAAAATAACAATTTTCTTAAGCATCTACTTTCCCCCTGATTAAATTAATTAACATTAATAATTACTTTTCTTGATCTAGGTCCATCAAACTCACAAAAGTATACACCTTGCCAAGTGCCTAATGCGAGTTGAGAGTTTTTAATTATTATATTTAAGTCTACCCCACAAAGTACTGATTTTATATGAGCAGCAGAATTGCCTTCTGCGTGCTTGTAATCATCATTATAAGGTATGACTTTGTTTAGCTCTTTTATAATATCAGTTTTGACATTGGGATCTGCATTTTCGTTAATAGCCAGCCCGGCTGTTGTGTGTGGTACAAAGATTAGGCAGGTACCATTCTCAATTTTAGATTTTGCTATTAAAGAGTTTATTTTATCACTTATATCTATGAGTTCAGTTTGGTTTTTAGTTTCAAGAGATATTTCGTGAATCATTTCTTTTTAATTCTTTCTGAAATAATTTTTTTAATGAGACTCTCGGGAATATCTTCATGCACTTCTACTTTCCCGATTTCAACTGGAAGAACAAATCTATTTTTGCCGTTTATAAATTTTTTATCATGTAGATATGCTTTCATTATTTTTGCTAAGGATACATTTTTTATGTGGATTGGTAGCCCGGCAATAGCAACCATACTTTCGATGCGGCCGAGAGTTTTGAGTGAGCATAGTTTTAGTCGGTGAGCTATTTCCGCAGCGCAAACCATACCAATACTGATAGCTTCACCATGAGTATAATTAGCTTCATATCCACAAGCGGTTTCAATAGCATGACCGATAGTATGCCCATAATTCAGTATTGTTCTAATGCCCTTTTTTTCTCTTTCGTCTAATGAGACTACTTTGGCTTTAATAGCTGCTGATTGAGTAATGATATAATTGAGAGCGTTTTTGTCTAATTCATATATTTTGTGATAATTATGTTCTAGGAATTTAAATAATTGCTTATCGGCTATTATGCCATATTTGATTATTTCTGCTAGGCCGGTCTTAAGTTGTCTTAGACTTAAAGTTTCTAGTAAAGAACTATCACAAAAAACCATCTTTGGCTGGTAGAAAGCACCTAATAGATTCTTGCCCTGCGGCAAATCAACGGCAACCTTACCTCCTATACCAGAATCTACTTGGGCTAATAAGCTGGTGGGTATTTGTATATAGGCAATACCTCTTTTATAAACTGCAGCAATAAAACCTCCCAGGTCACCAACTACTCCTCCACCTAGAGTAATAATGAAAAGCTTTGTTTTTAAGTCAAGCTTTACTATTTTTGATATAGATGAATTTAAATACTTTAAAGACTTTGACTTTTCAGAATCAGGAACTTGAATATAAGTTGTTTTTATATTATTTTTTTTAAGACTAGAAGTTAATTTCGACTGATAAAGTTTTTTAATTTTGGGGTTGGTTATTATGATGGCATGTGTGCCTAATTCGAGTTTTTTTATTAAGCTGCCTAAGGAGTGAAACTGATTAAATCCAATAAAAATATCATAGCTGCGTTCCTTGAGATTTACGGGAATTCTTGATAAATTTTTCATGTTTTTAGTATAGCATAATACTGTGTTAAGTCAAGATACAACTTAACGTTATGATGATTCTGTTGGTCTTGCTATCCGCCTATGCTGTACATTCTAATTAAAATATAAACTAAGCCTCCAATAAGGCTTCCTAATACATTGAAGAAATATAATAAAATAAAGATTAGTAAGATGCCATAAGGAGCTAGCTTTTTATATTTCCAATTTATATCACGTGGTAAGTATGCTGATAGAATTTTAGAACCGTCAAGCGGTGGAATGGGTATGAGATTAAAAAAAGCTAGAAATAGATTTACTAATATAAGATAAAATAAAAAGTTTATAAAAGGATTAGTTACTGTTTGGGTGGCATTTAGGAGAATTGTCTTTGAGGGAATGACTCCTCCTAATCTAAGAAGTAGAGCGGCAGTTGTAGCTAGAATAAAATTCGCTGCCGGCCCAGCAAAGCTTACTAAGGCCACATCTTTCCTTTGATTGTTAAAATTATGCGGGTTTACAGGAACTGCTTTTGCCCAGCCAAAAGGAATGAAGCCTACGGCTAGTAAAAGTAATGGTAATATAATAGTGCCTACCGGGTGAATATGGACAAGTGGATTAAGGCTTAATCTGCCAGATTCTTGAGCTGTATCATCACCTAGTCGCAAAGCCATTAGCCCATGGCTGTATTCATGAATAACCACTGCAATAATAAATGATAAAACCAGAAAAACTTTATTGAGGATTAAGAATAGCATTTTTTCTATGACAGCCTTTTAGCTAATTGGGCGAGTCGTTTGCCTAGTCGCAAACATTCTTCTTCGGATCTTTTATCAGGTGAGCCAATGGATACAGGTCCGTAGTGATCTCCTGAAGAATCTCCCTGAATAATCATTCCATGTACAAGAAGAGCGTTTAATATGGATAGAATAGTTGTTTCATTGCCGCCGCCTATGTTTGCTGAAGATGAGAAGGCTGCTCCTATTTTGCCTTCTAGTTTGCCATGCAGTTTAACGCTATTATCTAATAATTGCTTAACTTCAGCTGCCATATCACCGTAATAAGTTGGTGAGCCGATTGCGATGCCTTCGTAATTTAAAAGCTCATCAATTTCAATTTCATCAACTGGCTTTATTACACAGGAAATATCTCCTTGTTCAATGCCCTTTTTTATCTCTTCGGCCATTTTTTTTGTATTTCCACCGCGAGAATAGTAAGTTACTAGTATGGTGGGCATTAGTTCATCACCTCTATTTTTCTAATATTAATAAGAGGATATTTAGAGCTATTATCTTCAATATTGCCTTGGATTGTTACTTCTTTATAAATGTAATCATCTAAATTAATGTTTGAACTTTTTAGATAGTAGTTTGTTCTTCCTTTAATTTTTAATTTGTGAGTTGCTGTGGTGCCATAAACACGCCCTAAATCTCTCAGAGTTCCTGATATATCAATTGAATCCCTGATCATGTTCCTGCTATCTATTGTAGGCGTATCTTCATCTTGCTTATTTTTTAACTGTATATTTAGAAGATTTAGTTTATAAGTTAAATCTTCTTTGTACGCAGAATTAGGATAGTTATTGCAGAAATTACTATAAGCAAGAATAATAACTTTTAAATTGTCAGTATTATAATTGTCGAGATCAGAGGTTTTTATAGAAGGTAATTTTTTGTAGTCGATCATTTCCTTAGTATTAAGAGATTTATTTGTTAAGGTAGTTGGTTTAGGGATATCAGAGGTTTTAATCTCCGCTATTTTATCCAAGTAGTCTTCATAAATCCAGCCACTTGCTCCTTCGGGAGGCCTAACTTTATACCAATCGTCAACACTAGTAATAATGAAAACCAGCTCGCCTTTTTTGAGTTTGCCTAAGACATGCTGTTTTTCTCCAGCGCCCGCTCTTATGTTGAGCTGATTAGCAGTTACAAAACCGCTATCACTAATATATTTTTTAGAGACATAACAATTGACATCATCAGGCAATTTAACTTGATACCAGCAAAAATATTTATCCAAGACAATGACATCGTCCCCCTTTTTTAAATTCTTCAAAGAGGTAAAATTTTTGTTATAGCCAGCCCGCAGCTTAACGTTATTAGCATTTATCTTACCCTTAAATGGAAATCCGTCTCCTGCCCTAACTCCAACAGTTGCCATAAAAAATGTTACGCTGAAAACGGATAAACACGTTAAGAAAAATAATAATTTTTTCTTCATGGTTAGTTATCTGCCTAGGATTATTTCTTTATTTCTTTTTTTTCTTCTTTAGTTTCTACTACTTCTTTAGTTTCCTCGGTCTCTTTAGTATCTTCATCTGATTTAGGGGCTCCCTTTTTAACTTTTATTCTTTCTACTTTAACTTTAGGTAGACCAAAAACTGACTTTTTGTCATCCCAATTACCTTTTTCCTGTAATTCTTTAATGCGTTCGAATCTGTTGTGGACACTTCTGATTTTTTTGTCCTTTGGTACTCCTTTTAGACTTCGATGTTGTGACATGATTACCTCCTGTTTTTAATCTATTATTTTATATTTTCTTACGTAGCAACCCTTGTATTTATTTGCCAACTTCTTCTTTAAAGCGGTCGCATCTTTTTTATCTTTAAATTTTCCGATTAAAAGAAGATGATATTTACCGTTTGAATCAATGATGGCTTCATTACCGCCTGCTCTTACCTTGGAAGCTTCTTTTTCTGCTCTGGATA
>CAYQKA010000002.1:10724-28415 GCA_964418055.1 uncultured Planctomycetia bacterium | reverse complement strand
TTCAGCAGTAGTTTTCTGATTTTGATTTTCTACATTCTTATTCTGAAGTGCTACTGCAGTAGAGTGCATGTTGCTATTTAAAGAACGATTTGCTATTTTTTTGCCACGCTCAATACCAAGTGAGAAAAATATAACATAGAGCAGTATAACAGATATTACCGAAAATATTAATTTTTCTCTAGATATGACTAAAGTTATTTTTTTTTGCCTTTCGGACCGTTTTATGAAGCGTCTTTGTTTGGCAGGCTCATCTGAAAATTCATTAAATAACTCTGCTTGGTATTCTTTGTTGTCGCTCATTATATTACCTATTTTATTCTAAGAGACGCGTTTTAAATTTAAAGACTGCCCAGTCTCCTTCTTGTTTCATGTTGAATAATAGCTTTGAAAGAGCTTTTGAGAACTTAGGCATGTCTTCTATCTTTTTTGCTGGAATATATATACTCAAATCGTAGATTTCTGCATTTTGCATAATATCTACAGAGCCATAAACCTTTAATTTTTCTCCAACTGCATCAATATCATATACCCTAATATTATCTTTATCTTTTATTAAATTGAAATTTACGTGTTTTAATTTAGTAGATTTTAAAATATCGCTATGAGTCTGCTTAGTGATAATACTCGCTAGAGGCAGGATGCTTCCATCAAGGTCAGCTATTTCAAGTCCTCTAGAATTTAATTTAATTTCAAAATAATCTCCCAGAGGCCTTAGTTTTACTATTTCAACTTGAACTTCCTCTGCCTGTACCTGATTATCTTTTTTACGTAATACAACCTTAGTGCAATTGATTTTCTTTAAGGCTTGTACTTGAAAGCTTTCAAAATTAGCTTCTATATTAAATCTGTCCTTGAGTTGCTGCTTACAGATTGATTCATATATTCCTGAAGCCTGTGGACTAAGGGCAACAATGACTGCAATCACAATTAATAAGAGTATAACGAGTAGTATTTTTTTCATTTATGGTTTAATGCTTATTAATTTTTTCTTTTAATGTTTTTTCTTTTTGATAATTTTATTAAATGCCTTAACTATTTTGGGGTCAAACTGAGTACCGCTATTTCTGTTTATTTCCTCAACTGCTTCTTGAGCGCTTTTTGCCTTGCGGTAAGGCCTGTCGGTTACCATGGCTTCAAAGGCACCGATTATAGCCAATATTCTGGATCCTATAGGAATTTGATTTCCCTTAAGGCCTTTAGGATAGCCGGTTCCATCATATTTCTCTCTTTGATGTTTGATTAATGGTATGACTGAATCTAAAACTTTAATAGGTTTTAACATAGCCGCACTTTTAGAAGTGTGTTGTTTCATGGTTTTAAACTCTTCTCTAGTGAGGCGGGTATTTTTATGGAGAATTTTATCAGGAATACTAAGCTTGCTGACATCTTTAAGTTTAATAGCATATTTAAGGGTATTAATATCTTTGCGGGAAAGCTTTAGGTTTTTGGCAATAGCTGTTACCAGCTTTTTGTATTGTGCTTCCGGAATATGAGGTTGTTTTTTTGTGCCGGAGAGTTCTATGAGCGATTTTATACTTCCTTGTGTAATATTGTCTCTCTGTTTATTTAAGTAGGCATTCTTGAGAGCTATAACGGCTTGCTCTGAAAAAGTAGTTAAGATTTCCTGATCAAAATAAGTAAAAGGTCTTTTGTCAATTTTCTCAGTTACTTCTATAACACCTAAAACATCTTCTTCTATTAGGGGCATAGTCAAAGTATTTTCAGTGAGTACCGGTATAGCACTTTTAGCTGAACGTCCTACTATGCCTTCTCCAGAAGCAATTATTCTTTTATCAGCTACTAAGCCTTTGGGAGTTACCGTTACGGCCACTCTCATTTTCTTTTTATTTTTGTCACACAAATAGATAGTGCACCTTTTGACCCTCATGACTTGCAAAGTTAACCTGGCCAATCTGGGTAAAAGTTCTTTTTCAGTTAGGGTACTGCTTATGAGTCTGTGGATAGTGTGAATTGTTGATAAAGCAGCTGTTCTGGGTTGTATAGTGTCATAAAGCCTGGCTAATTCAATGTCATCCAATATCTTTAAAATTATAGTGTTTAGATAGGATGTAAATATTTTCAGCTGAGTGGCGGTAAGTATATTAGAAATTTTTGTTATAAAAATAAATCCAAAAGCAGTATTTTCTGAAAGTAAAGGAGCCGTAAGGACAAAATTACTTGCAGTAACTTTTTTATATTGTACCCTTTTCGACTTCCTGGCTTTTTCCATAGTTGAGCGGCATTCAAATATTGTTTTCTTAGATATCTTTGTCTGCTTGGAGGCCATTTTTTCTCTGATATGTAAATCTGATTCAGGAATAAAATCTAATTCATGCCATTGTGTCTTTTTACCAAAACCTTGAGAATATAACTGTTTAAATTCTTTATATTCGTTATCATCAAGAAGTCTATGAAATAATTCCCAACTATTCTTTTTCATATTATAATCTACCATTTATACTTTTTCATTAGGGTCAAATAATTTTTTATACTCTTCTAAAGCAAATCTATCAGTCATGCCGGCAATATAGTCACAGATAACTTCGTATTTATGTTTTTTTGTGCTTTTGTCCTCAATGTATTGAAGGTGTATTTTTGGCATCAATTGAGGTTTATCTAAATAAGTTTTAAAAAGTTCTCTTAAAAAACGTGTACACTTATCTGACATCCTGATAACATATGGATGCATATAAAGATTGTTATACAAGAACTTACTTACCTGTTTTTTTTGTTTATCAAATTCCGGGCTAAAGGAAACTACTTTTTTCTTGGATGTTCTTGCTTTATCAACCGAATCTATTTTATATTTCTTAATATTCCTCTTAGTCTCAGCAGTTAAATCTTTAACGTAGATATTAATCATATTCTTGATTATTAAAGACCTTATGGTTCTCTTCTCAGCCTGAGGGTATTTTTTAGCAATGCTCTTTTTTACTCTTTTCCAAAGCTCAATTGTATCAAGGCTTTCAAAAGAAATCAAGCCCGAACTTATGCCGTCATCCAAATCGTGATTATTGTAGGCGATCTCATCGGCTAAATTTACGACCTGTCCTTCAAGCGAAGGCCATGTGTTTGAGCTGAAGTCTTTATTTTTTGGTCTATCATAAGTTGAAGAGTGTTTAATTATACCCTCTCTTACTTCCCAGGTTAGATTTAGGCCTTTGAAATCAGGATATTTTTCTTCGTAATAATCAACAATTCTCAAAGCGTGGCGGTTATGTTCAAAGCCGCCATAATTTTTCATAATTTCATTAAGGGCATATTCCCCTGCATGTCCAAAAGGTGTATGGCCAATATCATGTGCCAGAGCAATGGCTTCAACTAAATCTTCATTTAAGCCTAAATTTCTGGCTATAGCTCTAGCTATCTGAGTTACTTCTAGGGTGTGTGTTAGGCGTGTTCTATAATGATCCCCTTCGTAATTGACAAAAACCTGAGTTTTATATTGAAGGCGCCTGAAAGCTGTAGAATACGTTATACGATCTTTATCCCTTTGAAAGCATCCACGATCTTCATGTTCACTTTCTTTAAATTTTCGTCCCTGACTTTCAGAGCTTTTTACAGCATAAGCAGCAAGATAATTTAATTCCTGTTTTTCAATATCTAATCTATTAGCCATTTAATTTAATAATCTTGTTTAATAATGTTTTCCTATCAACCAATTCCTGCTTGTGTTCTTGCATATCCTTAAGGGTATATTTTTTGCTTTTTATTTCATCTTCTCCAATAATGATAGCAAAGCGCGAATTAAGCTTATTGGCCTGGCGCATTTGAGACTTTAAGGATTTTGTTTCGTAGGAGATGTGTGCTTTAATGCCATTTTTCCTTAATGCGTGCAGAATATCAAAACCATATTTATAATAAGATTCGTCTAATGTTACAATATATACAGAAAGTGAATCTTTAAGCGGTAAATTTATCTTTTCAGCTTCGCAAGCTAGAAGAAGCCGTTCCATGCCGCCTGCAAAACCGCAGGCACCTGTATCGGGACCTCCAAAAGAAGAAATTAGGTTGTCATATCTGCCTCCAGCAATAATAGCATTTTGAGCACCCAGACCGCCATGTACTAGCTCAAATGTTGTTCTATTATAGTAATCCAGACCTCTGACAAGCAGAGAATCTTCTTCATATTCAATTTTAAGGCTGTCTAAGAGCAATTTAACTTTATTGTAATGCTCTTTACAATCATCGCAAAGATAATCTTGGGGTGTGGGAAATTTTTTTACTAATTTATGACATTCTGGATTTTTGCAGTCAAGTACTCTTAGGGGATTAGATTTGATGCGGCGTTTACAATCAGAACACAAATTATTAAAAATATTTTTGTCTTTCTGGGTATATTCCAGTAATTTTTTTTTATATATTTCACGATCTTTTTTACAACCCAATGAATTTATTAAGATTTTGTAGTTCTTTAAGCCAATTGTTGTTACAAATTCATCCATAAGAGCAATTAGTTCAGCATCAAGATGAGGACTGTGAGAACCTATAGCTTCTGCACCAAATTGATTAAATTGTCTATATCTGCCTGCTTGAGGCCTCTCACTTCTAAACATTGGCCCTATATAGTACAGTTTTGCCATGCCGGTTTTATTGGTTAGATTATGTTGGATAAAAGCTCTGGCGACCGCAGCTGTTTCTTCGGGCCTCAGGCATATGTTTCTTTCTGCGTTATCTTTAAATGTAAACATCTCTTTTTGGACTATATCAGTGGTTTCACCCACACTTCTCTTGAAGAGTTCGGTTTTCTCAATTATAGGTGTGCGAATTTCCTCATAGCCATATAATTCAAAGAGAGTATGGCAAACATTCTCAAGAAGATGCCACTCCTTAATTTCTGAGGGAAGAATATCGTTGGTTCCTTTAAGGGATTGAATTTTCATATGTTATAAACAAATAGCCCCATAAGTTTGTGGGCTGGGGCTTATCAAACTTTGATGTAAATTTTAAAATAAAGTTTTACTTTATGTTCTTCTTCATTACCAAACCAGGTTTAAAAACTACGACTTTTTTCGGAGGAACCGGAACTACATCACCCGTTCTTGGATTTCTACCAGTTCTTCCTCGACGCTGTTTGATCTTAAAGACGCCGAAATTTCTCAATTCAACCTTTTTGCCTTCTTGAAGGTTTTCTATTATACATTCAAGAGTTTTCTGAACAATCTTCTTGACATCAATTTGCTTAATTTTGGTTTCGTTGGCAATCTTTAATACTATGTCCTTTTTGGTCATATCTTGCCCCCTTAATTTTTATAACTTCTTTTGTTTCTAAGAGTAATAATACATAATATAATCATAAAAGTCAAGGGCAAACTTGAAATGACACTGCATCAGAACCTACAATTTTCTCAATTTCTTTTAAGAGTGCCTCTTCAGCCTTGACTTTTATATCATTATTAATCAGCATTTTTTGCTTTTTACCGTTTGGATCAATGAAATTTAAGTAGACAGGTGTGTTTCCGGGGTGTACCGCCAGAGTTTCTTTTAAAGACTTTAAAGTATTTTCCTCTAATCCGGCTGTCTTGAGGCTTATTTCTATAGCAGAAGTGAACTTTTTTCTGGCTTCTTGAATAGGCATGATTTCATCGGCAATAATTTTAGGTGTATCTTCTTTAAGGTTTAAGCGTCCTTTAATAAGAACGATAGCATCTATTGTGATTGCCTCGCATGATTTAGTGTAGGCTTTGGGAAAAACTAAGACATCAGTTTGTTCGGTGAGGTCTTCAATGCGCAGGATAGCCATTCTTTCACCTTTTTTCTTAGTTACTGTTTTACGAATTTTAACAATAATCCCTGCTATAGATATTTCTTGTCCATCAATTCCCTCTTTTAATTGAGAAACTGATAATTTAGAGAAAAATTCTAGCAATTTAGAATAGCGGGCTAATGGGTGTCCTGTAATATAAAATCCAAGATATTGTTTTTCATAAGTTAAAATTTGGTTTTCAGGCCATTCTTCAATATCTGGTATGTTTATAAAAGTGCTATCGAAGCCATTGTCACTATCTAAGTCATTTAAGAAGGATAATTGTCCAACAGCTTTATCCTTATGGAGCTTATTGGCGGCTTCTAATGTTTTATCTAATATAGACATAAGCTGGGAGCGCTTTAAACCAAAACTACTAAAAGCACCGCATTTAATAAGACTTTCTATAACTCTATGATTTACGAGTCTTGTGTCTATGCGGGTGGCAAAATCGTATAAAGAAGTGAACTTGCCACTCTTTATTCTGCTTTTTACAATTGAGTCAATTGCTCCTCCGCCAACATTTTTTACCGCAGATAAGCCGAATCTTATGGAATTATTTTCTTTTACAACGGTAAATTCGGCAAAACTTTCATTAACGTCAGGTGGCAGTATTTTTATTTTAAAACTTTTTGCATCTTCAATATAGAGAGCGATTTTATCAGCATTATTTTTTTCACTTGTTAAAAGAGCTGTCAGGAATTCCATAGGATAATTTGCTTTTAGATAAGCGGTTTGATAAGCTATATCGGCATAGCAGGTTGTATGAGCTTTATTAAAGCCGTATCCTGTAAAATGTGAGATAAGGGTAAATATATTCTCGGCTATTTTTTCGCTTATCCCCCGCTTAACCGCTCCGATAATAAAATCACCGTGAAGCTGTTCCATTTGTTCCGGTCTTTTTTTGCTGATAGCTCTCATTAGCATATCTGCTTGAGCGAAAGAAAAACCGGCCAACTCCACACCCATAACCATAATTTGATCCTGATGTAAAAGAATTCCATATGTTTCTTCTAATATAGGTTTTAATTTCGGGTGTAAATATTTTATAGGAGATCTGCCATGCTTTCTATGGATAAAATCATCCACAAGCCCGCTTCCAAGTGGACCTGGTCTATATAGAGCAAGTAGAGCAACAATGTCATCAAAAGCCTCGGGTTGAAGTTTTCTGAGTAAATCGCGCATGCCGGCACTTTCAAGCTGGAAAACACCTAAGGATTTGGACTTGCTCAAAAGTTCATATGTTTTTTTATCATCCAGAGATAAATTATTAATATCAATATCTACGCCATCTACCCTTTTTATGATTTTACAGCTTTTTTCAATAACTGTTAATGTTTTTAATCCCAAAAAGTCTATCTTCACCAAACCAATTTTTTTTAGGGATTCCATATCATAGCCGGTAGTTATCTGACCTTCACTTGTTTTAAAGAGTGGTGTGTGATTTGTTAATTCATCTTCTGAAATTACAACACCAGCTGCATGCATTGAAGCATGTCTTTTTAGGCCTTCGAGTATTTTTGATGTATCGATTAGTTGAGTAATTCTTTCATCGTTTTTATATAGGGCATTTAATTCTGGCTCTAGCTTTAATGCTTTCATTAAGGTTATCTTGGGGTCTGAGGGTATTAACTTGGCTATTTTGTCAGCTTCAGCATAAGTGAAGTTAGTTGCACGGGCGACATCACGGATTACAGCTCGAGCTGCCAGGCTTCCGAAGGTTATGATTTGAGCTACATTTTGTTTGCCGTATTTATTGGTAACATAATCAATTACTTCCTGTCTGCGCTCATCGGAAAAATCAATATCAATATCAGGCATACTTATTCTTTCAGGATTAAGAAATCTTTCAAAAATTAAGTCGTGCTTTATTGGGTCAATGTTGGTTATGTCTAATGAATAGGCTACAGCGCTTCCAGCTGCTGATCCCCTTCCCGGGCCAACCATGATATTTTGATTTTTAGCAAATTTAACAAAATCCCAAACCATAAGAAAATAACTTGTAAAACCTGCTTTTTCAATAATATTTAATTCGTAATCAAGTCGTTTTTTTAGTTCAGGAGAAATATTTTTAAATTTATTTTTTGCTCCCTCATAGCAGAGCTGATTAAGATATTTATTATTAGTTAAACCTTTAGGCGGGGAGAATTTTGGCAGATAATCTTTATCAAAAGAAAGTTCCAGGTTGCATTTTTGGCTTATTTCTAAAGTGTTTTTAATGGCCTCAGGCACTTCCTTGAATAGTTTTTTCATTTCTTCAGGACTCTTAAAATAAAATTCATCTGTCTGTAGACGCATATGATTAGGGTCATCAAGTGTTGTTTGAGTCTGTAGGCAAAGCAAGGCTTCATGAGCACGAGCATGTTCTTTTTTAATGTAGTGAACATCATTAGTTGCTACCAAGGGGATATTTAATTCTTTGGAAAGTTTAATAAGAAGGCGGTTTAGTTCTTTTTGCTCCTGCATCCCATGATCCTGAAGCTCAAGATAAAAATCACCTCCGAATGTCTCATATAGATCAATAGCTAATTTTTTTGCTTCATCAAGCTTATTATTCATTATTAGCCGAGGTACTCTGCCATTTAAACAGCCGCTTAGCGCTATCAGCCCTTTAGAGTGTTTTTTCAAAGATTCGAGATCAACTCGGGGTTTATAATAGAATCCCTCGAGATAACCAATGGAGACTAATTTCATGAGATTCTTATAGCCTTCTTCGTTTTTAGCTAGAAGGGTCAAATGATTAGCAATATCTTTACCTAGTCGGCCCGTTTTATTAAAACGGGATTCTGGCGCAACATATATTTCTGAGCCAATTATGGGTTTGAGGCCGTAATTAACTGCCTGAGTATAGAATTCTATAGCGCCGAACATGTTTCCATGATCTGTAATAGCTACAGCTGGCATTTTATATTTATGAGCAGCCTCCATCATATCTTTTAAATGGCAGGCGCCATCCAAAAGACTATAGAGAGTATGATTATGCAGGTGAACGAAATCAGAATGTTCCATAGTATTTATTTCTTAACTTTATTTTGAATCATTAGACGTTTATATAAATCATCTAATGATTGTGGAATTACTTTTGTTTTGCCGATAATGGGTATGAAGTTAGTGTCTCCCTGCCACCTGGGAACAATGTGGATATGCAAGTGATCTGCATAACCTGCTCCAGCTACTTTACCTAGATTAAACCCGCAGTTAAAAGCAGATGGTTTTAATATTTTTTTAAGTTTTTTAATTAACTCTTGAGTCAACTCCATTATTTCTATAAGTTCTTCTTTCCTCAAATTATCCAAGTCACCTACGTGTCTATAGGGCGCGACCATTAAATGTCCGTTATTATATGGATAGATGTTTAAAATAGCAAAGCAGTATTTACCTCTTTTAACTATATAATTAGCCTTATCTTTTTTTTCTTTGGGTTTAATGCAGAAAATACAGCCTTTATCTTTTTTTGATTTTACATATTTAGAGCGCCAAGGAGCCCAGAGTCGATCCATTAATTTCTCCTAATTAAAACTAGTCATATAAAAAAAGGCAATTGAAACAACAATAATAATCAGCATAAAAAAGACATCCCAGCCAAGTTTAAGAATTGATTTTTTACTCCGGTAAATCAAGCCGCTAATAATAATTGCGGTCATTATCATGCATAAGGTTATAGTAAATATATGAGAGACATTTAGATCAGCCATTATTTGGTTATCTCTGTAGAAGACATCAGTTATTGGAATAATAGCTGTAT
Organism: uncultured Planctomycetia bacterium; assembly: GCA_964418055.1. GTDB lineage: Bacteria > Omnitrophota > Gorgyraeia > JAGLLT01 > JAGLLT01 > Kappaea. Next base: position 18,924 of record CAYQKA010000002.1, on the reverse strand, counting down.
CAAAAAAATTACTCCCTAGAACATTACCTATGGCCATGTCAATTGAACCATGTTTAACTGCTGACCAAGAGACGATTAATTCTGGTAGTGAAGTGGCTACAGCAAGAAAAACTAGACCTACGAAGCTATCATTTAAGCTTGTCTGAGTAACTATCACTCCGCCCAATTTTGCTAGTCTGAAACCGGAAACAATTACTAACATAGCGGCAAGTATAAACTTAATCCATAGAGGCCCTAATCCATTAGAATTACCAGGTTCTTTGCTGATCTCTTCGGCTCCATGATTCACTAAAAGTTTTACGCAGAAAATATAGATAATAATTATTACAATGCTATCAAGGCCAATATTATAAAATCCCAAATTGATATTAGCTATTTTTCTTAAGAGTAGTGAAATAGAGACAATTCCAAGCACACCTATCGTTAAGCTGGCTGTCAGGATATGCTTTTTACTAGCGATTGAGAGTATTCCTCCCTTACCTTGAATTATATCTAAGACGACGATGATCATTAGATTTATAAATATTGAGCCTAGGGCATCAGATGCGGCCATATCTGGAAAATTTACTACAGTTACAGAACCTATACTGGTAAATATTTCAGGTAGCGAGGTAATTATTGCTAGAAAAATGACTCCAAAAAGACCCTCAGGGAATAGTGATTTCTTTGATATTTTATTAGCATAATCAGATAATCTCCAACCAGCTATAATGATAAGTAAGAAAAAGAAAGCAAATTGTAGACTTATTAGATACATTATTTAATCTTCCAGTTTAATTATTTTTGTTTTTATTGTGGAGTTTAGGTCTATTAAGCCCACAGACTTATAAGGAGCAAATATAGTATCAGTTGCGCTTCCGGGGTTAAAAAATATTGTCTTTTTATAAGTTTCCGATATTGGTACATGAGTATGACCATAAATCAATATATCTAATTTATCAGATGCAAAGTTGTTCTTTAATATATCCCCTTTTTTTCTTAAATTGCCAAGATCATGCATTAATCCAATGTGGTATTTACTAATTTTAAGCACTTGTTTTTTGGGAAGTTTATTTTTGACATCCAAATTATCCATATTGCCCGCAACTGCAACAACTGGAGCAATTTGTTTTAATTCATTTAATACGCTTAAATCAATCAAGTCTCCTGCATGAATAATTAAATCAGTTCCTTTGAAATGATTTTTTATCTCATTAGAGATGTGTAAAGAATTAATCGGTATATGAGTATCTGATATTACTCCTATTTTTAGCATGATTATGAAATAACTTCCCCGCCTTCTACAGATTTGGTTAGGACATTATAATTTTCATCAAATTCCACCTTGAGTTGCATTAAGTTACTGCAATTATTACCTAAAATTTCCTTTTTTAATATGAAGGCCGGACCTGAAACATTTGATTCTTTATATTGATTCATGAGATCATTGGCCGGATTAATCTTAACTGTAATAATTTCTTGGCATTTACTGCATTTAACAGAAAATGACATCAGCTCTTTTTGTGAGTTCGCACTAAATATTTTTTTTATGTTACTAAGTATACTCATGGTAAATAATAAAATGGGTTTTGAGGTTTATGTCCTTTTCTAATTTCAAAGTAAAGCTGTGGATGATCTGTACGGCCAGTACTGCCGATTAGGGCAATAGCTTGCCCCTGTGTTACTTTTTCACCTAAATCAACTAGGTTTTCTGAATTATGGGCGTAAACTGTTAAAAAACCGTCTCCGTGATCTATAATGATAGTTTTGCCTTTACCTTTAACTTTATCTTCACAGAAAGAGACTATCCCTGATCGGGCAGCTTTAACTTCTTGTCCCTGTCTAGCTCGTATCTTAATCCCTTTTGATTTAATGCCGTCGTATTTAACTCCATAATAACTGATTACTCTTCCTTTTACAGGCCAGAGGAAATTACTTTCTGCTTTAAAGCTTGATGTAGTTGTTTGCTGTTGAATAGGTTTGTAAGATTTAGATGGATTATCAGGAATAAAAATTCTTTGTCCTACCTTGATGATGGAAGCATCTGGAATACGGTTAGTTTTGACTATATCATCTATACTGAGCCCGTAAGTTCTGGATATGCCCCAAAGAGTCTCCCCTTTTTTGACCTTATGGTATTTACCGGGGACTGTTGGAATATTAGCTAAGTTTGCTCTTGATCCTCTGGTTGTTTTACAACCCGCCGAGAATAACGAACAAAATAAGAAACAAATAACTAAATATAGAACTAAATTTTTTTCTTTCATCACTTTATGGAGCGAGTGAGGAGAATCGAACTCCCGTATTCAGCTTGGGAAGCTGGCATTCTACCATTAAATTACACTCGCAAAAAGCTTTAAGAGTGCGAGATACCATTGAATCACGCCCGTATTTAAAAACTAGTTAACTTCTTGAATTCTTTATATCTCTTGTCAATATCAGATTTGTTTAACATTCTTAATTTTTCTATGGAGAATGCCTCCACGTTATAAGATGCTAATATACTACCATATATAACTGCCTTTTTAAAGTTAGTTTGATTCAATTTCTTTGTCTTGGCTATATACCCCATAAAGCCACCAGCAAAGACGTCTCCAGAGCCGGTAGTATCTAAAGGTTCTTCTAATGGGTAAGCTGCTGATGAGAATTTAAAGTTTTTACCGAAAATTATTGCTCCATGTTCACCTTTTTTGATTATTACCATTTTAGGACCCATCTTTAATAAGCCTTCTCCGGCTTTTATCAAATTACTATGTCCACTTAAATCTCTGGCTTCAGAATCATTGACAATAAAGATTTGTATTTTCTTTAAGACTTTTAATAAGCTTTTCCTTTTGTTATCAATCCATAGATTCATCGTATCGCATGCAGTAAGCAGAGGTTTATCTATTTGATTTAATACTTCAAGCTGTAAGTCTGGGTCAATGTTAGCTAAAAAGACATATTTGCTATGCTTATAGCTTGCCGGAAGCTTTGGCTTGAAAGTTTCAAAGACATTTAGGTGAGTATAAATAGTTTTGCGGTGATTTAAATCAGCCGAATATTTGCCTTTCCAGCGAAAAGTTTTGCCTTTGGCTATCTCTAGCCCTTTTATGTCAATACCCTTTTTATTTAAAAAATTAATATCCTTTTTTTTGAAATCTTCACCCACAACGGCTACAAGTTTGACTTTGCTAAAATAGTTTGCAGCTAATGAAAAGTAAAGAGCAGAACCTCCTAAGACTTCATCTTTTTTTCCGTATGGGGATTCAATTGAATCATAAGCAACGGAACCTACAACTAGTAAACTCATTTTTTAAGCACCTCTTCTATTGTTTTGATTGCGCAAAATTCAGAACACATTGAACAGACATCCTTCTTCTTTGCTTTTAGTTTTTTATATTTAGCCCGCGCTTTCTTGGGCTCAAGTGCAAATTCGAATTGCTTTGGAAAATCTCTCTTTCTTCTGGCTTCTGAGAGCAGTTTATCTCTTCGTATTGCGCTCTTGTTGCCCTTGGCCACATCAGCTGCGTGGGCTGCTATGCGGCTCGCAATTAAACCTTCTTTTACATCTTCATCTGATGGTAGGCCTAAATGCTCAGCTGGAGTTAGATAGCAGATAAAGTCAGCTCCATATGTTGCCGCAATTGCTGAGCCGATACTGGCAGCAATGTGGTCATAACCGACAGCTGCATCAGTGACTAAAGGTCCTAAAACATAAAATGGAGCTCCATGGCAGAGTTTTTTTTGTATTTGCATATTAGTTTTAATTTCATTTAGGGCTACGTGTCCCGGGCCCTCTATGATGGCTTGTACTCCTCTTTTATTGGCTCTTTGAGCTAGTTCGCCTAAGAAGATTAATTCTTGGATTTGGGCTCTATCTGTAGCGTCATCTATGCAACCGGGCCTTAGGCCATCTCCAAGTGAAATAGTAATATCATAATCATGAAGTATATCAAGTAATTCGTCATAATGTTCGTAAAGAGGATTTTCTTTATTATTATGTATCATCCAATTTGTTAAGAATGCTCCTCCGCGGCTGACAATATTAAGCAACCGACCTTCTTGTTTTAATCTGCTCAAGGTTTCAAGAGTAAGGCCGCAATGAAGTGTCATGAAATCAACTCCATCTTCTGCCTGACGCTTGATAGAACTAAATATGTCACCAAGTTTCATATCTTTAATCTTTATATTCTTTTTAGCGTTTAAAACAGCTGCTTCATATATAGGAACAGTTCCGACTGAAACTGGGCATTTACTGATTATTTTGCGCCTTATTTCCTTTAAGTTGCCACCTGTGCTTAAATCCATGACAGCATCTGCTCCGTATTCTAAGCTTATACTGAGTTTATTTAATTCATTTTTAAGACAGCTAAAATCTGGAGAGGTACCAATATTTACATTTACTTTAGTTTTTAGATCTTTACCAACTGCACAAGGTTTACTGGGAGCGTGTTTATAGTTAGAACAAATAACTGTCTGCCCATTTTTAATATCATTTGCTAATTCTTTTGCATCTAAACCTTCAGATTTGGCTATCTTTTTAACTATAGCCGGTATTTGCTTACTTTTAATTTTATCTATAAGAGTTTTCATAATTTAATAAAATATCCTTAAACTTTTTTGTTGTAATTCCAGGTTTTTTTGCTTGGCAGATAGCTTTGTAGACAACGATTTTATTTATTTTATGTTTAATGAGCTGACTAATATTTTTTAAGTTAATGCCTCCAATAACAAAATAAGGAATGGTGGTTTTATTAATAACCTTCTGAGCCCTAGCTATTCCTAAAGATTTTAAATGCGGCTTAGTAGTTGTTTTAAAAATAGAACCAATAGCTATATAATCAGGTTTCTGGGCTAATGATTTTTTTGCCTCGCTTAATGAATGAGTCGAAGCTCCGATTATGTAGTTTCTGCCTAGAAATGTACGCGCAGTTTTAACGCTAATGTCTTCTTGACCTAAATGGACTCCATCAGCTTCTGAAATTTTGGCTATATCAATCCGGTCATTAATTATAAAAAGAACATTATGTTTATTTGTAAGCTTTCTTATTTTTTTAGCTATAGCAAGAAAAAAACTGTCACTTTTATTTTTTATTCTCAATTGAACAATGTCAGCACCTTGAGAAATAACATGTTTTGCAATATCTAAATTCTCATCTATGATTACATAAAAACTGGATTTTTTTAAAAGTTTTTTTCTCAAGTTCGTAAAGTTTATATCTTATATCCTTAAATTGCAAGGCCGCTTTTTTGTTAAAAAGTTTAGATACATCTTCTAATACTCTCGCAGATTCTTTAGCTCTTTGTAAATTCGCTAGAAAAATATCTGTAATATTTTTTTTATTTAATTCGTAATCTGGCGTACCCTTACCTACGTCTTGTAAGGAGTCTCTTGATTCAAATAAGCTCTGCTCATCTATTGATAGCTGCTTAAAAGCAGTTGTAACGCTATGTCTTAAAGTTTTGTAAGAGCGTGTTAAATTTTTATCTTCGAAGGCATATCTAATAACATCTTCGCAAACCCTTAAGCCTTCTTTTAAGCGGTTATAATTAGCATCTATAATTCTGTAAAGGGCTGTTTTCATTTATATTTTAGAAGATATCTTTTTAATGATGGCGCTGGTTGAATAACCTTTTAGAAAACTAATACGTATAATTTTACCGCCATTAGATGATACTTCTTTAGCTCCCACTATATCCTTTTTCTTCCAGTCAGATCCTTTTATTAGGATATCAGGTTTTATTGCTTCTATGAGTTTAAGAGGTGTTGTTTCCTTGAAAAGAACAACATAATCAACAGTTTCTAATGAAGCAATAACAATCTGTCTTGCTTTTTGGTTATTTATAGGCCTTTTAGGGCCTTTAATCTTTTTTACTGAGCTATCACTATTGATGCCGACTATGAGTTTGTCGCACTTTTTCTTGGCATCTTGTAGATATTTGACATGTCCGGCATGTAATAAATCAAAGCAGCCATTAGTAAAGCCAACTTTTTTTTTGCTTTTCTTCAGCTTTTTAATTTTTTTAAGAAGTTCAGCCAATGATTTTATTTTATCCTTATACATTTAGGCCACTTTCGATGATATCGCATAAAATGTGTATGCAGGACATATGTGCTTCTTGGACTACAGGTGTATTGTTGCTGTTAACACAGAGACAGTAATTTGTACAGGCCTTAAGTTCTCCGCCATCTTTTGAGCTAAGACCAAAGGAAATGAGTCCATGTTCATTGGCCCACTTCATAGCCTTAATAACATTAGCTGAATTTCCACTAGTAGAGATTCCTAAGGCAATATCCCCTTCTTTGCCGAAAGCCTGTATTTGCCTTAAAAAGATGTTATCAAATCCATAGTCATTAGCAATCGCAGTTAGATTAGAAGTATTTGTACTTAAGGCAATGGCGGGTATGGGGCTTCTTTCTTTTTTGTATCTACCCACTAATTCAGCTGCCATATGCTGGGCATCAGCCGCACTTCCCCCGTTACCAAAAATAATTACCTTCTTGCCCTTGCTTATAGCTTCAAACATAACTCGGGCAATTTCTTCAAGAGTAGGTATCTGATTCTTGAGGAGATCTTCCTTAGCTGCTAAACTTTCCTCTAAATGCTTCTTTATTTTATTTTTCATAATATTAACCAAAAAATTCTTTTGCTAAATCGTAATAGGCTTTATCAACCGTTTTTAATTTACCCAGAATTCTTTCAATTTTTACATGGCCTATTTTATTTCCCTGCAAGCTGACCATATAACCTGACTTACCTTCAATTATAAGTTCGACCGCTTTTACCCCAAATTTTGTACCGAGAATTCTATCATGGGCAGTTGGTGATCCGCCTCTTAAGAGATGGCCTAAGACAGTGACCCTGGTTTCATAACCAGTCTCTTTTTCAATAATATCGGCCAATTGCTGACCAATGCCACCTAGCTTAACATGGCCGAAAGAGTCCATCTCTTGATCCTGAAGAATCATCTTTCCACTCATTTTGGCTCCTTCAGCTACTACAATAATGCTGAAGTGTTTACCGCGTTTTTTTCTACTCTTAATGCTTTTAATTAATTCTTCAGTATTTATAGGTATTTCAGGAATGAGAGCATAATCACCGCCTCCAGCTATAGCTGAGTCAACTGCAATCCAACCTGCATGGCGACCCATTACTTCAACTACCATAACTCGGTGATGAGATTCAGCTGTTGTATGTAATCTATCAATGGCTTCTGTGGCGATATTAACCGCTGTATCAAAACCGAAAGTTGCATCAGTTAAGGGCACATCATTATCAATAGTTTTTGGTACACCAACAACAGGAAAGCCATCTTTAGAGAGTCTTCCGGCTACACCCAATGTATCTTCACCACCAATAGCAATCAAAGCGGTTAGTTTTAGGGCCCTGAAGTTTCTTTTAGCCTTTGCTAAAAGTTTAACATCTTTATAGGGATTAGTGCGTGAAGTGCCTAAGATAGTGCCCCCTCTATGAAGAATGCCTGAAGTAGATTTCAAGTCTAACTTTACGGTTTGGTTGTTAACTAATCCACTCCAACCGTTCTTGATGCCGACAACCTCGAATCCTTCATTAATAGCTTTTCTGGTTACAGCTCTAATAACGGGATTTAATCCTGGGCAGTCGCCACCTCCTGTTAAAACTCCAATTCTTTTTGCCATGATGAAACCCTTTCTACATATTAAGTTGAAAAATTATACTGCTGACTTATATTGGAAGGGAACAGTTGGTTCCTCTTCTTTGTTTTTATTTTTGGAGCGTTTGTCCTTTTCCACGATTTTAATGACATCAATTTTTACCTTAATTTCTTCTTGATTACCTAACAGTTTATTGACTCTATCTTTGACAGTATTTTGTATTTTTTGTGTAATTTCCGGAATAGAAAGATCTTGCAATAGAAATGTTTTGCAAGTAATTGTTAGATTACCTTTTTTTATTTTAGCTACGGGTCTTAATTCTTGAATTTCTTTGAATTCCCTGCCTAATCTTCTGACGAAATCTTCTATAGCTGATAATGATACCGTAACTTGGCCATTTGGGTTTTCAAAGGATATACTTTTTTCTTGTTTATTTGAACCAAAAGCTAACTGCATTATTGCTATAGAAATAATGATAATACCAATACCTATCATGCCGATAATTATTCTGATATTTGCATCAGTAGGTATGTGCAGAAGCAATTCATTAACGGTTTGCGGCGTAACGTGTCCAGCTGCAAAGGAGATAACAAGACTGCCAAC
>CAYQKA010000002.1:0-10624 GCA_964418055.1 uncultured Planctomycetia bacterium | reverse complement strand
GTTATAGGTTTATTTAATCAGCAGTATCCAGTAATTTTTGGGCAAAGTTAGTATAGTACTGTCCTTTAATAAACTCTTGATTGTTAAGAACCTTTTTATGAAAATCAACTGTATTTTTTATGGGATGAATAAAATACTCATCTAAAGCCCTTTTCATTATAGCTATAGCTTCCTGCCTATTTTTCCCATGAGTGATAAGCTTGGCTATCATGGAGTCATAGTAAGGCGGAATAATGTAACCTTGATAAGCCGCTGAGTCTAGTCTTACTCCTGGCCCTGAAGGCGCATGGTAAACTTCAATTTTTCCAGGAGATGGAATAAAACCATTTTTATAATCTTCAGCGTTTATGCGGCATTCAATAGCATGACCTTTGATTTCCACTTTATCTTGTGATACGCAAAGTTTCTTTCCGGCTGCAATGTTGATTTGTTCTTTAATAATATCAATTCCAGTAACCATTTCAGTTATAGTGTGCTCAACTTGTACGCGGGTATTCATTTCCATGAAGTAAAAATTTCCCTTTTCATCTAAAAGGAATTCAACTGTTCCGGCTCCTGAGTAATTAACTACTTTAGCCGCTTTAATAGCTGCCTCACACATTTTTTTTCGAATCTTTTTGTTTATAGCCGGAGAAGGTGATTCCTCAAGTAATTTTTGATGTCGTCTTTGAATAGTGCAGTCTCTTTCGCCTAGATGGATTATATTTCCATGATTATCAGCCATTATTTGAACTTCTATGTGTCTGGAAAGTTCAAAGTATTTTTCTATGTATATTTCCGGATTTCCGAAATTTTTCTCAGCTTCTGTCTGAGCCGTAGCGACAGCATTTGTGAGCCGGACATCATTATGAGCAACTCTCATACCCTTACCACCACCTCCCGCAGAGGCCTTAATAATAACTGGATACTTAATTTGATTGGCTACTTTAAGAGCGTCACCCTCATTTTTTATAGGTAAAAGGCTTCCCGGAATAACAGGGACACCGCATTTCTTCATAGTTATTTTAGCATTTAATTTATCACCCATTTTCCTGATTGAATCAGGCGATGGTCCGATAAATTTAATTTGACAGGATTCGCATATTTCAGCAAAGTGGGCGTTTTCTGCTAAGAATCCGTATCCTGGATGAATTGCTTCCACATCCGTTATCTCAGCAGAACTGATAATTGCAGGTATATTAAGATAACTATTCTGAGGTTCATGTGAACCGATACAAATAGCTTCGTCTGCCAGCTGAACAGGTAATGAGTTAATATCAACATCTGAATAGACAACTACAGTGCGAATACCCATTTCTTTGCAGGCTCTGATAATTCTTAAGGCTATTTCACCTCTATTAGCTATTAAAATTTTTGAAAACATATCTATTCAACTGACTCCAAAAGTATAATGGTTTGGCCGAATTCTACGGGATGACCACTTTCAACAAGTATTTCTATTACTCTGCCCTTCGTTTCACATTTTATTTCATTCATTAATTTCATGGCCTCAATAATGCAGAGGATATCATCTTCTTTGACTTCTTGGCCGATTTTTACGAAAGGTTCTGCATCAGGTGCCGGAGCCCTATAGAACGTGCCTACCATGGGTGCTTTAATTTCAATTAATTTTCTTAGTGATTCTGGTTCACTAACAGTTTCTTCACTGCCTTGATTTGAGATTTGCGGCTGTTGAGGATTGAGGGTTGTGCCTTGAATGACTTGTTTGATTTGGTTATCTTCTTTTTTAAGCCTTACTTTTAAGCCATTCTTTTCAATCTCAATTTCACCTAGCTTATTTTCATTCATAAGCTTTATCATTTCTTCTATTTCTTTAAGATTCATATCTTTACCTCATTTGGCTTTTCCAGCGTATTCATTAGTTCGAGTATCTATGCGTATTTTATCACCTTCATTGATAAAATTAGGTACCGTAATATTAGCGCCGGTTTCTACGATTACGTTTTTTGATGCCGTGCTTTTAGCAGTATCCCCTTTGGCTCCTGGTTCTGCTCCGGTGACATTTAATTCTACAAAATTAGGTAGACTTACCGAGATAATTTTATTGTTGGCAATAGAAGCAGTAATTTCAACTCCCTCAGTCATAAAATTAGTTATATCTTTACATATTTCGCTACTTAAAGGTAACTGGTCGTATGATTCTTGATCCATAAAGTGATACATTTCACCATCATTATATAAGTAGGCTAATTTTTTTTCATCAATAAAAGCTGTCTCAATTTTTTCATCTGATCTGAAAGTGTTTTCAATAACTGAATCATTATCCAAGCCCTTTAATTTGGTGCGGTAGTATGCAGGCCCCTTACCTGGTTTTACGTGCTGATAGCTAACTACGGTATATAATTTATTATTATATTTAATGACTATTCCTGTTTTAAACTGTGTGGGTGATATCATGGCTGAGAACTTTATATCCTTTCTGAGTTACTGCTACAACATCTTCAATGCGTATACCAAACTTGTTAGCTAGATATATACCCGGTTCAACAGTAAAAACCATACCTGCCCTCAGGCATTGCGGGTTTCTAGGACTAATTGTTGGTCCTTCGTGAATATGAAGCCCTAGACCATGACCCGTGGTATGAATAAATTTATCAGCGTAACCATTACCGGCAATTACATCGCGAGCTTTTTTGTCTACCAGCGATGCTTTTACTCCCGGCTTTATGCTGGCTATAGCCGTCTTTTGAGCTTCTTCTACTATACTATAAATACTTTTATATGCAGCTTTCATTTTACTTAATGAATATACTCTTGTCAAGTCTGAATTGTAACCGTAAACCTTTGCACCTAAATCAATTAGCAAATTAGAGTCTTTTTTTAGTTTTATATTTGTGGTTTTGGCGTGCGGCAGAGCGCTTCTGGCTCCTGAGGCAACTATGGGTTCGTAATCAGCCGTCTCGAAACCCAACTTTGATATATAGTATTTTAAATAACCAGATAGCTCTTTTTCACTTTTTCCTATAAGGTTCATTTTTTTAATTTGGGCAAGTGTTAGATTTGCAATGTCGCAGGCCTTTGAAATTGTCTTTATTTCCTGAGCATCTTTTATTAAGGTTAACATTCTAATATATTTTGCAGCAGGTTTTAGCTTAATGCCCGAGAGGTTCTTTTTGATAAAGGCATACATCTGATAATTAAGACAGTCTTCTTCAAACCCTATAGTTTTAAGATGATATTTTTTTACTAACTGCGAGATTTCCCTTAATGGTTGAGATGAAATAATCTTTTTACATTTTTCTTTGAGGTTTTTAACTTCGTTTTGATAGCGTGAATCTGTAATGAGATAGTCGTCCTTATGTGTTAATAACAGATAAGCATCATCTTGGTAATAGCCTAGAAAATAGAATATATGTTCTCTGCTGGAGAAAAGCATTGCTTCTATGTTATTTTCATCAAGGAGTTTTTTTAGAGCTCGTTTTCGTTTGGCGAAATTAAAACTTATCTTCATTTTGATTTAGTTTCTTGTGGGTAGTTATTTATTAAGAATCTTCGCTATGGCTTTAATGGCTAATATATAGCTATATTTTCCAAAACCAGATATTTGACCAAGTGCCACAGGAGCCACCAAAGAAGTATGCCTGAATTCTTCTCTGGAGTAAATGTTTGAGAGATGAACTTCTATTGCAGGAATTCCAGCAGCAGATATAGCATCCCTTATAGCTATGCTGGTATGAGTGTATGCGGCAGGGTTAATAATTATGCCCTCAAATCTATCTTTAGCTTTGCCTATAATATCTACAATCTCCCCTTCGTGATTTGATTGCATAATTTCTACAGTTATACCTTCTGTATCAGCTTCTTTCTTAACATCTTTATTTATTTCTTCAATGGTCACCTTGCCATAAACTTCAGGCTCCCTTTGTCCTAATAAATTTAAATTTGGCCCATGAATAAGAAGTATTTTAGACATGCTATTTCTCCTTTAAATCAGTTATTACCTGCTCTGTGCTATTTATAAGTACTGGTATGTTATCAATAATCGAATATTGTCTACTGCAATTTTCGCAAATCAACTTATCTTTGTTTTCTATGAGTTTCTTTTTGCAAATCGGGCAGACTAATATATCTAAAAGTTTTTTATCTATCATATTTCAACTCCATTTCTTCTATTTCAGAAATACTAAATTTGTGATATCCGCTTAATATATATATGATACCCCCAATAATACTTAAGGATAAAAAATATGTTAACCACATAAGAGCTAAAGCTCCAGCTTCTACATCGGAAGCTATACTCCCAAAAAGAAGTACAAAAGCTCCCTCTCTGGGGCCTGTTCCACCTAGGGATGGAATCATACTGGCTATACTAATAATAGGCATAAAGAGCAAAAACACCACATAAGGTAAATCCATATTAAGACTTTTAGCAATTATAAAAGCTACCGTAATCATTAGCATCTGACCGCTAAAAGCAATTATAAAAGCAAGTGAGCTTTCTTTTTTGAAATGCTTAAAATCGTTTAAAACTTTATATATACGCCCAACAGATTCCTCAATTTTAAAAATTTTAACAATCTTAATAAGAAATCCAAGTTTTGTAGCAAGTTTCTTATTTAGCGAAAAGATTATGAAAAACATACATGCTGTAAATAATGAAATTATTATCAAGCGAATTTTAAAGCTTATCAGATCTGATTTCACAAAGAAAAGGGCTATAATAGCGATAAAAGCAATTGAAATTAAGCCTATTGTTCTATCAGCAATAACTGAAGTATAACATTCCAGTTTTTTATCTTTGTATTTCTCAGAGACGTAATAACCTCTGGCTATATCTCCTCCTACGGCTGTAGGTAGGAAACTATTAAAGAAAAAGCCGATGAAATTTATGATTACAGATTCTCTGAGAGTTAATTTTATATTTTGAGTTCTGAGAACACATATTAATCTCATAGACAAAATGACAACATTAAGACAAAAAAGCACAAACCCAAATGCAAGTAAACCTTTATTTGCAGCTTTGAGAGTAATTAGAAGCTCGTCAACATTATCCTTAAGAAAGAACCATAGTATGGATATCAAGATAATCGTAACTAATATGCGAGATAAAAAAAGTAATTTTTTTTTCACAAGTCTAAATATAACATAGTCTTAAAGTTATGTAAAGTATATTTGCTTCGTTATGTCAATTATTATTTTTTCTTAACCTTAGAAGGTAGTTGTTTTTGATTCCTCAAAGTCTCAATTTGATTTAAGGGTTTTTCTAATTGGCGCACGCGAGTTGTAGTTAGAGCGTCGTATTCAGATTGAGCTTCCTGAATTTTGTCACCTAATTTATCGAATTTAGCTATAAATAGAAGCCATTGTTTTTTGAATACACTTAATAAGGTTAAAATTTCATTGGAAGTTTTTTCTAATGCAAAACTATCAACAGCTTGTCTTATAATTGCCAAAACCGCAAATAAAGTGCCCGGTGAGCAAATAATAATTCTGTTTTTAATAGCCTCATCAATAATGGTTCTATCCATTTCATTAATAAAGACGTATATTTGTTCATTGGGAATAAATAGTAAAGCATAGTCAACTGTGTTTTCTTCGGGGTCAATGTAATCTTTGGAAGTAACTTCTTTTACCCTAGCTTTGACATCAGAGAGGAATTTACTGCAAAACATTTTTTTATCAGTTTCTGCTTTGGCTTCAATGTATTTCATGTAGTTATTGAGTGGAAACTTTACATCCATATTGAGTTTTAATTCATTAGGCAATAGAAATGTAAAATCAGGCCGCAGATTATTATTAGTGAGAGTTTTTTGTTTTAAATAATTAATGTTTTCTACTAGGCCGGCCATACGCAGGACATCTTCTGCCATGCGTTCTCCCCATTGGCCTCTATCTTTTGTGCTTGAAAGTGCCTGCTTTAAGTCTGAGGTAACCGCATTTAAATCCTTATTTTGTTGACTCACACCTTCAAGGACTTTACTCAATTGACCAAATTTATCTACCCTGTCTTTTTCGAGATCAGAGACGAGCTTAGAAACATCTTCCAGCTGTTTATTAAGAGTTTTTAGTTCCTGGTCTATGAGGCCTTTTTTTGCTTCGAGTTCTTTGGAGCCTACCTGTCTTTCAGTTTCAAGCTTAGCTTTAGCAAGTTTAACTAGCTGCTCACTTGATTTTGATAAGGCATCCATTGATAAGTCACTAAAAGCACCCTTTACTTTTTCTAGGAGGTAATCAGATTCTGTGTCTTTCTGTTTTTGACTTTTCTTATTGATAAATGCAAAGCCAAAAGAAAAGATTAAGCCTCCAATTACAAAAGCAGCAATTAAATAAATATAATCTATCGTTAACATATATTTTTAAGAAACTCCTATTCCGGCATAGCCTACAACTGACCCGAAATCATTAGTTATAGCTGCGCTTGTATTATACATAATGAGCTCAGCCTTTTTGGCTCCGAGCTGTTTAGTGGCGTAAAGCATGGTATATGTGGGTGCTCCGGCACACATGGATATATTTAGTTTATTTTTTATTTTTAATAATTCATCGCCATCTAGTTGCAGTATAGCTTTTATAGCTTCAGCATCCTTGTATTCAGCCTGCGTTTGAGATTCATGATGGGTTAAATCACCAGAGGCAATAATAGTAATATTCCGTTTTAAATCTTTGGCTGTTTTAATAATATCTAAGGCAATGGCTTTATATATCTCTTTTTCCGCTTCACTTATTAATATAGGAATGAAATTAAACTTGTTTTTAATATATTGCAAAAGAGGTATTTGGATTTCAATAGAATGTTCTTCATTAAAGGCATTTTCATCAACTTCTATATATTTTGATTCCTGGGAAATATTTTTAACAAACTCAGTATCAATGGCTGCAACTCCAAAGGGGGTCTGCCAGCCTTCAGCACAAGAAGTTGCAAACGGAGCACCAGAAAGGCTGTGATGTGTACCTAGGATTACTAGGGTATTTTCCAAATTGTAACTTATGAGTGTTTTGTAAGCTACTTCGCCTGAGTATAAATATGCAGCATGCGGCAATAGAAGCCCTAACGCATTTGTTTTGGGCTTAATGGGTTTATCTGGTGCATAGGATTCTAGTAGATTAGATAAATCAGTGTAATCTTCTGGGTAAAATGATCCGGCAAAGTTTGGTTTTTTTATCATCTTTTTAATTATTTATTACTCTTTATGCTTGTTTGAAGTATTTTCTTTGATAAAACTAAAACAAGATAATCATCTGTATTAAGATATTTATTGATAACGTTCATTACGTCTTCTTGTGAAACCTGAGATATTTCTTTGTCATATTTCAAATAATGATTGTACCCATTTTCATAGAGTTCATCTAGGGCAGATTGAAATGCGAGTTGCTGGCTTGTTTGTAGTCCAATTTGATGTCCTCCGATAATTTTCTGTTTTGCCTTGTTGATTTCATCTATATCTAAACCCTGTTTTTTTAATAAGGATATTTCTTCTAAAAGTGCTTTTTGAGCCTCTTGTACTCTTTCGGGTGTTGTAGATAAGTAGAAAACAAGGCAGCCGGGCTCAAAACCCATCAGGCTAAAAGTACCCACGCTATAGGCTAAATGTTGGACATCTCGAAGATGATAAAAAAGTTTAGAGCCGCCTCCAGAAAGAGTAGAAGTAAGAACGTCAAAAGCATACCTATCCTCGCTTACGGCTTTAGGAGCAGGATATGCGACCATGACAATAGCCTGTTTATCGTTAGTTGTTTCTTTGATTGTTTTCATTTCCTTGATATGATTATCATCAGGTAAGTCAACGCTGAAACTGTTTACCGAGGGTTGAATTTTAGAAAGGTATTTTTTTAATTTCAGTTCAACATCTTTTTCATTAATATCACCGAATACAGAAATAACTATATTCTCAGGCTCTAGCATATTGTTATAAAACATTAACAGCTGACTTTCGTCGATTTGTTCTAAGGTTTCTTCGTTTCCTAGGTGGCTCATACCGTAGGGATGATTAACAAAATAATTTTTTCTTAATTCTAAAAAACTTTTTGCAAAGACATCATCTTCTTGAGATTTAATGGCTGCTAATTGCAAATTCTTGTAATAGCCAATATCACTCTCATCTATTTTTTTGACGTTATTAATTAAATGATTTAATATTATCAAAGCAAAATCTTCATCTGTTTTGAGCACTTGTATTGCAATGCCAAAGCTATTATTTTGACTATAGCTTGATATGTTGCCTCCCCTTTCTTCTATCTGATTCGAAATGCTTTTTGTGTTGTAGGGTGTATCCGTTATTAGATTGCTTAAAAGCATTGAAATTCCATTATTAGATTCATTTTCATAGCGCAATCCCCCTTTAAAGATTACCTGTATATTAATCAAAGGATAGGTATTGTCTTTAGCTATAAGTAAACGTAAGCCATTATCCAGTTGGATTTTTTTTATATCAATGCTTTGTGTGGGGTTTGAACCTAATGCATCTTTATTTTGAGGTTCATTTTTCTGCGGTAAAACAGCGGAAATAGTCAATTGGTCTTTTTTGAAATATTTATTTGCGACTCGAATTATATCTTTGCTATTTACTTTTTGAATTTTATTGATATAAATATTAGAAAGATCAAGATTATTGCTCATAATTAAGGAATAAGCTAAATCTTTCGCTTTGGCTTCATATGTATTAAGAGCATTAATTTCATTGTTGAGAGCAATCTTTTTAGCTCTTTTTAAATCTTTTTGAGAAATGCCCTCTTTTTTTATTTGAGTAATTTTTTTATTAATAGCTTTAACTACATCCTGATATTTAGTGCCATCGCATGTTGCTTCAAGAATAAAAAGTCCGGGACAGTTAGGCGTATAATTGTATGCATTAATACTGTAGACTAATTTCTCTTTCCTTTTTAAATCCTTAGAGAGGATGGAATATTGTCCATCTCCTAGGGCAATTGCTAAAGTGTCTAAGGCATATAAGTCCGGAGAATAAATTGATACACTCTTGTAACCAAGAACAAGATATCCAAGACTAACATCTTCATATCTAATATCTTTTAGTGCGCTTATCTGTCTGGGTTCGTAAGTGCTTAATGGTTTAGTCTTAATGGCCTGACTTTTAAAAGTGTTAAAGTCTTTTTTAAGAAAATTACGTACCTCATCTGGATCAATATCTCCAGAAATGGATATAATTATATTTGCTGGAGTGTAATTTTCCTTATAGAAATTAAACAGATCATCTCTTGTTAGTTGTTTAAATGTTTCTCTATAGCCAATGATGGGATGTTTGTATGGATGTTTAGTATAACTTTTGGCAAAAAGATTATTTATGACTACTGATGAGGGGTTATCTTCATACATATCCATTTCTCTTAAGATGACATTTTTTTCATTTAAAAATTCTGCTTCATCAAAACTAGAATTAATAATAACGTCACTTAAAAGTTTTAGTGATTCCTTGAGTTCACTACTGGGAGCTGTTATATAAAAACCGGTAAAATCAAATGATGTGTGAGCATTTGTTTCGCCTCCAAGACCACTGACTTTAGAGTGGAATTCACCTACTTTTAATTGAGGTGTACCCTTAAAAAGCATATGCTCAATGAAGTGAGAAATTCCGCTACCTTCATATTTGCCCTCATTAGCTGAGCCAATATTAACTAGGGCATATATGGCAACAACTGGATGGCGATGGTCTTCATTGATAATAACTCTTAGTCCATTATCCAGAGTGTATTGATGTGCATTATGTTTTTGTAAAGTGATTACTTCATCTTTAGAGCAAGCGTTGAGAAATAATAGACTTAGAACTATAATTAAAAAATAAGTAAATTTTAGTGTGAACTGTTTTCTATGCTTCATCTTCAGCAGATTCCTTAGCTTTTTTAAGCTTACCGTAACAGATCAAGACATCATTTTCTAAAAGTGTATCAGTTGCTTTTGGTGCGGGTATTACTTTTTCTGCGCGCTCAATAGCTAAAATAATAATATCATTATCTCTAAAATTAGTTTCTTTTATTTTTAAGCCAATGTTAGGTGAGTCTTTGGTGAGAGTTACTTCAGCAATACCATAATCCTGGGATAATCTTAAGATTTCATCAAATGACCTTGTTTTGAGGCTTGTTTTGTTTTCGATGTATTCTGATATTCTTTTTCTGAACCCCTTAACGAAAGGCCTGTATCTGGCTAAGAATAAAAGAATAACAAATATGAGTAATAAACCTGAAATCTGAATCAATGATGGCAGGAGTTCATGTTTTGTAAAAAAGGCATTGATAAATAAAGATACCAAAGAAGCCCAAGTTAAAAATCCGACTATCATTAAGGTCATGATTATTTGCCGTCTATATTTACTTGAGACTACATCTTCTGATTCCTCTGTGGTAAAACCAGTTGATGTAAAGGCTGATAAAGCCTGAAATCTAGCTGTTTTTATATTTAGGCCCGTCATATGAAGTGCAATAGAAGCAATCTCAACTATTAAGAGTAATAAAACTAATGGTATAGCTAGGACTATAAAGGCCATAAAAATCTCCTCTTTTTTTATAACTTATTATATCACTAATATCTATTTCATCCAGTAATTTGTGTGAGCTCAATATCACCCCAGGCAGCGATAGTCTTTTTGTATAATACAAGTGCGCCACTTACGTCTTTAATATTTTTTAATAATGCCAGAGCTTTTTTGATATCTTTTTGACTCTTAATCTCATT
>CAYQKA010000001.1:17184-41588 GCA_964418055.1 uncultured Planctomycetia bacterium | reverse complement strand
GGGCCCATAGCTCAGTTGGTTAGAGCGGCTGACTCATAATCAGTAGGTCCCAGGTTCAAGTCCTGGTGGGCCCACCATAATTGACAAAATATTGCACAATAGGGCGGGCGATTAGCTCAGTTGGTTAGAGTGCCACGCTCACATCGTGGAGGTGGCAGGTTCGAGTCCTGCATCGCCCACCATTAAGATAAAAGGGTAGATTAAGATCATGATAGAGCAGTTAAAAGAACTAAAGCGACTTCAAGATGTAGATGTAAAGATTATTACCATGCAAGACGAGAGCCAACGTCTTCCGGAAGAACTGAGCCAAGAAACACAGGCTTTGGAAGATTGTAAATTAGTTTTAGCTCAAATAGAAGGCGAGCTAAAAGATATGCAAGTTTTGCATAAGGAAAAAGAAGTTGCTTTGCAAGCTAAGGAAGAGAATATAAAGAAATTACAAGGACAACTGTATCAAGTTAAGAAAAATGATGAATATAGAGCCTTGGAGAATGAAATTGCTTCTAATAAAGCTGATAATTCAATAGTTGAAGAAGAAATCCTGAAACTGTTTGATGTACTTGATGAAAAGAAAAATGAAGTTCAACTTAAAAAACAAGATGTAGAAGAAGTCGAAAATAAATTGAAAGCTAAAGAGATAGAAGTAAAAGAAAGAATGTCTCAACTGGATAGTGAGATTGAAACCTTTAATCAGGAGAGATCTAAAATCGCTGCTTTAATAGATAAAGAAGTTGTAGTAGTATACGATAGAATAATTCAGTCAAAGAAAGCACAGTTAGCACTTGTAAGTGTAAAAGATTCTGCTTGTCAAGGTTGTTTTATGCATGTTAGGTCGCAATTAGTTAATGAAGCTAGACTTGGTAAAAATTTGACATTTTGTGAGCATTGCGCCAGGATACTTTACGTTGATGATGAGCAATAGAAAGGTAAAATGGATTTAATCGTTTTTACGGATGGAGCAAGTCAGGGGAATCCAGGACACGCCGGTGCTGGAGTTGCAATTTTTGATTCTAATGGAAAAAAGATCAAAGAGTTATCTCAATATATTGGTCAAGCAAGTAATAATGTTGCTGAGTATACAGCACTAATTATAGGTTTAACTGAAGCGGCTTCATTGAAAGCAAAAAAAGTAACTTTGAAGTCTGATAGTGAGTTAATCGTAAAGCAATTGAATGGACAATATAAGGTTAAAAGTGATAATATAAAAGCTCTTTTTTTTATAGCAACACATTTAAAAAAATTGTTTGATAATCTTACCATAAAGCATATTCCCAGAGAATTAAACCAAGATGCTGATAGTTTAGCGAGTGCTGCGGCTTCAAGAAGAGCCTAAATCGCTTAAATAATTAGTCCAGAGGATTTTTAGATTTATTTAAAATATCCTTTGGATTTTTTTTATCTAAAATATTCCATATGTTGGTTTAGATGTGTATAATTTCCACAACTTGTTGTATTTCAAGGAAAAAAGTCATTTTTGCCCTTGACAGGGATTGGTATGTAATGTATACTTTGTGGTATGAAGTGGTGGAAAGTGGAGGAGTAAAATGTTCTATGGTGAATACCAACATACAATTGATAATAAGGGGCGATTAATTATACCCGCTAAGTTCCGCCAGATTAGCAAAGAAAGTTATGTTGAGAAATTTTTTGTTACTCGCGGGCTAGATAAATGTCTCTTTGTGTTCGCTGAAGAAGAATGGAAAACTCAAGAACACAAGTTTAAAAACCTTCCTTTTACTAAAAAAGATACTAGAAAATTTAATCGACTTTTCTTTTCAGGTGCAGTTGAAACTTCCATTGATAAGCAAGGTAGAATACTTGTCCCTAAATATTTAAAAGAATATGCTCAAATAAAACGCGATGTTATCGTAGTTGGAGTTTCTAATAGGTTTGAGGTTTGGGATCAGTCATCATGGAATGAATACTATAATAGCACCCAGAGTTCATATGAAGAGATTGCAGAAGATTTATTTGATGGCAATGAAGAAAACTAAGGGGGGAGGGGGTTGAGGAACATGAAACAACGTATAAGAATATGCATCAACACGACAAAGAATTTTGATTTTGCAGAGTTAGGGATACCGATGGAGGTATTTAGGAAGAGAAGAGCCCTTCACCGAAAAGATGATCCTCAATTTGATTCATACACTATGAAGATGGTTAGGTCGTCTAATGCTTCGCGTTGGGTTGATACTCTCCTGAATACGAAGTAGGCACCATTGAGGAAGAATATGGTGCATAAGCCAGTTTTAGTTGAAGAAGTAATTGACAACCTTAATTTGCGAGATGGGAATGTGGTTGTTGATTGCACGCTTGGAGCCGGAGGGCACAGTTTAAAAATACTACAGCACATTGTTCCAAGGGGCAGATTGATAGGTATAGATCAAGATAGTGACATTTTAAAAATTGCATCTGAAAATTTGAAAGATTATAAAAATAATATAAATTTGCTCTATGGTAATTTTAAGGATATAGATAGTCTCATTAGAAGTATCGGCATAGAAAAGGTGGATGCGATTTTATATGATTTGGGAGTCTCTTCTTTACAGCTTGATACACCTGAAAGAGGCTTCAGTTTTAAGTTAGAAGGTCCCCTTGATATGCGCATGGATAAGACAGCAGCGATATCAGCATTTGACTTAGTGAATAATTTGCCAAAGTATGAATTGCGTAAAGTCTTAAGTCAATATGGGCAAGAAAGATATGCTGGTAAAATTGCTAATCTAATTGTTGAAAAAAGAAAAAAAGAATCCATAGAATCAACATTAGTTTTGAGTCGTATAGTAGCAGAGGCTTATCCTTATAGAGCTAGATTTTCTAAGATTCATCCGGCAACAAGGACATTTCAAGCATTGAGAATCGCTGTTAATACTGAATTAGATATTTTAAAAATGAGCATTACTAAAGCAGTTGATATATTAAATTTACAAGGCCGACTTGGAGTAATTGCTTTTCATTCACTTGAAGATAGAATTATTAAAAATACTTTTAAGGATTGTGCATCAGAGCAATTATTGAAAATTATAACTAAAAAACCAATAAGACCCAGCAGTGAGGAAGTAATTGATAATCCTAGAGCTAGAAGTGCCAGATTAAGAGTGGCAGAAAAAGTAAAGGTATAAAATGAGGCCAATAACTAAATTTTTAATTCTCCTAATTTTTTCGACTGGGCTATCTCTTTATTATGTGAGTCAGCAGAATGCATTATTGAGTTTAAGTTACGAGATTGGTCAAGATGAATCAATGATTAGCAGATTGCTTGATAAAAACAACATTCTCGTATATAATACTTATAAGCTTAAATCACCCAATAGTCTTGAGGAAGCACTAGTGGCTGAGAACACACTTTTAAGTTCTCCAGAGAAAAATCAGATTATATATTTGGCAGATACTTCAATATCTCTGCCAGAAAAGTCCAGTCGTGTTCCGAGGTTATTGAATATATTAAGTTTCAATCAATCTGCGGAAGCTGATTTGTTAAAGGGTTCAAAATCTAAAAAGTAAGAAGTATTTCCAGAAAAAATAGTAATCACTGTGCATGAGAGAACCTATAATTCACGTTCCCTTAAGATTTATGTAGTATTTCTTATCCTTCCTTTGCTCATTCTAGGTGGGCGTCTATTCTATTTGCAAGTCATAAAATCATATAAATTTGGAGCCTTAGCGGAAGGGCAGCATACTTTCTATTATAAGATACCTCCCAGGCGAGGCAAGATATTGGATTCAGAATTGAGAAATATAGCTGTCAGTTTTGATATTCCATCTTGCTATGCTAATCCTAGAAGAATAAAGAATAAGGATGAAGTTGCTCAAAAAATATCTGAGTATTTTAATTTAGATGAGTCTACGGTTCGAGATAAGTTAGCTAAGGATAAAGCATTTGTGTGGATAAAGAGATATATTAGCCAGAAAGAAAAAGAGAATATTGGTGAATTAGATGGTTATCACGTTGGACTCATAAAAGAAAGCAAAAGATTTTATCCAGATAATGAATTAACCGCTCATGTTGTGGGTTTTGTAGGAATTGACAATACTGGATTAGAAGGATTAGAATTATACTATAATGATTATTTGCAGGGTAGCCCTGGATTAAGTTTGGTTGGCCGTGATGCAAAGGGTAGACACATTGAATCAGAGTCAGAGGTTATCTATGAAGCTTTGGATGGTCTTAATCTGGTTTTGACTATAGATAAATATATTCAGCATGTTGCTGAAAGAGAGCTGGATAAGGCATATAAGAAATACAAGGCAAAGGGTGGGACTATTATAGTTATGAACTCTCTTAACGGTGAAGTTTTAGCTATGTCTTGTAGGCCTACTTATAATCCTAATGATTTTAACAATAGTTTAGCAGAAGCTAGGCGGAATCGAGCCGTTTGCGATATATTTGAACCAGGTTCTGTTTTTAAAGTCATTACTGCTTCTGTGGCGCTTGAAGAAGAAGTAGTATCTTTGGATGAAACTATATATTGTGAAAATGGAGCCTATAAGGTTTCTAGTCACGTTTTGCATGACCATAAACCATATAAAGATTTATCATTTAAGGGTGTAATTGAGCATTCTTCAAATATTGGTACTGTTAAAGTAGCCTCAAGGTTAGATGAGAATGTCTTTTATGATTATATACGGAGCTTTGGTTTCGGGTCAAAAACCGAGATTGATTTTCCTATGGAAGAGACAGGTATAATTAGGGATCCTACAAAGTGGTCAAAGATTTCAATGGCAGCTATTCCTATCGGCCATGAGATAGCTGTAACTGCTTTGCAGATGGTTACAAGCATAGCTGTAATTGCTAATGATGGCTATTTAGTTCGTCCACACCTCGTTAAATATATCAGTGATAGTCAGGGCAATATGATTAAGGAGTTTGATTATCCAGTTAGGCGCAGGGTAATAAGTCAGAAAACTAGTGATAGTCTTAAAGAGATTATGCATGCTGTTGTTGAGACCGGAACTGGAAAACGAGCTAGAGTTAAAGGCTATAATGTTTGTGGCAAGACAGGCACAGCTCAAAAGATTGACCCCAGAGGTGGTTACTCACATTCTAAATATATGGCTACATTTGGCGGGTTTATATTGAGTGATGAGATTAATTTAGCCATTATTGTTGTTTTGGATGAGCCGAGACCTGTGTATTATGGAGGGACTGTTTCAGCTCCCGTATTTAAAAAAGTTGCAGAAGAATCAATCAAATACATACAACAAGCGAATAATTAGAATGAAAAAAATAAAAGATATACTTAGGGGTATTAAAATAAAGGAGTATCATAGTTGCCTGGATACTATAATAAGGGCAATAGAGACTAATTCTAAAAAGATTCATAAAGGAGATTTATTCGTTGCGGTCAAAGGCCCTCATTTTGATGGTAATGATTATATTGCTGAGGCAATTTCCAATGGTGCTGTGGCAGTATTAACTCAGAATAAGCTTAAGTCTATAAAATATAAAGAGCACTTAATTATTGCTGAGAACATATATGATGCTCTTTCCAAAGCATTAAATAATTGTTATCCTTCTTTATCCAAGGCAAATATTATAGGGGTTACCGGGACCAATGGAAAGACAACGGTTACTTTGCTTCTGAAAAGTATTTTAGAAAAATCTAATTATAAATGTGGTGTTATTGGAACCCTAGGTTGGAGAATATCTAATGGAGAAATTAATAAAATAGCCAATACAACTCCTGGTGCAGTTGAGATAGCTAAAATAATCAATACCATGTTGTTGAAAAAAGTTCAATATATTATTATGGAAGTTTCTTCTCATGCCTTAAGTCAGAATCGCGTAAATCATCTTAAGTTTCAAGCAGCTATATTTACAAACCTAACCCAGGATCATCTTGATTATCATAAAAACATGAAGAATTATTTAGAGGCAAAAAAATTAATATTTAAGAAACTTAAGCCTGGAGGATTAAGCGTTTTAAATATTGATGATACAACTTATAAAAGTCTCAAGAGAACAACTAAGGGTAGGGTTATTAGTTATGGCCTTAGTGAGACTGCTGATTATAGAGCTGATGATTTAATATTAGTTATTAATAAATGCTTTTTTACTATTAAGCATCTGCAAAAGCGTATAAATATCCAAAGCAAACTCAGTGGAATTCATAATGTTTACAATATATTGGCTGCTAGTAGTTGTGCTCTGGAATTGAAGTGTAAAAAGAGTGTTGTTGAAAGTGCTATATCTGATATTATCAATATACCCGGTAGATTAGAAAGATTAAAGGGTAGGAATGGGGAATTTGTCTATATAGACTATGCGCATACGCCTGATGCATTGAGAAATGTTACCAATCTTCTGTTTACTTTTAAGAAACCGGATAATAAATTTATTTGTCTTTTTGGATGTGGAGGAGATAGGGATCGTACGAAAAGATCGCAAATGGGTAGGATAGCAGCTAAAGCCAGTGATGTGGTTATTGTGACCAGCGATAACCCACGTAGTGAACGGGCTGATGATATTATTAAAGATATAAAAAAAGGTATTAAAACAAGTGAATTGGAGAAGTGTTATTTTATTAAAAGTAGATTAAAGGCAATCAAAAAGGCTATCAAGCTAGCACAAAAAGGAGATATAGTTTTAATTGCTGGTAAAGGCCATGAAAAATATCAGATTATTAATAATAGAATTATTCCATTTTCTGATTATAATGTAGCTAGGAAAGTATTAAATGAAAAATAGGATAACGCTAACAGCTAAGGATATTATTAAAAAAACAAAAGGGAAATTGTTATCTGGGTCTTTGTCGGCTAAGATTGCTAGTTTTGAAATTGATAGCCGTAGATTAAAAAAAGACCAGGCTTTTATTGCCATTAAGGGTGAGCAGGTTGATGGACATGATTATATACAAGCGGCATATAAAAAAGGTTGCCGTTTTTTTATAGTCAGCCATAAAATACCATTGAATAAATTAAAATCAGAAGTAACAGTTATTAAAGTGAAGAATACTCACCGGGCTTTAATTGATATAGCGGCACTAAAAAGAAATAGTTCAAAGGCAAAAGTAATCGGGATTACAGGTTCTTGTGGTAAGACGACAACCAAAGAAATGCTTTCTGATATTTTATCAGGAAGCTATAAAGTTTTAAAAAATAAAGATAATTTTAATAATGAATATGGCTTACCACTGACACTATGTAATTTGCAGGCAGACCACCAAGTGGTAGCACTTGAGATGGGTATGAATCATCCAGGAGAAATTAAAAAACTCAATGAGTTGGCACGGGCTGATATTGGAATTATAACTTGTGTGTACCCGGTTCATTTAAAGTTTTTTAAAAGTGTTAAAGGGATAGCTAGGGCTAAATGGGAGTTAATTCAAACCCTAAAAGGTCAAAAAGTTGCTATTGTTAATAATGATTCTGAGGAGCTTAAGCCTCTAATGAAAAAAAATAAGGGTAGGATAGTTACTTTTGCAATAAATAAATCTGCCAATTATAAAGCTACAGATATAATAATTAAAGATAATAAGGTCGAATTTAAGGTAAACGGTTTGGAAAAAATATCGCTCAACTTACTTGGTAGATTCAATATTAATAATGCTTTGGCTGCTATTGCTACGGCTCGCGAATTAAAAATAAGTTATGCAATTATTAGAAGAAAGTTAAAAGCGTATAAACCTTTGCCCATGCGTATGCAATGCGTTAATTGTAAAGGTGTTGAGATTATTAATGATGGGTATAATGCTAATCCGAAATCGGTCGAGCTAGCTCTTGAAAGCTTGTGCCTAAAACATTCACACGGAAAAAAAATTGCAGTTTTATCTGATATGTTAGAATTGGGCCAAAGTAGTCGTAAGTATCATGAATATATAGGTCAAGTAGTAGCTAACTCCCAAATCGATATGCTTATTGTTTATGGACAACATGCAGGTTGGTACTGTGAAGCTGCAAAGAAAGCTGGTATGCTTACAAAGAACATCTTTTTTCTTAAAAATATTAAAGAGGTATCTTCCTTGTTATTAAAAAAAGTAAAAACAGATGATATAGTTTTTTTGAAAGGTTCGCGCTTAATGAAAACAGAGGAGATCGTAGAATGCTTTATGAACTCTTATACCCCCTAAGAGATTATTGGTTCGGGTTTAATGTCGTTCGCTATATTACTTTTAGGTCGATTATGGCAGCTGTAACAGCATTTATACTAAGTATTATTATAGGTAAATATATAATAGACAAACTTAGTACCTTAGATATTTGGAGTAATACCAGGACCAGCGATTGTCCAGAGCTTTATGATCTTCATAAGGAGAAAAAAACTGTTCCTAGTATGGGAGGTCTTATTATACTTCTATCAGTAATAATTCCTTCTTTATTATGGGCTGACCTTAATAATGCATATGTGATTATTACATTGGCCTCAGTTCTCTGGTTTGGTTTTTTGGGTTTTATTGATGATTATCTGAAGATTTTTAAACCTCAGTCTAAGGGGCTGACCATAGCTACAAAATTGATAGGTCAAATTATTATCTCGTTACTTATAGGCTGCTATATATACTTTAGTCCAGATATTTCCACGAGACTAGATATTCCTTTTTGTAAAAATTGTATTGTGAATTTAGGAGCGATGTATATTCTTTTTACAACGATTGTTATTGTTGGTTGTTCAAATGCAGTTAACTTTACGGATGGGTTGGATGGATTAGCTATTGGGTGTGTCTTAATGGTTGCTATTACCTATGCAGGTTTTAGCTATTTATCAGGACATGTACGCTTTAGTGATTATCTGCAGATAATATTCATTCCAGATGCAGGAGAATTAGCAATAATATGCAGTGCAATTGTGGGGGCAGGGCTTGGATTCCTTTGGTATAATTGTTATCCAGCTTCTATTTTCATGGGTGATACTGGTTCTTTAGCTCTAGGTGGAGCGATAGGAACTGTGGCTGTTTTTGTTAAAAAGGAATTAATGCTTTTAATAGTCGGAGGTATTTTTGTAATTGAAGCTTTATCTGTATTAATACAAATCATCTTTTTCAAAACGAGAGGCAAAAGAGTATTTTTGGTTGCTCCTCTGCATCATCATTTTCAACTTAAAGGCTTACAAGAAACTAAAATTACTGTAAGATTATGGTTGATTGCAGCTATGCTGGCATTTTTAAGTTTAATTAGTTTGAAGCTGAGGTAATATGAATTTTAAATCAAAAAATTGTTTAGTGATTGGCTTGGGTAAAAGTGGATTAAGCGCAGCCTTGCTTTTGAAAGAGCTGGGAGCATGTGTTTATGTGAGTGATAATAGCAAAATAGATGATTTAGCAGCTAATATAAGTATTCTTCATAATAATGGAATTGATCAAATCGAGGCTGGTAAGCATACTAAATCATTCTTAAATCATTGTGAAATTGTTATTCTTAGCCCAGGCATCCCCATGAACAATGTTTTAATAACTGCAGCAAAGGATATGAATATACCTATAATTAGTGAAATTGAATTAGGTTATCTAAAATGTAAGGCACCTATAATTGCGATAACAGGAACAAACGGTAAAACAACTACGGCTAATCTTTCGGCAAATCTTCTTAAGAATGTCGGCTATAATACTTTCTTATGCGGCAATATTGGTAAGCCTTTTTGTGAAATTGCCCTAAAAGCTGAGAAAAATGATTATGTGGTTTTAGAAGTAAGTTCATTTCAGCTTTTGACTTCTAATAAGCTTAAACCGAAAGTAAGTATGATTCTAAATATTGACCAAGACCACTTAGATTATCATACCGATTTTCGTGAATATTATATGGCTAAAGCCAAAATATATGAAAATCAGGATGAGACTGATTTTTGTATATTGCGCAAAGAAGATTATAATGATTATTACAATAATATGAAGATTAGAGCGCAACTTACTACTGTTTCACAACAGGTGTTAGCTGATATTTATCTTAGAGATCAAGACATTATTAAAAATGGTTTGGAGTTTGCTAAATATTCTGAGATTAATATTATTAATATAAAAGCGGCCGAAAATTTTCTTTTTCTTGCGGCATTAGCAAAAAATCTTAATATCACAGATGAAATTTTATTTAAAACAATTAGTGATTTTAAAGGGCTTGAACATCGTATTGAAAAGGTGGGTGAATACAATGGAGTTCTTTATATAGATGATTCAAAGGCAACTAATGTTTCAGCAACAAGGCAAGCTTTGAAAACTATTTCAGAGCCAGTTATATTATTAGCTGGTGGCCTAGATAAAAAAACTGATTTTAAAACACTTTCGCTTGATTTTTTTGAGAATGTAAAATTGATCGTTCTTGTGGGGCAGGCAAGAGATAAATTGCAAGAAGCTCTAAAAGGCATAAGGCCCCTGATAGTTGCTGAAAGCTTTAGAGATGCAGTTGTTTATGCTAAGAGCCAAGCTGTTAGTGGAGACGTAGTATTGCTATCCCCTATGTGTGCTAGTTTTGATGAGTTTTCAAGCTATAAAGAGCGAGGTGAAACATTTAAAAATATAGTTAAGGAGATTAATTCTTAAAGTGCCATCATTAAGGTTTTGTCGTAGTGCAATTTTTATTATATGTGCAATACTTATCAGCTTTGGTTTAATAATGGTTTACAATTCTACAGCTATAAAAGCTTATGAGTATCATGGCAATGCCTCGTTTTATCTCATAAAACATCTAATATATATTCTTATTGGTTTGGCGAGTAGCTTTATTTTGATGTTAATAGATGTAAAGTCCTTGCAGAAATGGGCGAAGCCAGTGATGTTTTTAGCCATAACCTTGTTGGTTCTTGTTTTAATACCCCATATTGGTCGTAGAGCTGGAGGTGCTCAGAGATGGTTTCACTTAGGTTTTTTTAATTTTCAGCCTTCAGAGTTTGCAAAGTTAGCTATGATTTTATATCTAGCTGATTATTTAGTTCGAAAAGATTATAAAGTAAATTATTTTTTTAGTGGTTTTTTACCAGCTATCATGGTTATTTGTTTTGTTGCTGGTTTAATATTAGTTCAGCCAGATTTAGGGACAGCAATCCTGCTTTTGATGGTTTCGCTTTTGATGCTCTTTATTGGTGGTGCAAGATGGCTTCATGTTTCTCTTTTGGGATTATCAGCCTTGCCTGTAGTGTTCTATTTGATTCTTTTTAAGCCCTATAGGCTCAGGAGAGTCATAGCTTTTCTTAATCCATGGGAACATAAAGCTGATGAAGGTTATCAATTAATTCAATCTTTGATTGCCTTGGGCTCAGGTGGATTGTTGGGTGTCGGTTTGGGTCATGGGCAGCAAAAACTCTTTTATCTTCCTGCAGCGCACACTGATTTCATATTTTCTATAATAGGTGAAGAGCTTGGATTTGCAGGTGCTTTTAGCATAATCATGTTGTATGTTATGTTTATAGTTTTTTCTGCAATGATTGCGATGAATCTAAAAAATATGTTTGCGCGCTATGTTATATTTGGAGTTGTTTGCTTAATTGGTTTGCAAGTTGTGGTACATATAGGCAGTAGTACTGGTTTTTTACCAACCAAAGGACTCCCACTTCCTTTTATTAGTTATGGTGGTTCAGCATTATTTTTTAATATGATTGCAGTTGCTTTACTGCTTAACGTTTCAAGAAATAGGGTTTGATTATATGAATATATTGTTTGCTACAGGTGGAACAGGGGGTCACATAACTGTTGCTTTAAGTTTAGGCAAAGAAATAAGATGTAAAAAGGATAAAGTAAGCATAAAATTTTCGCTTAATTCTAATGCAACATTTGAACAAAAAATAAAAAATTGTGAATTTGATTATTTAACATATGCCTTAAAGATCCCTAATTGCTTTTTTACTATTGGCTGGTTTTCCTTTATCATTGATTGTATAAAGGCTTTTGTAAAATCATTTCGTTTTATTGCAGAGTTTAAACCTGATATTTTAATTGGTTTTGGTAGTTATGCGAGTGTACCTATGGTTTTAGCTGGATTCTTAAGTTTTAAACGAATAAAGATAATTTTACATGAACAAAATGTAGTTCCAGGAAAAGCCAACAGGTTACTATCAGCTATAGCTGATAAAGTGGCTGTAAGTTTTAAAACAAGTGAATCATTCTTCAAGACAAAGGCCATATATACGGGTAATTTTGTGGATAAAAGGTTTTTCACTGTTACTAAAGATGAAGGCATTGAAGCATTAAAACTTAATAAAAATAAGTTTATAATTATAGTAATGGGTGGCAGCCAGGGGGCAACGGCTATTAATAAACTATTTATGAAAGCGATCATGATTATTGATAATAGCATAAAGCAAAATATCCAGGTAATTCATATTTGTGGTTTGAAAAATTATGAAGATATTAAGAATAAGTATAAATCATTAGGAATAATTGACTATCAAATTATTGGGTTTTCTGATATGATGCCTCTAGTTTTGGCTGCCGGTGATTTAGTGATTTCCAGAGCGGGAGCTACTTCTATAGCAGAAATTAATGCTCTTGGTAAACCAGCTATATTGATTCCATATCCATATGCTGGCAATCATCAAAGATTTAATGCGCAAGTTTTAGGAGATAATAAAGCGGCCATTATATTGAATGAAAAATTAATATCAGAACAGATACTCGCAGATACAATAATAGCTCTCATAAATGATACTAACCTTCTAAAAAATATGGCGCAGGCAAGTAGAAAGCTTGCTAATCCTGAATCCATTAATAAAATAAAACATTTGATTATGCAAAGTTATAAAAATGCTAGATAATATTAAAAAGATTTATTTTATTGGTATCGGAGGCATAGGCATGAGTGCTTTAGCCCAGATTTTGTTTGAAGAAGGTTATAAGGTTTGTGGATCTGATATCAAAAAAACTCCTTTAGTTGAAAAGTTGCAACATAAAGGTATAGAAGTAACCATAGGGCATTCTAATAAATGTCCCGAGCACATCGATTTAGCGGTTTATACTTCATGTATTAATTCAGAGAATCCTGAAATTATTACTCTAAGAAGTAGAGGCGTTAAATTGATATCTAGAGGGGAGCTTTTGGCTGAGCTTTTTAATGATAGACTTGGTGTTGCTGTAGCGGGTACTCATGGAAAAACTACAACAACGGCTTTGATAGGGCATATACTCAAGTCATGTGAGCTTGATCCAACTATAGCCGTAGGAGCTGAAGTTCCATCTCTTTTGGGTAATGCCGTTTTGGGTAAAAGTGATTTGTTTGTTGCTGAAGCCGATGAGAGCGATGGTTCTTTTTTGAGGTTGAAACCATTATATGGAATTATTACTAATATAGAGGAAGAACATCTGGATTACTATAGGGATCTTAAAAGTATTCTTAAGGCCTATAAAACATTTTCTTTAAATATTAAATCTGGGGGTTATTTAGTGGCCTGCGGAGATGATGATAATATAGCTAATATTTTAAAAGATTTCAAAAACACATCTATAACTTATGGTTTTGGTAAATCTTGTAATTACAGGGCTACAAATCTTAGAATAAGAGGTCTTTCGGTGGAATTTGATTGCCTTGAAGATGAAAAGCTTCTGGGGGTTTTTACTATAAGTGTTCCTGGTAAGCATAATGTTCTAAATGCTTTGGCAGCTATAATTATTTGTAAATTATTGGGTATTGAAGTTAATAAAATTACAAATGCCTTAAAACAATATAAAGGATCTAGCAGAAGATTTGAAATTAAAAGTAATTCAGCAGGTATAACTTTAATTGAAGATTATGCTCATCATCCCACTGAGATTGAAGCAACTATTGAAGCTGCAAGTCATTTGAATCCTAAACGTATTATTGTTGTTTTTCAGCCGCATCGCTATAGCCGTACTCTGCATCTAAAAGAAGCATTTTCGCAGGCTTTCAATAAAGCTGACTATCTCATTATAACTGATATATATTCAGCAAGTGAGAAACCGATAGAAGGGGTAGATTCGCAGACTTTGTATAATGCGGTCAAAGAGAAAAAAAATGATGTCTGTTTTCTGCCCATAACAGATATTCTCGAGCACATATTGCACATAGCTTCTGAAGGTGATTTAATAATAATTATGGGTGCTGGAGACATAGGGGATATAAGCAATGAACTTGCCATCAGGCTTAAAAAGTAAAATCTCTAAAAATGAAGTAGCCTCTAAACATACTACTTTTAAGATAGGAGGCCGCGTGCCTTTATGGATTGAGCCAGTAAATTTAGATGAATTAGTAGAAATATTATCTTTATTGAAGAGAAAAAAAAGAAGTTATTTTATAATAGGAGCGGGCAGTAATTTACTTGTAAGAAATAAGGGAATAAAAGAAGTTTTTATCCGCTTGAATTCCGCATATTTTAAGAGCGTTAAAATTAAAGAGCAAAATTTAATTGCCAGGTGCGGGGCTTCATTAAATTCTGTAATAAATTCATGTGGCAAAAAATCATTAGCCGGCCTTGAGGGATTATGTGGAATTCCTGGTAGTCTTGGAGGAGCTATTTATATGAATGCGTCTTCTAACGGTGTTGCTATATCAGATTATATAAAAGAAGTTAAAATAATTGATAAGAACTTTAATATAAAAATACTGCAAAAGAAAGATATTGAATTTGATTATAGGCAAAGTAATTTAAAGAAAGTAATTATCATTGAAGCTGTTTTTTATTTGAAGAAAGGTCAAGAAGATGTTATTTTAAAAAGAAAAAATAGATTGTTAATTAAAAAAAGAAAAAATCAACCTCTTGACTCTATGAGTGCTGGGTGTATTTTTAGAAATCCTGATAATTGTAAATTTTCTAGTGCTGAACTAATTGAAAAAGCCGGCTTAAAAGGAATTCATGCTGGTGGAGCCAAAGTTTCTAATAAACATGCTAATTATATAGTTAATTATAATAAGGCTACTGCTGAAGATGTCAAATTATTAATGCGAAAGATTGAAAGAGTAGTTAAGAGGAAATATAACGTAAACTTGTATAAAGAAATAATTTTTGTATGATCATGCCTGATATTAACAAGAAATTTAATGATATTGCAGTTTTAATGGGAGGAGAATCAGAAGAGCGGGATATTTCTTTGATTTCCGGAAATACTGTTATGGATGCTTTGAAGAAAAGAGGCTACAATGCCACTGCATGTGTAATTGATTCTGATGATGAAGTTATTTTAGGAGAGAAGATTTCAGAATTAAAACCTGAAGCTGTTTTTATTGCAATGCATGGTGGAGCAGGTGAGGATGGTAGAATTCAGAATATTCTTGAAAAATTAAGAGTTCCTTATACTGGTTCTGGGCCTAAAGCTTCGTTAAATGCCATGAATAAGCTTAAATCTAAAGAGATATTTATTAATAATGGTATATTGACCGCAGATTATATAGTTGTTGATAGAGCAGATCACGAATTATTATTAAATTTTGATAATCTTCCCTGTGTGGTTAAGCCGGTTTCTCAGGGATCAAGTGTTGGATTATCTATTATTAAATTGAAAAGTGAATTAAGTAATGCAGTAAAAGAAGCCCTGAAGCATGATATTCAAGTGATGATTGCTAATTATATTTCAGGAAAAGAAGTAACTGTGGGAATACTAAATAACGAACCGCTACCTGTTTTAGAAATTATTCCGCACCGTAATTTCTATGATTTTCAAGCTAAGTATGATGATGAGTTAACAAAATATATTGTTCCTGCAGAGCTTGATGATGACTTGTCTCGAAAAACACAAGTGATGGCGAAGAGGGCTCATGATGCTTTGGGATGTGATTATTTTAGTAGAGTTGATTTGAGAATTTCGACTGATGGAAAGCCATATGTGTTGGAAGTTAACACTATTCCCGGCTTAACATCACATAGCCTATTGCCGAAAGCGGCTCTTGAAGCCGGGTATGATTTTTATGATTTATGTGAAAAAATATTGAATTCTGCAGGTATAATGAAGTAATATATAACTCATACGGAGAAATTTATGTTATTTAATTTATTTAATCGTGAGTCACAAAGTAAAAAAAAGAAAAAAAATAAGAAAAAAGAAATTTCTGATGAAACAAAAAATATAATTAGAAAAATTATATTTGTAACAGTTGTATGTTTAGTATTATTTTCTTTGATTATCTTTAGCAGTGTAACGATTTTCAAATATATAACTAATTGGAATTACTTTTCTCTTGAGCATATTGAAGTAAGAGGTGAAAATTTATCTACTAATGAGGCAGCTAGATATTGTGATGTAGAATTACCACAGAATACAATTAGTCTTGACGTTGATATATTAGCAAATCATATAAAAAATATTCATCCAGATTTAAAACAAGTGAAGATAGAAAGAAAGCTTCCGGATACATTAATAGTAGTTATTAATCGGAGAAAACCTGTTGCTCAGGCAGAAGTGCATGGAGAATATTACTTAGTAGATAGTGAGTGTTTTATAATATGTAAATTAAGTTTAAGGGAAAATGGCCTTCCAGTTGTAAATGGTTTGAGAAAATCAGAAATTAGTGATACTAAAAATGGAATATGTTTATCTGAGAAATTGAGAAAAGCTATAGATTTATTCAGAACATATAAATCAATTATTAGTGAAAACAAGTATAAAATAGAATCTGTTGATGCTAGTAATAGTAAAAATTATGTATTATTTATTAGCAATGGATTGGAGATTAGATTCGGAAGAGATGCTTTCGAGTCTAAAATGAGAAATCTTTTGCTCTTGTTGGGGGAAATGAATGTACCTGATGATTCATATATTGATTTAAGGTTCAAGAATGTAACAGTAGCTCCAAGAAAAAAATGAAAAAGAAACCCAGAATAACCGCTCTTGA
This sequence comes from uncultured Planctomycetia bacterium, assembly GCA_964418055.1. Classification (GTDB taxonomy): domain Bacteria; phylum Omnitrophota; class Gorgyraeia; order JAGLLT01; family JAGLLT01; genus Kappaea. The sequence goes on along the minus strand of CAYQKA010000001.1, from coordinate 24,887 downwards.
TATCTCTGATGTAAAAGTCGCTGGAGTTGTGGCTGAACTCGAAAGCGATAATAAAATTAATGTTTTAAGTCATGATATTATTAATGAATCTTGCCTTAAAAATGGGCTTGTGATGGATATTGCCACGACTGCTAACATTGTTAAAAGCTTTGTAAAAAGACTTCAACAAAAAAGTCATACATTCTCTCCTGCTATTTCTGTAAATATTTCAAGTGAGGCCTTAGCTTTGAGCAAGTCTGAGGCGGCTATATTGATTAGTAATGCGCGGGGCATCATTACAACTGCTGATTTAAAAACGGTTATCAGTCAGGCTCATATTCAAGGGGTATCATTGGATAGAAAGGTTATAGAAACCTTTATTTCTAAATATATGGTTGATGATAATACTGAAGTCATTAACCCTCTACGTATGCATGCTAAAAAACTTTCTGTTCAGCTTTCAGTAATTAGCGGACTTACAAATCATATTAATAATTTAAAAAAAGCGATGAGTCGTGCAGGATGTTGCGTTAAAGATTTAGTTGCTGATCCAATAGCTGATAGTTTTTCAGTTTTAACAGATGCTGATAAAGAAGATGGGGTTATATTGATTAATATTGGTTCATTATTCAGCCAGGTAACTGTTTACAAAAATAACAAAATAGTCTATTTGAACGTTATACATCATGGTGGGGTGGATATAACAGAGTTAATTAGCCAATCTCTGGAAGTATCTTTTAAATATGCTGAAGAATTAAAGAGAAGATATGGCTGTGAGCAATCTCAAGATGGACAAAAACAAGAAGTTGTGTTGAAAAATGATAATGGAACATTTAAAACTATAAATAAAAATCTCATTACTGATGTTGCCTCAAGAGGGTTATTTGATATTTTCGACATTATTAATAAAGATCTCAAAATAGCAGACATTTATCTTGAAAGGGGTTATAAAATTATTGTAACTGGTGGGTTAGCTATGATGGATTCCGTAATTGAAATTCTTCAAGCTAAATTTAATTTGGATATATCAATTGGAGTTCCTCGTGGATATAATGTTGCCAATGAATTAGTTTCTCCTGTCTGGTCTACTTGTCTTGGAGTAGCCAAAAAGTCTCTCATAAACCCCCCCTACATTCCCGATTGTAGAGCTTTGTCAATTCCCAGATATATAGTTCAAAAATTCAATGATTTTATGATTGATTATTTTTAATAACACACTGTAAATAAATAAATTACAGCGATTGTAAGTCATTATCATCCTCTTAGTAAAGGCTAAATTTTGATTGACAGGTCTAAGCCTTTATGATACCCTACTTTTGTAATTTTATTTAATTAAAACGAAAAAAGTATAGCGAAGATATCATGAATTTGAAAAATATTAAATTTGGTTTTATTGGTGCTGGGAATATGTCAGCGGCAATCATTAGAGGTATGCTAGCTTCGAAAGCCGTGAGTGGAAAATCTGTGTTTGTAAGTGATGTTAAAAAAAATACTTCGCTTAATTTGGGTAAGCATTTGGGCATTAAATCTAAATTGAATAATGAGGATTTAATAAAAGAAGTAGACGTTATTGTGATTGCGGTAAAACCTCAAGACATTAAGGTTGTTTTAGAGGAAATGTGTTTGAGTGTGAAGAGTAAGCAGATCGTAATTTCTATTGCGGCCGGAGTCAGCATAAAGACTCTACATAAGTATCTTAAAAATACCCATGTGGTGAGAGTGATGCCTAATTTAGGCTGTTTTGTAAATGAAAGTGCTACGGCAGTATCTTTCGCTAAAGGTGAGACTAAAAGAGTAAAGGATATATCTAAAGCGCTTTTTAGCTTAATTGGTATCGTTACGGATGTAACTGAGAAACAGATGGATGTAGTAACGGCTTTATCTGGAAGCGGACCAGCTTATATTGCTTTCTTAAGTCGGACACTTGTATGTTCTGCTCATCAAGCTGGCCTTGATATGGCTAAAGCTAAAAAAATGTTTAATCACACGCTTTTGGCTAGTAGTCTATTTTTAGATCAGAATATATTGGATGCAGAGAATTTGATGCAGCAGGTTACTTCAAAGGGAGGGACAACTGAGGCTGCACTCTCAGTTTTTAAGAGGAAGAAAATGGATAAGATTTTGGATTCAGCTTTAAAAGCAGCTATAAAGAGAGCAAAGGAATTATCAAAATAATATGTCAATAGGTAAAGATACCCTATATTATTTACTAATTATTTTACAATACTTGGTAAGTGGATTGAGCTTATTAATTTTTATTAGAATAATTTTAAGCTGGATAAATCCCCATATTTCCAGTAGTTTTTATGAAATAATTCGCAAGATAACTGAACCTCTTCTGAAACCTTTGAGATTAGTTTTTGTTTTCGGGGGAAGTGGTTTGGATTTATCTCCAATTATAGCCATTATACTTTTAAGAATAATTGAAAAATGGTTATCTGTATTAATTCTAAAGCTTTAATTTTTAATTATGGAAAAATCTAAAGACTACAAACAAACCTTAAATTTACCAAAAACTGATATGCCAATGCGAGCAAACTTGGCTAAAAGAGAATCTGAGATTCTGGAATCTTGGGCCAAGCTTGATATATATGAGCATATCGTAAAGGTAAACAAAGATAAACCAAAATTTATCCTTCATGATGGCCCTCCTTATGCTAATGGCCGCATTCATATGGGTCATGTCCTTAATAAAGTTTTAAAGGACATTGTTCTTAAATACAAAATCATGGCTGGATATAATTGCCCCTTTGTACCTGGGTGGGATTGTCATGGTTTGCCGGTTGAGCATCAGTTGTTTAAAGAACTCAAAATTACAAAGGATCAGATTTCCCGTCTTGAGTTTAGAGAGAAAGCTAAAGAGTATGCTCTTAAGCATGTGGATATTCAGCGAGCAGAATTTCAACGCTTGGGTGTTTTTGCTGATTGGCAAAAACCATATCTTACTTTGAATCATGTTTACGAAGCGCAGATTGTTAGAGCATTTGCTGAGTTAGTTAGGAAGGATTATATTTATAAAGGCAGGAAGCCCGTAAATTGGTGCGCTGAGTGTGAAACTGCATTAGCTGAAGCTGAAGTTGAATATGAAGATCACGTTAGCCCTTCAGTCTACGTTAAATTCAAGTTAAATAAAGATAGTGTTGCAAGCCTTTCCTTGAAGGATAATTTGAGCAAGCTCAAAGAATATAGCGATCGTGATTTCTATGTTTTGGTATGGACAACAACTCCTTGGACATTAATCTCTAATATTGCAGTTGCTCTCAGTCCTAAATTACAATATAAATTTATTGAAGTAAATGGTGAAATCTGGTTTTTGGCCAACAACCTTCTCGAATCTTTACTAAAGAAGCTGGGAATTAAGGAATACAATGATATTGTTTCTATTTCTGGAGGCAATGAACTCTTAGGTTTAAAATGCAGACATCCATTTATTGATAGAGATTCTATTATTCTTACGGCTGATTATGTTTCCAGTGAGGATGGAACCGGATGTGTGCATACGGCTCCCGGCCATGGGCAAGATGACTATCTAACATATTTAAAACATAAAGATCAATTTAATGAGCTTGAGATATTGATGCCTGTGAACAATAAAGGCAAATTTGATGAATCTGCTGGTGAATTTTCCGGCTTGGGCATTTTTCAAGCTAATAAAGCAATAATTGAAAAGTTGGAAAATAAAGAGGCGCTGTTATTGCAAGAAAAGATAACCCATTCATATCCACATTGCTGGAGATGTAAAAAACCGATTATATTTAGAGCAACTGAGCAATGGTTTATGAATATTGATCATAATGGCTTTAGGGCTACATTATTAGATACAATCAATAAAGATGTTGAATGGATTCCTCAATTTGGTAGGGCAAGGATTTCTGCTATGGTGGAAAATAGGCCGGACTGGTGTTTGTCACGCCAAAGATATTGGGGAGTACCTGTGCCTGTAATTTCCTGCAATAAATGCAAGCAACCTCTTTTGGATTATGAAATTATATCAGCGACAGCTGATATTGTTGAGAAGCAAGGTTTAAATGTCTGGTATGAAAAAGACGCTGCATACTTTTTGCCTGATAATTACAAGTGTCCTAATTGTTCCTCATCTGAATTTAGTAAGGAAGACGATATCTTAGATGTTTGGTTTGATTCTGGGGTAAGTCATCAGGCTGTTTTGCGCAAGCGCGATGAGCTAAATTATCCGGCTGACCTTTACCTGGAAGGTAGCGATCAGCATAGAGGCTGGTTTCAGACATCATTGATTACTGCTATGGCAATAGAGGAAAAACCTAGTTATAAACAAGTTTTAACTCATGGTTTTATTGTAGATGCTAAGGGTAAAAAGATGTCAAAGTCTTCTGGAAATGCTGTCTCACCTGAAAAGATCATTAAACAGATGGGAGCAGACATTTTGAGGCTTTGGGTAGCTTTTAGTGATTATAACCATGATGTTGGTATTTCTGATGAGATTCTTCAGAGAGTTAGTGATGCTTATCGCAAGATAAGAAATACTTTACGATTTATTATTGGTAATCTCTATGATTATGATTTTTCCAAGAATAATATTAACTATGATGATTTATTAGAAATTGATAAATGGGCTTTGGATTGTTTGAAACAGACTTATGATGATTGCATAAAACTTTATGATTCTTATGAATTACATAAAGTTATTCAGAAAATATATAATTTTTGCACAGTAGATATGTCTTCTTTTTACCTTGACGTATTAAAGGACAGGTTATATACTTGGGCAACCGATTCAGATGCTAGGCGTTCAGCTCAAACAGTCCTTTATCATATTGCTGTTCTATTAAATAAAATTATTGCACCAATTCTTGCTTTTACTGCAGAGGAGGTTTATGGTTATCTACCTTTATCTGAAAAAAAGAAGACTATATTTGTTGATAGCTTTGATGAAAAGGCGACTCCAGATATATGGGTAAATGAAAAAATAAGAAGTGATTGGAATGAGATATCAGTTATTAGGAATGTTGTTTTAAAAGCTTTAGAACAAAAGCGGATGAATAAAGAAATTGGAAATGCCCTTGAAGCACAAGTTACATTGTGCGCAACTAGCGAAAAACTCCTTGTGTTACTTAAGGCACACGAAGAAGTATTGGCTGATGTATTTATTGTTTCAAAGGTTCAATTAGTGCAGCTTGAGAAAATGCCAAATGAAGCTGAATGTTCTCCAGAGTGTAAAGATCTGGGTGTTGTGGTTGAAAAAATTGATGGAGTTAAGTGTCCACGATGTTGGCGTTATGTAGAAAAATTTGATGATCGCAAAGGGCTAACTGAGATATGTTCTAGATGTGCTGAAGCAATTAATCATTTGCATTAATTTATATTTATTCGTATTAATTCTAAGGAGGATCCAGATGGTAAAAGTTAAAAAATTATCAAAAGAAAAACTTAATATTTTTAAGAAACTTCTCGAAAAGCAAAAAGAAATCCTAATAAGCGAAATACAACATTTGGGTGATGATGCACTTCAGAATATTAAGGAATCTTCTGGAGATTTGTCAAGCCATACATTGCATATCGCTGATTTGGCTACTGATAATTATAATCGTGATTTTTCAATTGGTTTAGTTGGTAGTGAAGAAGACCTATTGCGGCAGATTAACGGAGCCCTCAAAAGGATAAAAGATGGAACTTATGGATTTTGTTCTGAATGTAAGAAAAAATTAACAGAGAAAAGATTAAAGGCTATGCCATATGCAGAATTATGCATTGAGCACCAGGAAGAAAAAGAAAACGGTCATTCTTAATATCGTTCCTTTTTTAGTAGGATTGAGTATTATTGGCTTGGATCAGATACTCAAGCTTTTTTTTATTGTAAGATTAAGTGATGGTAATTACATAGATTGTGGCATATGTGATATGCGACTAGTTTATAATACCGGTACAGCTTTTGGGCTTTTTGCAGATAATAACAGCTTTTTTGTCTATATAAGCCTTTTGGCTATAATTTTTATCATAATTTTAATTTTCAAAACTCCTGTCAGAAATGTACTCATCAGATCTGCTTATTCTATGATATTAGCTGGAGCTTTAAGCAATTTAATTGATAGATTACAAGTTGGATACGTAATCGATTTTATTGACTTTAGGTTTTGGCCTGTTTTTAATTTAGCTGATACAGCGATTACTTGCGGCATCATACTTCTTTTTATAACAACATTTAATCAGAATCAGAAAAATTGCGGAGTTAATTAATGCACCCCGAAATATGCAAATTTGGTTTTATAACAGTACATTCTTATGGTTTGCTTTTAGCTACTGGTTTTTTAGTAGCAATTTTTTTGATAACTAAGAAATGTAAAATATTTAACATTGATAGTCAATTAATTATTGATTTAAGTATTTGGCTTTTAATTGGCGGTATTATTGGTGGTCGCTTGTTGCATGTAATCGTAAATATAAAATTCTATTTAAATAATCCTTTAGAAATAATCATGATTCAGCATGGGGGCTTGGCTTATCAAGGTGGTCTAGTCCTGTCAGTTTTTTGTGGTTGGTTATTTTTAAAGAAGAAAAAAATAGCGTTTTTACCTATAGCCGATTTATTGATTCCCTATGTTGCTTTAGGACAGTCAGTAGGGCGCATAGGATGTTTTTTAAATGGGTGTTGTTACGGTAAGGTTACAAATTCAATTTTAGGTATGAAATTTCCACAACTGTTGTATTCTGTTTATCCAACACAATTATATTATTCACTTGCCTGGCTTGGATCTTTTGTTACATTGAATCTCATTTATGAAAGAAGTCGTTTTTCTGGACAAATATTTTGTCTCTACTTTATATTTTACGGTTTCATAAGATTTTTGATAGATTTTTTGAGGGGGGATTTATGTCGTATCTGGCTGGGTTTGAGTCTAACACAATTAATTAGTTTATTTTTTATTATATTTTTTGTCTGTTTTTATGTGTGGTTAAAGCAAAATGCAAAAAAAAATACTTAAGATTTCTCAAGATGATGCTGGTATGCGCCTTGATAAATATCTGGCGGATAAACTTTCTGACTATGTTTCAAGAAGCGAAATTCGCAAGCTAATTGATGCTGGAAAAGTTGTTATAAATGATGCATTAATGAAACCACGCTATATTTTAAAAGCCGGGGAAGAAGTTTATGTTTCTTTAGAAGAAAAAGAAAATAAAATTTTATTACCAGAAGATATTGAGTTAGACATTATTTATCAGGATGATTATTTAGTTGTTCTTAACAAGCCTGCGGGGTTGACGGTGCATCCACCATCAGCCGGTATTCAACATACTTTAGTAAATGCGTTACTTTTTAATTTTGATATGCTTTCAGATATAGCTGGTTCACTTAAACCAGGTATTGTTCATAGATTAGACAAGGATACATCAGGCTTGCTTGTGATTGCTAAGGATAATGAAACTCATGAAAAACTTGCCCTCCAATTTAAAGAGAGAACTGTTCTTCGGGAGTATATGGCTGTTGTTTTTGGGATTGTAGAATTTGATCAAGGAATGATTAATGCTCCTATAGGTCGTTCAGTAACCCAAAGACTTAAAAGGGTGGTGGATTTTAATTCTGATAAGGATGCAATAACCAATTATAATGTTATCAAACGCTACAAAAACAAAACAGTCATCAGTCTGAATTTAAAAACTGGTAGAACTCATCAGATAAGAGTTCATCTTAAGCATATTAATCACCCTATAATGGGGGACATTAGCTATGGAGTAAAAGGAGATGCATC
>CAYQKA010000001.1:1787-17084 GCA_964418055.1 uncultured Planctomycetia bacterium | reverse complement strand
AACGAAGAACTTCTAAATAAACTTAACCAAATAAGATTAGCTAAAAAAGCTTTAGAGGCTAAAATTAGTTCTGGTAATGTGATATCTTCTAATCTAGAAGATGAAGTAGAACTTGGAACTGTTATAGTTAAAGCTGATGAAGTTATTGGTGACGGAAGAGTTTTAGTAGTGAATAAAGAATTTAACTTTATAGTAATTGATTTGGGCGAACAAAACGGTGTAGGAATTGGTGCTCAATTTGGTGTTTATAGAAATGGTGAACTTTTAGCTAAGGTTGAAGTTGAACAAGTATATAAAGATATGTCATCAGCAAAGATATTAGCCGAAGACCTCAATGGTGAAATTCAGGAAGATGACGAGGTAAAAAAACTTTGAAATATAGGGAGCATTAAATCTGTGCTCTTACAAGGGTTAGATTAATCTAGCCCCTTTTTTTTGAAATGAAAAGAATAAATATAGAAAATCACAATCAACTTAAAGGTGAGATTATTGCCCCGGCTGATAAATCCATATCACATAGATCTGTGATGATTGGAAGTCTTAGTAAAGGCGAAACTTATATAAGTAATTTTTTAGAAAGTGAAGATTGCCTTTGGACAATAGATGTATTTCGTAAGTTAGGGATTGAGATTATTGAGAAGGATAAAGGTTCTTATCTTATTAGGTCTAATGGTTATGAATCTCTAAAGCAGCCAAAAAGTAATTTATATTTTGGTAATTCAGGTACTGGCCTAAGATTAACTTCTGGTATTTTAGCCGGGAGTTCATTGTCTTGTGTTTTAACTGGTGATGATTCTTTGTCTTTAAGGCCAATGAAAAGAATAACACAACCGTTAAAAATGATGGGTGCCGACATTAGGGGGTCTGATGAAGCAGATCATTTGCCATTAACTATTACGGGTAAAAGATTAAAGGGAATCGATTATATTAGTCCGGTATCAAGTGCTCAGGTCAAGTCATCTATATTGCTAGCTGGTATAGGAGCTGCGGGTCCAACATCTGTAACTGAACCGTTTAAATCCAGAGATCACACTGAAAATATGCTTAAGGCATTTGGTGCAGATATTGAAGTTGACGGTTTGAAGGTGACCATTAACCCAACTAATGAGTTAGAAGCTCAAGATATTCAAATACCAGCTGATATCTCGAGCGCAGCTTTTTTTATCATAGCTGCCTTAATCACAGGAAATTCTGAAATTATAATTAAGAATGTCGGAATAAATAAAACCAGAACAGGTTTATTGGATGTTTTAGAGCAAATGGGTGCTGATCTGGAGATTATAAATAGAGTACCTCAAGCAATTGAACCTTTAGCTGATATATGTGCTAAGTCTTCTAATCTAAAACCTTTTACAATTGAAAAAAATATTATACCTAGATTAATTGATGAAATTCCTATTTTGATGATTGCTGCTACACAAGCTCACGGAATTAGCTTGATTAAAGATGCTGCTGAGCTTCGAGTTAAAGAAACCGATAGAATTAAATCTATGACTATTGGATTGAATAAAATGGGAGCAAATATTGATGTTCAGGGGAATGATATTTATATAACCGGCCCTACTGCTTTACAAAGGGCAGAGATTAATAGTTTTTCTGATCATCGTACAGCTATGAGTTTTTTAATAGCTGGATTAGTTGCCAAGGGAATAACAGAAGTTATAGATACTGCTTGTATTGAAACGTCATTCCCTGATTTTCACAAGAAATTAATGCAAGTAATTGTGTAACTTGTTTAAATGTATAAGAGTATGTAAAAACTATTTGACAATGAGTACTTCTTTTTGTTATAATTCTTTAAGCGAGTAAAGGCAGGGAAAGAATGAAAAAAATATTTATTTTTATTAGAGATGTTTATTATAATTTAGCCGGTTTCTTTTCAAATGATATTGGCATAGATTTAGGTACAGCTAATACACTGGTATATGTAAAAAACCAGGGTATTGTTTTATGTGAGCCATCTGTAGTTACTATTCAAAAAGGAACATCAAAAGTATTGGCAGTAGGGGAAGAGGCAAAGAGAATGTTAGGAAGAACCCCTGGAAGCATTGTTCCTATTAGGCCAATGAAAGATGGTGTTATCGCTGATTTTGAGATTTCAGAGAGTATGTTGCGATTTTTCATTAGAAAAGCTCATAAGAGTAGAACATTCATCAGGCCTTGTATAGTCGTTGCTATTCCCTCAGGCATTACTGAAGTTGAGAGGCGGGCTGTTAAGGATTCTGCTGAACACGCTGGTGCGCGACAAGTTTATTTGGTTGAGCAGCCACTTGCAGCTGCTATTGGTGCTGGATTACCCATACAAGAGCCAACTGGCAACATGATTGTGGATATAGGTGGTGGTACCACAGAGATAGCTATTATTTCTTTAGGCGGGATAGTTTGTGCTAAATCATTGAGAATAGGCGGCAATGAAATGGATAATTCCATTATTGGGCATTTGAAAAAAGTCTATAATCTAATGATTGGTGAACGGACTGCTGAAGAGATTAAGATTAGGGTTGGCTCAGCTTATCCCTTGGATGAAGAATTAAGTATGGAAGTTAAGGGACGTGATTTGGTGGCCGGGCTTCCTAAAACATTAACAATAACATCTGAAGAAGTTAGAGAGGCATTATCAGAGCCTATAGCTCTTATTGTTGAATCTGTCAGACAAACGCTTGAGAGAACTCCTCCTGAATTGTCTGCCGACTTAGTTGATAGAGGACTTATTTTAGCGGGTGGCGGAGCTTTGTTGCGTAATTTAGATAAACTATTATCAGAAGAGACTGGCTTACCCGTGACCGTAGCTGATGATCCACTCACAGCAGTTTGCCTGGGTACTGGCAAGATGTTGGACGAAATAAAATATCTAAAAAAAATAGCTGAGCTTAGTAAATATGAAACATAGGATAGTGGGATGTGACAGCGCGAACTCATAAATGGCTAGTAATAATATTATTTTTAATAGTAATTTCTATTATATTCCTTCCGGATACAATATCTTCAAAAATTAAGTTACCCATAATTTATCTTTCCCAATTTCCGCTTTACGTATCTGATGTTTCTTCAAAAGATATGATAGGCATGCTTCAATATAAAAGGCTTCTCGAAGAAAATAAGGACCTTAAGGATAAACTGACTAAAATTCATTATGAGGTTAAATCTTCTGATGAACTTCTACTTGAAAATCAAAGGCTTAAAAGTCTGTTAGACTATAAGAAAAGTTTATCTTTTGATACTATTGCCTGTCATGTAATCGGCAGGGATCCTTCCAACTGGAGAAACACATTGTTGCTTAACAAAGGCTCCAGGTCTGGAATAAGGAATGCGGTGGGTGTAATTTATTTTGGAGGTTTAGCAGGTAAAGTTATCAATGCGAATGAAGGGTATTCAAGGGTTATGTTGATTACTGATCCGGCAAGCAAGGTTGCTGTGAAGGTGCAAAGAACCAGAGATGAAGCTATTTTAGAAGGTTTCTACGACGGTTTATGTAGATTGAAATATTTACCTCTTGATAGCAAGATTATTATTGGTGATCGCATTATTACATCAGCAAATAGTTCAATTTACCCAGAAGGTATATATGTTGGTAAAATTGTAAGTATTGATTATGATCCGTCTTATACTTATAAAACATCAATAGTTAAGCCTGAATATAACTTAATCAACTTAGAAGATGTTCTATGCCTAAAAGAACAACAATAATTATTATCATTTTAACTATTGGAAGCGTCTTAGCTCAGGTAAGTTTTTTAAATTACTTTGCTATTTTTGGCATAAAACCAGATCTTGCACTTGCATTAGTTGTGTTCTTTAGTTTTTTTTCCGAAACACTAACTGCATTCCTTATTGCTCTTTTTGTTGGTATGGCTTGCGATATTTTTTCTGGCGGATCTTTTGGATTGAATATTTTTGTTTTCTTATGTATCTTTCTTGTAATCCAAATAAATAAAAAAATAATTGATACTCAAAATAAATGGACACTCTTTTTAGTTAGTTTCGGAGTGTTTATTTTATCTTATACGCTTTATTATTTTTTTGCCAGGGTTGACATTGAGCTTCCTGGTTTTTATCTAACATTTAAAAATCTCATTATTCCGGCAGCTCTTTATGCGCTTATACCTTTTTATATACTTTACTTTATTATTGGTAAACCACTAAAGATGATATAAATTATGAAAGTAAGAAATTTAAAAATTGTCCTTTCTTTTCTCTTTATTGTAGTTGCTATCGGTCTCTTTAAGCTTCAAGTTGTTAATTATGGTTATTATAGCAGTCTTAGCAAAGAGAATCGAATTAGAATAAATCCCATAATTGCATCCAGGGGGGATATATATGACCGAGATGGCAATATTTTAGCTAAGAGTAGACTTTCCTTTAATTTAGCGGTTATTCCTGATGAAGCAATGAAAAATGAAAACCTTTTATCTGATCTTTCTTTAGTTGTTGGAATGAGTGAAAAAATATTACAGAGTAATCTGAAGCGAAATACAATAAATTATTTTGTTCCTGCAATCATTGCCGAAGATATTCCACAAGAACAGGCATTATATATTGAAGAAAATAATCTTAATTATGAAGGAGTTTTTATTCAGACTGCGCCACTTAGGGAATATCTGTATGAAGAATCTTTGGCCCATGTATTAGGATATGTAAGTAAACTTACTGCTGCGGAATATAAAAAGCTTAAATACTATGGATATAAGTCTATTGATTTAGTTGGCCGAACTGGTATTGAAAGTAGTTATAATAGTTATCTTAAGGGTGAAGATGGCGGGCTTCAGATAGAAGTTGATAATCGAGGACGTCATTTGCGTCTTATTGGATATAAAAAACCCCAAAAAGGTAAAGATATATATACATCTATAGATCTTGATTTGCAAAATTATATTTATTCACTTATTGAAAACAAAAAGGGCGCTGTTTGTGTTATGAACCCTAATGATGGCAAAATACTAGCTATGGTTAGTGTACCAAGTTATAACCCTAATATATTTATAAATCCTAATGCTCAAAAAAATAAAGAAATAAGAGTCATTTTTGATACTTCGCCGAACAATACGCCGCTTCTTAATCGTAGCATACAAGCTGTTTATCCTTGTGGATCAGTATTTAAAATCGTGACGCTTATCTCAGGACTTGAAACTGGCGCTATTAATAGAAGCAGTGAGTTTAATTGTCCAGGTTTTTTAATGCTTGGCAAGAGAAAGTTTAAATGTTGGTACAGAAAAGGTCATGGAAATCAAAATGTTATTTTAGCACTTAAGAATTCATGTAATGTTTTTTGTTATAAAGTAGGTCTTAAAGTTGGAATTGATAATCTTAGTGATTATTCTAGAAAATTTGGGTTTGGGGCAATCACTGGAATTGATTTGCCCTCAGAGCAGGCAGGTTTAGTTCCTGACCGTCATTGGAAGCGAAAGATATATAATGATCGTTGGTATGATGGTGATACAGTTTCGCTTGCGATAGGTCAAAGTTATTTACAAGTTACTCCACTGCAAATATTAAGAATGGCTTCTGTGATTGCAAATGGAGGGTATCTTGTAACTCCTAGTTTAGTAAATAGAATTGAAGATATTGATATTGGGGTAGGTAAGATTGAGTCATGTAATTTTAAAATGGATAATTTAAATGCAATAAGTGAAGGTATGGATTTAGTAGTTTCTGAAATGGGCACAGGTAAAAGAGCTCAAGTAAAAGGTATTAACATTGCTGGAAAAACAGCTACTGTTCAGAATCCACAAGGAAAGACACATGCTGGGTTTATTTGTTTTTTTCCATATGATGCTCCCATGTATGCGATTGTTGTTTTTATTGAACATGGCGGCAGTGGGGGATATGAAGCCGCAGGGATAGCACAAAAAATAATTTCTTATATGAAGGATGAGGATATTATTTAAACAATGAATAATTTTAAAAACAAAAATATAAGTTTGCCGCTGACTTATTTTTTAATAGTTATCGTCGGGTTCTTAGCTTTATATAGTGCTTCGTTTAGTAAAGGTAAAATAGATAATGCAGCATATATAAGCCATCAGCTTGTTTGGATTATTCTTAGTCTAGTTGCAATAATGGCTATACTGATAATTGGTTACAGGAGACTGTTAGATTTTTCCTATGTCCTTTATGCTTTAGGTATCTTTTTACTGATCTATGTTATATTGGTGGCTCAGCCTAGATTGGGGGCAGTTAGGTGGGTTAGTTTTGGAGGTATTAATATTCAGCCTTCTGAATTAATGAAACTAATATTTATATTAACGCTGGCTCGTTTTTTATCTTCATATAAATATAATGAAAATGGAATTAAATGTACATTCGTTGCTTTAGCACTAACCGGGTTACCAGTTTTGCTTATTATGATGCAGCCAGATCTTGGCACAGCCTTAGTTTTTATACCAGTAGCTCTTTCTATGCTTTATGTCTGGGGTTTTAGGTTACGTTATATTGTTTTAATGTTTTTTTCAGCTATAGCTGTATCACCTCTGTTTTGGTCTTTATTGAAAGATTATCAAAAATCAAGGTTTATGGTTTTTATTAATCCAAATGCTGATCCTCTCGGTTCAGGGTATACCATAATTCAATCTAAAATTGCCATTGGCTCAGGAGGTTTTTTGGGTAAAGGATGGTTAAGCGGTACTCAAAGCCAGCTCAATTTTTTACCGGAACATCACACTGATTTTATATTTTCCGGAATTGGAGAAGAGTGGGGATTTTTAGGTGCAATGTTGATTATAGCTCTTTTCTACTTTTTGATAATCCAAGGTTTGGATATTGCTATGCATGCATCAAGTATGTCAAAAAAACTACTTGCTACAGGTATTTGTGTTTTAATTGCTATGCAAGTTATTATTAATATTTGTATGTGTATAGGTTTGATGCCCGTGGTTGGTTTACCCCTACCTTACATTAGCTACGGCGGTTCTGCTATGATTATTTTTTCAGTGTTAATGGGAATTCTATTCAATATTAAATTTGAAGTGTAGTAATCAGGTTTCTTGACTCTTATTACTTTATATTGTATACTTTGAATACATATTAACTATTGGACGTATATAAACTTACCTTTTTTTTAGGGGAGGATTTAAAATGAGTAATATATTTAAAAGCATGTCTCTTATGCCTAAGGGTCTAAGGTATAAACTTATTCTTGCCTTTAGCCTTATGTCTGTTGTGCCGCTACTAGTCTGCGGGGTTATTATCAGTGTATATGCATATAAAAATGAATTCTTTGTTATGGGAGATATATCCTTAATACTCTTAATAACTATCGTTATAACAGTCTTAGGTTTATTTATTGCCAAGAGTATTGTTGAACCTGTAATTGACATCGCGGAAAAAGTTAGGCTTTATAATGATGGCAATGATTTCCAGGAAATTCCAGTTAATAGAGAAGACGAAATAGGTGACTTGAGCCATTCGATTAATAAGATGGCTTCTAAGCTGACAAGTAATGTCGATACTTTAAAAGGTTATGAAGAGAGAATTAGGGGAATTAATCTTGAAATAAATCAAAAAATGATTGCTCTCTCAACGCTTTTTCAAGTTAGCAGCATTATGTCAAGCGCTAAGGATTTAAATATAATTCTTCAAACTGTGATCGAGCGTTTACCAGACGTTATGGATTGTGAGAAAAGTTTTCTGGCTATTTTTGATGATAAGAATGGAACAGTTAGGCTTAAGGCGACTAGCAATTTAAAACCCGAAGAGATTGAAGGCCTGGAAAAAGATTTCTCTGAAGGGGTTTTGTCAAGAATATCCAAACAGCGAGAAACACTTATATTGGATATTCAACATAAAAGTACTAATCTTACCAAAGAATTGTCAAATGAATTAGCACTAAAAAATGTCATTGAATTTCCTGTTATTTTACATGGTCAAGTTCAATGTGCTCTAATATTAGGGAATAATAAAGAAAATTTTTCTTTTACTGATGACGATATTGATTTGATGAGAGTGTTTAGCAAACAGGTTTCCATTGCCATGGAAAATAATTGGTTAATGAAGAGAACAGAAGAGTTGTCGGTTAGTGATGAGTTAACAGGCCTTTTTAATGTCAAATTTGTTAAAGAGAGATTGAATGAAGAAATTGAGAGGTCTATAACGTATCAGAGGCCCTGTTCATTTATATTGTTTGATATTGATAATTTTGATTTGTATGAAGATAAATTTGGAAAAGCTGCGGCCGAAGATATTTTAAAAAGAGTTGCCTCAATATTAAAAACAAGCGCGGATCAAATTGATAAGGTTGCCCGTTTTGATCATAGTCAATTTGCAGTAATACTTCCTGAGAGAAATAAGCGTGAGGCGCATTTGGTAGCTGATAAAGTCAGGCAGATGATTGATGAATTTGAATTTGTTGATCAGGAAGAAATGCCTAATAAGAAAATAAGTATAAGTGGTGCGGTAACATCTAATCCGATTGATGGTATGAGGGGCGAAGAGTTGATAAGTAAAGCAAAGATGCTTTTAGCTAAAGGTCAAACAGAAGAAGGCAATATGATATACGCCTAAATAATTCGTCCTTTTTTAAAGGAGGTTTAAATTGGCAAAGTTAACTGATTTAAAAGAAATTTTGAATTTATTAATACAAAAAGGTGCTTCAGATTTGCATCTGTCCGCAGGGTTCCCTCCGCATATTAGAATTGATGAAAAGCTCATTTCTTGTGAGTTTGATCAACTTTCAAATGAAGACATAAAAAATTTAATTTATAGTATTTTAAGTAATGATCAAAAGAAAGAGTTAGAAAGAGATTTGGAACTTGATATGTCTTTCGCCTTGGGAGATGTAGCTCGTTTTAGAGCTAATATGTTTTATCAAAGAGGTAATTTAGGTATGGCGATTAGATCATTACCAGCTCATATAATGTCTTTTGAAGAATGTGGTTTACCGGTCAATGTATTAGTTGATTTGTGCAAGAAGAATAAAGGATTAGTTTTAGTGACGGGGGCTACCGGTAGTGGAAAATCAACTACATTAGCCTCAATGGTTGAATTTATTAATAATGATAGGCCAGTGCATATTGTTACTATTGAAGATCCTATTGAATATGTATATAACGGAAAAAAAGCTGTAATTGATCAGCGTGAAGTTGGTCATGATACACATTCCTTTGCAGAAGCTCTTAAACATATTCTCAGGCAGGATCCTGATGTGATTTTAATTGGTGAGATGAGAGATTTAGAAAGCATTGAATTGGCTTTAAATGCCGCTGAAACAGGGCATCTAGTTTTGGCAACTTTGCACACATCCGATTCTGCTCAAACAATTAACAGAATTGTAGACGTATTTCCTCAGCATCAACAAGAACAGGTAAGGGTGCAGTTATCATTTGTTCTCAATGCTGTTTTAGCACAGCAATTAGTTCCCAAAACAGATGATACTGGTAGGGCCTTAGCTTTAGAAGTTTTAAAACTAACTCCAGCTGTTAGAAGTCTAATAAGAGATCAAAAGGTTCATCAAATATATTCCGTTATTCAAACTTCGCAAAAAGATGGCATGAGGACAATGAATCAAAGCCTCTATGAATTATATCGAACGCAAAAAATAAGCTATGAAGATGCAATTGCCAGAACGAGCGAAATTGATGATTTAAAAAGAATGCTGAAATTAGGAGTTTAGAATCATAAATGCAGAAAGAACGTCGTAAGCTAGATCAATCTCAACTTGAAAAAGATGCGCTTATAGCTCAAGAGTTAATATATAAAGATGATTTAACGAAGTTGCATAATCGTAGATTTTTACATAAACGTTTGCCTGAAATAATCAGGCAAGCTGCTAAGAATGATTACCCTTTATCATTATATATGATTGATGTTGATAAATTTAAAGATGTCAATGATACCTATGGGCATCAAAGAGGTGATAAAGTCTTGACTGAAGTATCTAACCTATTGCGAGAAAGCTTTAGAGATTCAGATGAAATTATTAGATATGCGGGTGATGAATTTGTGGTCATTCTTCCCATGACCGAGGAAAGCGATTCTTTAAAAATTGCCAAGAGGCTTATCGGCAAAGTTTCTCAATATTCTTTTGTTGGTGAAAATGCTCAGCCAGATTTAAATCTGACATTAAGTTTAGGTATGGCTGTTTTTCCACGCGATGCTCAAGACGCTGAAAAATTAATTTATAGGGCTGATGAAGCCTTATATTTGTCAAAGCGAAGCGGACGTAACCAGGTTTCCGTTTTTGTTGATGTTCCAGAAGACATCCTGAATAAGAATAAAATTCTAGAAATTTTTCCTTGTCAAAGAATAATTGCTAGATCAGTAGAACTATCTAAAATGAAGCAAGCTATAGATGTATGCTTTAATGAGAATATTTCAAAAGTGGTTTTGTTATCGGCTGAAGCCGGTTTAGGTAAGACTAGGTTGCAATCAGAAATTAGAAAATATGCCTTTGAAAAAGAGAGTTTGTGCTTTACGGCGAGATGTACAGAAGCAATCTCTGATCAACCATATCAGGTTTTATCAGCTAACCTGGAAAGATTTTTAAAATCATTAAAAGAAGAAGCCAATGTTATTATGGATTCCTTGGCAGATGAAGAGGTTGCTCAGCTTTTTGATTTAGAGCCAGCTTTAGCAGACTATACCTCAAAAAAAATTGATATTAATAATGTTTATGATAAGAATTCAAGGCTTAATTTGTTTAATGGTTTAGTCAATTTATTATGCAAGGTATCAGATGTAAAGCAATTTTTGGTAAGTTTTGATAACTTTCAATGGGTAGATATGGCTACGATTTCTTTAATTAATTACATGCAAGCTAATCGTAAGAACAAAAGAATTACTTTTATGGGTGCTTTAAGGTTTTCTGAATTGCAAAGAAGGCTAGAACGTGAGCCAGAATTAAAAGAGCAATTTGCTAAATTGCAATATGATGAAAATACTATTAATGTTGAATTAAAATTATTTAATACTGATGAAACTCAATCAATGGTTATGGCGATATTTGAAGGAATGCAATTTGATCAAGAGTTACTTCAAAAATTTTATAAGAGGACTGAAGGTAATCCCTATTTTATTGAGGAATCATTAAAACATTTCGTTGAGAAAGGAATAATATTTTTTAAAGAAGGTACTTGGCAGCATAAAGATGTTAAGGAGGAAGATATATCTTCAAGTATTAAGCAAATACTTGAGCAAAAAGTAAAAAATATGGATGATGAAACCAGGCAGTTTTTATCTAATGCAGCTGTTTTGGGGCAGGAGTTTACTTTAGAACCGCTTCAAAAGATGATTGGAAAGAACCCTGGCTACATTGAAGAAATGATAGACAGGGCCGCTAATGAAAAACTCATTGAATCGAGAGAATTTGATGGGCAGGCTATATATACTTTCAGAAATAAATTGCTTTGGGAAGTTGTTTATGCACAGGTCAAAGAAGAAGAACGGGACAAGCTGCATGGAAAGTTTGCTCAAATTGCAGAGGAAATGAGTTCTTCTAACCCTCAAGCTATAGCCAGCCTTTTGGCTTATCATTTTAAGAAAGCAAAGGATGACATTAAAGCGAATAGTTATTCTAAGATAGCTCAGGCTAAAGCTGATAAAAGCTTTAATCCGGTTGAAGCTAATCAATATTTACAACAAGTGTTATCTCAGGAATTGGCGGGTTTAAAAGATGAAGAAGAAGAAGAATTAGCATTAGCAGTAGAACCATTAAAAAATGAAGATTTTGGTTTTGTTTCACAATTAATAGTATCTCTTAAAACAGGAATTGTTAATTTTAGCCTTTATCCAGCCGGTAGCAAGGTGAGGTTTGATTCAACTAATGAATTTTATAATTTGCTTGCTCAATTATTTAGTAAATATAACGTTATTTCATTTTCAGAAGTTGAAAGTTTTCTTCTGGTTAATGGTAGAGAAATAAAAAGTCGTGAAATAAAGACAACAATTGCCGATAGTCTAGGAAAATTACTCAAGGAATACAGAATACAATCGCTTTCCTTTGAAAAAAGTATAGCTTTAAGAGAACTGGACATATTATTTTCATCTTTATCTAAGAAGACTTCAGAAATTGAAGACTTAGGAGGATTGCCAGCAATACTTAAGACTAATAATGTTAGCAAGATAAAGGTTAATATGGTTCATTATGAAAAAATGCTGAAAAAACAACTTGGCAGAACTCAGGAGAAAAAAAGAAAAATCAACGAGGTGATGTTAATTAATTATATGTTAGGTAGGCCGCAAGCAGATAGCGGGTCGCAGATTTCGATGTTAGATTTGTTCAGCCAGGATCCTAATTATTTAGCTAAGGTTATATCTGAAGGTCCCAGTGAAGGCGAAGGAAGCCCTCAGGGCATTGATTACAACAAGATGAATATAGATGAAAAGGTTAATATCGTTGCACAAAGCCTTAAAAAAATTAACGAAGAAGTATCAACCGATGATGAAGAAGCTAAACGCAAGTTTGAGGAAAATCTTCCAAAATTTATTTTAAGTTTGCAACCTGATTTGCGTTCGAAAATTTTGCGTCAAAAGAATTTAAAAAATATGGGAATTTCAACTGAAGATGTAAGTAATGCTTTTATTAATATGTCTGATGATGAGATTGCAACTTTCTTAAAACAGGAGGCAGCCAGGTTTAAAGAGCAGAAATTAACATTTGATGATCTCAAAGATTATGTACGCCGTTTTTTGCCAGAAGAAGACAAAAGAGACAAAGTGTTAAATTCAATTAAATCAGAATTTCAACAGAATGGATTATCTGATGAGCAAATTCTAAATTTATTAAAACCTGACTTATGGAAAGAATTAAGTTCAGATGAAAAAATTGTCAAAATTAAAGAACTTGGCTCAGAAGCATTTCTTGATCAAGATGTTTTAGAAAGTACAAAACAAGTTTTTTATGATCTATTGGCTGATTCTAGGGAAGACGAAGTCATTGAAGTACTTACGAAGATACTGGATAATTTAAAATCAGATAAAAAACAAGTAAGAAATTATACTTCATCTAATTTGATAAGTGTTATTGATATACTAGCTTCTAACGAGGCCATTAAAACCCTAAAGTTTATTGTAGATTTTATCTTAGGAGTAATGGAACAAGAGCAAGACCCTGAAATCTACGAGCAGTATATTAAAGCTTTAATTAAGCTAGTTTCAGGTTATCTAAAAAATAAGAGTTTTAATAATGTAGGGCTGTTACTGGATGCAGTAAAGAAAGTTTTAAGTGAAAAGAAAGATTTGCCTGAGACGCATAAACAATTGCTTCAACAAGTATTAAAAATGGCCACCGACAAAAAGGTTTTAGAGGAAGTGGCTAATATATTTGGAAGCAAGGTTGATAGAAAAATATTGACAGGCGTCATGCACATTTTAGAATTTGCTCAGGAGTCAGCTATTGGTCCTCTTTTGAGTGCTCTTTTATCCGTTAATAAAAAGATTGACCCCTTTGATGCTTATTTTAATCGTCAATATGTTAGTACTTTTTTAAAGAAGCATCCTCAGAAATCTTCAGAAATATTGAGGTATAAAATATCAGCTACAAGAGAGATTGAGGAAATAAGCAGTATTATTGAAATAATGGGTTTTATTAAAGACCCGTCTTGTTTGCCAAGTTTAAAATCATATATGGAATATAGCAATCAAGATGTTAGAAGGAAAGCAAAAAAAGCATATGAGTCCATTGAGCGTCATCAAAATAACAATGGTTGAGTATGAGGGGATAGGGTTATGAAAAAGCAGCTTGGCCAACTTCTAATTGATAAAAAAATTATTACCTCTGATCAATTAGAGAAAGCCTTGAAATATCAAAAGGAAAAAGGCGGCCTTCTTGGTCAAATACTTATTGAGCTTAAGTTTATGAGTGAGCAGGATTTAGTTATGTCTTTGGCAGATCAATATGGTTTTCCATACATGCCTCTTGAAAATTATGACGTAAATGTTGAGGCAGTAAAAATGGTACCTGAGCATGTAGCTAGGCAGTACTTTTTAGTACCGATTGATAAAATTAGTAATATCTTAACTGTTGTAATGGCTGATCCGTTAAATGATTTTGCTATTAGAGATATTGAATATCTAACTGGATGTAAGGTTACTCCTTTTGTGAGTACGGCAAGTGATATAAAGGGTGCTTTGGACCATTTTTATGGTAAGCATCAACAAGCAGAGCAAACGGATGTCTCAAAATATAATTTCGGCAATGCTCCCAGGCAAGTTAATAATGCCGATTAGGAAAAGAAAGAATAAAATAGGTAATGGCTAAAAGTTTAAAAGAAGAGCTAGTGCAGATCTTAGTTGATACAAAACTGTTGTCCCAAGAGCAGTTAAACGAAGCTCTTCAAATTCAAAAAGAAAAAAAAGGCAAGTTGCGGGATATATTAGTGTCTCATAAATTTGTTAATCAAAATGACCTTATGGCTGCGCTTAGCCAAAAGTTGGGAATTCCACCGATTTCTTTAAAAAAAGTGAAGATTAACAATGAAGTCGTTAAATTGATTCCCGAAGAACTTGCGAGGCGTTATATTTTTATGCCGGTATCTAAAATAGGCAATACTCTTACCATTGCTATGGCAGATCCTTTAAATGTTTTTGCTATTGATGATATCAAAGCTCTGACTAAATTTACGATACAGCCAATTATTAGTACTGAAGATGAGATTATGGGTGCTTTAGATAAGTATTATGTACCGGGTGCGGCTGATAAATTTGATTCGCTTTTAAAAGATAATGTTTCTGCTCCTTTAGAGAGTGTTAAAATGACTAAAGAAGATGCGGTTCATGATGCTGAAACTCTTTTAGAAAAAATGGGTGAGAAACCAGTTGTCAGATTAACTAACTTCATTCTTACCGAAGCTGTTAATAGGGGGGCAAGTGATGTCCTTATTGAACCACAGGAAAAGAGATCGTCAGTTAGATATAGAATTGATGGTATTTTGCAAGAAAGTCCTCCTGTTCCTAAATCACTTCATAATGCTTTAGTATCAAGAATTAAAGTCATGAGTAATCTTAATATATCTGAACATAGATTACCGCAAGATGGTAGATTCAAGGCAAAAGTTTCTAAACGCGAGGTTGATTATAGAGTATCAGTTTTGCCATCTATCTTTGGTGAGAAAATTGTTTTAAGAGTGTTGGATAAGTCTGCTGCTTCTCTTGAAATTGATAAACTTGGATTTGAAAGTGATGGATTAGAAAAGATTAAAACAAATGCTTTGAGACCACACGGTATGATTATAGTTTGTGGTCCTACGGGTTGTGGAAAAACAACAACGCTTTACTCTATTCTCCAATTTATTGATAAACCTACAAAAAATTTAGTAACTGTTGAAGATCCGGTTGAATATGAGCTTTATGGTATTAATCAAGTGACAT
>CAYQKA010000001.1:0-1687 GCA_964418055.1 uncultured Planctomycetia bacterium | reverse complement strand
AAATGACAGGAATTAATTTTGAAGATAAATTAAAAAAGATATTGGTTGATAGTCAACTAATACCCCAAGAGGCTCTCGATAAGGCTATCCAGGTTCAAAAGAATGAAGGAGGACAGCTTAGTAAAATTCTTATAGGTCAAGGAGTGATTAGTGAGGAGCATCTCATGAGTTGTTTGGCTAAGCAATTGGATATGCCAGTTATTAAATTGTCTAAGATGAGAATATCGCCAGAAGTTTTGAAAATTATTCCGCAACAAGTAGCTGGACATTATTATGTTTTACCGGTTTCAAAAATTGGTAACACTTTAACTCTTGCTATGTCTGATCCACTAAATATATTTGCTTTGGATGATTTAAAAACTCTTACTAATATGACGATAAAACCGGTTATAGTGTCTGAGAGTGAAATGAAAAGTGCTATAAGCCGTAATTATGGCGGAGAAGGTGCTGAAGTAGTTGATATGCTTCAGGAATCAAGTGGGAATGTTGATGTTGAGATAGGACTAGGCAGAAGTCATGTTCAAATGCTGGAATTTGATGAAAAGATTCCAGTTGTAAATATAGTTAATAAGATTATTACAGAAGGCCTACGAAGAAGATCCAGCGATATTCATTTGGAGCCATATGAAAAAGTTTTAAGAATTAGATATCGGGTTGATGGTGAATTACAAGAGGCCTTTGAAGTTCCTAAAAAATATCAAAATGCTTTAATAGCTCGTCTAAAGATTATGTGCAATATGGATATAACGGAAAGAAGAATGCCGCAGGATGGTAGGTTTAAGATTGAGTTTGATAAGAAAGATATTGATTTTAGAGTTTCTTGTTTGCCAATTACTTACGGTGAAAAAATGGTTTTAAGAGCTTTGGATAAATCTAATTTAAGTGTTGGCCTTGAAAAATTAGGATTTTTACCTGAGCCGCTAGCGGCATTTAATAGAGCTATATTACGTCCTTATGGAATGATTCTGGTGACTGGTCCTACTGGTTCTGGAAAATCAACTACTCTTTATTCAATATTAAATAGAATAAATAAACCGGATGTAAATCTTATGACTATTGAAGATCCGGTAGAATATCAGGTTGAGGGCATTACTCAGGTTCAAGTTAAGCCGGAGATTAGTCTTACATTCTCTATAGGGTTGCGTTCAATTTTAAGACAAAGTCCTGATGTAATTATGGTCGGTGAAATTAGAGATTCAGAAACAGCTGATATTGCCGTCAAATCTTCACTGACAGGATTACTTATTTTTAGTACCCTGCATACAAATGATGCAGCAGGGGCCATAACACGTTTAATTGATATGGGCGTTGAACCTTTTTTAATATCTTCAAGTTTAATATTAGCTGTGGCTCAAAGATTATGTCGTAAGGTTTGCTCAGAGTGTCGCAAGCAATACAAAGTTCCCAAAGAGGTGCTGGAAAAACTTGATATAAATACTGATAAGGATATTATGGGTTATCAAGCAATCGGATGTAAACATTGCAACCAGACAGGTTATCGGGGAAGAATGGGCACGTTAGAAGTGCTTGAGATAGATGATACTATTAAGGATATGATATTAAAGCGAGCATCAAGTGATGACATAAAAGAATATGCATGCTCTAAGGGCATGAAAACTTTGCGAGAAAACGCAATTCAAAAATTCCTTATGGGTCTTACTACTATTGAGGAAGTAATTCGTATAAC